>JAFLZE010000013.1 GCA_029785685.1 Nitrososphaerota archaeon | reverse complement strand
GGGCGAGGACCTTCCCCCGCTCTTCCAGGTGGGGGAGCCGCCTGAGGTCAGGCGCCGTAGACGTCCACGGCCACGACCTCGGAGTACAGCGGGAAGAGGACCACGGGGGCGCGCAGGGTCGGGACGACGTGGTTCAGGGCGAACACCGCCGCCAGCCCCGCCAGCACGGAGACAGCGGCCACCGCCATGTATCCCAGGGACTCGAGGGGGGCCGCGGGCCGCAAGCTCCCGCTTCCGCACATCCCCGGGTAAAAAACCCGACGAGCCGGGCCCCCGCATGCCCCCCCGCAGAGAGCCGCGGCTCATAGATGCAGGTTCCATAACGCCATAAATCCCGGACGGGGGAGCCGCCCGCAGTTGGCCCAGGGGACAGGGGCGGGGCCCGAGCCTGACCTGAAGGGTTTCGCGGACCTCGCGGACGAGTTCACGGAGTATGTCGACGCCCTCAACCTCGAGAAGGAGGTCAAGCTTAGCATCTCCCGGTTCCTGCGGGACGCCCAGGCGGCGCTCGCCGGGCCGGTCAAGGTCGACCCGAGGCGCCTCTCGAAGTGGTTCCCGGGGGCGAAGGAGGCCGTCCTGGAGGACGGGGTCAGGCTGACCGTGAAGAAGAAGAAGAACGAAACGACCACCTACCCCGTCCTTCAGCTGGAGCACGACGCCTACTGCGCCGTCATGGAAGAGGTCGGGGCCGTGGTGGCGAGGCTGATGGAGGAGGCGGAGGCGAAGAGGGCGGCCGAGGCGCGGCCCGTCCTCCAGGCGTTCGCCAGGCTGAGGGGGAGGAAGGTCGCCATGTTCGACTGGCGCAACTGCGAGCTGATGCTCGCCAACACCGGGGGGAGCGCGAAGAAGGTGGTGCTCGCCCTCCCGGGCAACGAGTCCGGGAGCTACGGCCCCCTGGACATAGGCGCACTGGAGACCACGACCGTCCCCCTCAGGGGCGTCTCGGTGGGGGAGGCGGCGCTGAAGGTCAGGGTGAGCTGCGAAGACGAGGACGGCAGGGGATACTCCGGCGAGGTCGAGCTGGAGCCCAACTCGAAGGGGGTCCGGATAGTCGGCCTGTCGCCCGCGGAGTAGAGGGCCGGCCGCACTTTCGGCCATCCCCCTCTTCTTCTGGCGCGGTCCGGCCGCCCCCCGGCGGGAAGGGCCGCCCGCGAAGCGGGCAGGTTGTCGGGTTCCCGAAGGGCGCCCCTCCCGCTACGACCGCGCCAGGCACTACGTCGACCGCGCCTGCAGGAGCCACTCCCACAGCGGCACGAACTCCACGCCGCCCCTCCGGTCTCGGTAGTCCCAGGTCAGCACGACGAGCTTCTTGCACCCGAGCTCGGCCGATGCCTTCCTGAGCGAGTCGACCTCCCGTGCGTCGAGCCCGTCGGCTGCCGTCGCATAGGTCACCTGGACCAGCTCCGCCGCCTTCCCCCCCTGGACCACCACGAAGTCGACCTCGGCTCCTTCGGCCTTCCCGTACTCCTTCCAGTAGTAGACCTGGAAGTCGCTGAAGTAGGAGCTCCTCCTAGCCAGCTCGACCAACGCGCAGTTCTCCATCAGCCTCCCCATCCCTGTCTCGAACCTCCCGACGCGGACGAGGCCTGTGTCGACGGCATAGACCTTCTTCGGGTATTGCGCCCTGTTCTTTACCGACCTGGAATAGATCTCCAGCGGGATTATCACGTAGCTCTCGGAGACGTAGCGAAGGTAGTCTAGGACGGTCTGCTTCCTTGTCCTGAACCCCAGCCCCCTCAGGTGGTTGTAGGATTTCGATGCCGAGAGGTACTTGGCGTGGCTCGCCAGGCAGAGCTTCACGAACGAGTCGAGCAGGGCAGGAGACCTTACGTCGAACCGTTCGACGAGGTCCCTGTAGAGGATGGTGTCGAAGTAGGAGCGGAGG
This sequence comes from Nitrososphaerota archaeon, assembly GCA_029785685.1. Next base: position 26,106 of record JAFLZE010000013.1, on the reverse strand, counting down.
ACCTTCTCCTTCACCCCCTGGGAAGGCTCGAGGACGACCTCCGGATAACCCCCCGTCTCGAGGTACTCCTTGAGGAGGGCGAGGACCTTCCCCCGCTCTTCCAGGTGGGGGAGCCGCCTGATGTCAGGCGCCTCTATCCCCTTCGCGTCAAGGAATTCGGCGAAGCTGAACGGGAAGACCACGTAGTCTGTGCTCCTCCCTCTCAGCTCTGTCGACAGCTCCCTGCTCAGCAGCTTCGACGACGACCCGGAAACGTAGACTCTGGCTTCCTTTCCGTCGTGAACCCTCCTCACCCACTTTCCCCACCCTCTGACGTTCTGGACCTCGTCAAGGAAGAGGTAGGGGCGGTCCGATGAAAGGGCCGGGGGGGCGAGCTCGTAGTACACCGCCAGCATCGTCTCCAGGTCCCTCTCCCTCAGGGTGTCGAGCCTCTCGTGCTCGAAGTTGACGTAGAGGATCCTCTCGGGCGGGACCCCTTCCTCGATGAGCTTCCTGGCGACCAGGTACATGAAGTACGTCTTTCCAGCCCTCCGCGGCCCAGTGATGGTCACGACGCTCCTTGGCTCCCGCGGAGGCATGTCGGCCCTTCTTCCGACCATCGGGAGCCGCGAGATGCTCCCCGGGTCCCAGTCTGCCATCGCCGCCTCGATATCGCCTCGCCTGGACACGGTCCAGCGAGGAGCGAAGCGGCTATTTCAATGTTGTTCCTATACGGAACAATTTAGCAACTAAACCGTTCCCTGACGGACCTACCGAGTCTCCATGTCTTCTGCATCACATGACAGAAGGCTGGCGACGAGGCTCTTCGGGGACGCTCGCCGGGGCCTTCGGATACCCCTCTTGCGGAGTCTCCGGGCCCGCCAGCCTGCCATCCGGCGAGGTCGGACGCCTAGCCTCGAGGCGTTCCTCACCGAACAGCGCGGGAAGGCCCTCGGCGCCTCAGCCCTTGGATGGATCGCATCGGCGCTCGAATCGGACCGCGGCCTAAGGGACGTGGGACGCCACGCAGGGCAAGGCAGGGCATCCCCGAGCTCGAGCCTGGGGAGACAGGGCCTCTGCCCGTGCCGACGACGGGGCGCGCAAGCCAGGCCGAGGAAGCAGGGACTATACGCCGTGAACAGGGGCTGGAAGCCCGCGGGTTCACTCGTGGGAGGATGTCACCCGGCCACAAACAGGCGAGCCATGACGCAGAGTCTGAAGGCGCCTAGCAGGGAGTCCATGTTTATATTTATGTTCAAACAGCAGGTCCTGCGTGACGAAGACCCTTACGATCAAGGACGAGGTATACAAGAAGCTCGCCGCTGTCAAAGACCCTGACGAGAGCTTCAGCGACCTGTTCTCCAGGCTCGTCGAGGGGGAGAGCTCTATCGAGGCGCTCAAGAGGCTCAGGGGGAAGGTGACATTCACCGACAAGGAGAGGCTGCTCCACGAGGTGTCGGCCCGCAGGGAGGAGAAGAGGCTCTGATACTCCTAGACACCGACGTGCTCATCGAGATACTCGACAAGGAGTCGCAGAAAGGGGACGAACTACTGGCGTCGCTGGAGGAGGCGGAAGAGGACCTGGGAACGAGTTCGATAAACATGCATGAGCTCCTTTACGGCCTGAAAAAATACTCGAGGTCAGAGGCGAAGCTGGCGCAGCTGCGCGTGATCCCGTACGCGAAGGAAGACGCCGACCTGTCGTCCCGCCTCGAGCTGGCAGCGGAAAGGAGGGGGACGGCCGTCAGGAGGCTGGACTCGATGATAGCCGCGATAGCGATCAACAGGCGGGCCGAGCTCTCCACCTTCGACTCGGCCCACTTCGGGCAGTTCGCCAAAGACGGGCTCAAGCTGTTCCGCCCCCGCGGCTCCCCAAAGGCGCCCCCGTTTCTCTAAACGTGCATCTACGTGTGCACGTCCAGATTCGGAGCGCTGGCAGCATCGGTCCCACCCGCTCTGACGGCACCAGGCGTGCCGCCAGGATGCAGGTGCTCATCCCTCATCTGCTGCCAGGAGGCGTCCGCACTCGCGGCGAACGGCGTCAGGCCGCGGCAGAGGATCGCCAGCGAGGCGAGCCTGTCCCTGCCGTAGTCGACGCCGCACTTGACGCGCCTGCTCACAGCCCACGCCGGGTGCTCCAGCCTTCCACCGCAGGCAGGACATCTTGACGAAGTCCCTCTCGGAGTCGGATACAGCGCCGCCATCGGCGACTTGTAGTCAACCGTCCCCCGTGCCATCCGGCATGGCCATCGGTTCAGCCGCGTCCTGGACCTCCTCCCTCCCGTCGGCCTGTTCCTGACGCTGCGAGGAACGTCTTGCAGGCGGGCCTGGAACGGGCCCGTGCGGAGGCCGCGCCTCTACTCGTCCAACGAAGGAGGATAAGCAAGTTTGGCCGATGGAGCGAGAAGCCCACAGGCTTCAGCGGTGGGTAGGTTCACTGGTTCCTCAGTCTGAGGATTGTTCAGGCGGTGCGCCAATTCATCTCTTATAGCCCGTCTTTCCGGACCTGATTTCGTTGGAAGGAGGCACCGGCCCGCCACCTGGTAACCAGACGGAAGACCGCGGGAGGAACATCGTCCGGGGGATCGGCTGGCTTTCCACCCAGGGCGTCCTGGGCGCCCTGCTCGGCTTCGTCTTTCTCGGCTCCCTCCTCCGCCTCCTCCCATCGGTCTCCTACGGCGCCTATTCTTCCCTCCAGGTCACCGTGGGCATAGCCACAACCCTCGCCTCCTTCGGGCTCAGCTACGCCACGGTCAAGTTCCTGGCCCCCATGGCCTCCGACGAGCAGGGCCGCGGGTGGGGGGGCGCCAAGGCCTCCCTCATCCTGACGTTGCTCTTCTCAGGCGCCGCTTCTGCCATGCTCGCGGGGCTCGCACCCTACCTCTCGGGCTACTTTCTGAAGTCCACTTCTTGGTCCTGGGTCTTCTACGTCGGCGCCCTCTGGCTCTTCTCTTCCTCCGTCTCTTCGGTCCTCCTCGCTATCCTCCAGGCCGTCAGGAGGTACTCCCTCATGGCGAAGATCACCCTCGTGTCGAGGTTCGCCGGGGTCGCCGTCGCCGTCGCCGGCCTTCTCCTCTTCCACAGCCTGGCCGCTGCCATCCTGTCTTGGGCCCTCTACTACGGCCTGGTAGGCCTGGCGGCCTTCATGCTGTACCGCAGACCGCTCCTGACCGCGCGCGCCTCCCTCTACTACCGCCCGGTCCTCCGCTACGCCTCGCCTCTCGCCCTCGCGGGGGTGGTCGCGACCGTCGCGGCGAACTCCGACATCGTCGTGGTCGGCGGATATCTGAGCCCCACCTCGCTTGGGATATACAACGCCGCGGTCACTATCTCGAGCCTCGTTTCAGCCCTGTTCGTCGGTCCCCTCACCACCGCCCTCTTCGCTGAGACCTCCTTCAGCTCCGAGGCCACCTCAGAGGTCTCCAGGGGGACGGCCCTCGCCCTCCGCTTCGGCGCCCTCACGGTCCTCCCCGCGTCCCTCTTCGCGGCCGCCATGGCCACCCAGCTCTTCGACCTCTTCTCAGGCGGGGGCGCCTACGCAGCGGGGATCCCGTACCTCCAGGTCATCACCCTGTTCTATGTCTTCGTCGCTGTCCAGTCCATCGCCATCTACGTCTTGCAAGGGGTCGGGAGGACGCGAGCGGTCCTCGTCGTCGGGGCGGTCGCCGCCCTCGCAGACATCGCCCTCTCCCTGTCGCTGGTGCCGAGCCTCGGGCTCGCGGGGGCCGCCTACAGCAGGGTCACGATAATGGTGCTCGGCTGCGCCCTCTCCCTGTACTTCCTCAGAGGCTACCTCCCCAGGGCCAGCTTCCGCTTCCTCGGCAAGGCCCTGCTGGCGTCCGTCATCCCTGCCGTGGCCGTCTATCTCCCCTCGGAGATGGTGTCGAACCGGCTCGTCACCATCGTCCCCTACACCGCTCTGGGGCTGGCCCTGTTCGTGGTCTGTACGAAGGCCCTGAGGCTCCTCTCCCTGGAGGACAAGTCCTACCTCGGCCACCTCCTCCCCGGAGGCCTGCAGTGGGTCCTCCGTTTCCTCTGACCGCGGCCCCTGTGCCGGACCCTCCTGCGTCCCGCTGCTTCGCCCTTCTCTTCAGGGCGCCGTCGGCTTGCTTCCGCCGGAGGCCGAGGCGGAGATCGAGAAGGTGGCCGGGCGCAGAGGTCCGCGTGGCAGGGCCTAGGCTGCCTGTTCGTCGGCTTGGTCGGTCAGGGCGCCTTTCCGGACCCTCGCTCGAAAGCCCCTACGCCCTTCTTCTCCGAGTCAGACAGCCTTTCCCAGTGGCCGCCTCCGACCACTTCCACGTTCCTTCCTGCGAAGCTCCTTGTGTCGAAGCCGAGAAGCGCCTTCGCCCCGACGACCCCCATGAGGAGCACGCTCGAAGCGTCAGTCAGGCTGAGCCTCTCGTCTCGGATGAACAGGTCGACGGCCTTCGCGTGAGTCGGCCCATCGACGAGCAGCTCCTTGAACCCGCTCTTGGAAAGGAACGAGGGGACGGCCCTGGCCGCGGAAGGGCCGAGCCTGGAGCCCAGAAGGAGCGTGGCCTCGATTTCCACGTAGTTGCTCGTGTACACCCTCCCCCACTTGCCCTTCAACGCCTGGTAGACGAGCGATACGGCGTCCAAGTGGTGCTCGTCCGACCTGTCCAGGGTACCGTACAGCGCTCCTGTGTCCAGGAACGCGGTCATCTCTCCGAGGACTCCTTGGCAAGGGCCCGGGCGAGCTCTTCGTCGACGTGCTCCGTCACGCGCACCTTCCCGGCGCTTGAACGCCCTGCTGCACTCAGGAGTTCGCCCAAAGCGTCGACGTTCCCTACGAACCTTTCGTCTTCGGCCTCTGCCGTCGCGATGGCATACCTGAGCGTCTCGGCCATGGTCCTGGCGCCGAGGCGTTTCCGCAGCGTCTCGAGGGCTTCTTTGTCCTTCTCGCTCACCCTTATCGTGGTGCTCATCACCTGCGCTTGTAGACGTGTATACATATAAACATGTATTCGAAGAGCCGCACCTCGAGTAGGGTCCAACCGGCTTGGTTGCGTGGGAGGAGCCACCCGTCTTCAACTTCTCCGACCTAAAGGTCCGGAGATTGCAGCTGCCGGTTGCGCCGCCATAGGCTGGTCGGAAGCAGCCCCCGATTCGACTTTCCTGATGCCCTTGGCCTGGACGTTCAGGGCGCCCGGCCTCTTCGACGCCATCTACGCCGCCACGGCCCTGAACCAGGACGACGGGCGGAAGATACTCTCAACAGACGAAGTATACGACAGGGTGGCGGGGATAACACGGGTGGACCCGCGCACCTACCGACCCTGAGGAGCGCCCGCGCGCCCATCAGAGGCTTCTGCCTTCGACCACGTCGGGCCCCCCGGGGCCGGAGCGGGCTCCTGCGGGGCGCCCGCAGCGCCTGTATCTTGAGGTCCGAGGCAGCAGTGTACCGCTCGTCCAAGGGAGCCAGGGACGGCCGCCTTCTACCCGCTCCGAAGGAACCACTTCCACGCAGGGATGACGTCAATCCTCTTGCCGCTCTCGTTCAAGACCCTCTCCTCGCCCTTCGTGACCACCGTCGGCTCGTCCGTGCCGAGCGCGTCGGAGGCCTCGAGGAGCGCGTCCTGGCTCAACCGGTTCATGAGGCTCCTCATCAGGTGGGAGAAGAAGGCAGAGAACTATCTCGCGCTGGTCCAGCTGGCCTGCTCCCTAGCCGTCTACAGGAGGACAATGCTGGGATGGCTCTAAGGCTTCTTGCCCCTGAGGGCTTCAGCTGCGAGGGCCGTCACTCTCCCTTTCATTTCTTCAGGCGGGATTCCCTTTCCTTTCAGGCCATCGATCTTCTCGGCCAAGTCGATCTCCCCCAGCGTCTTGAGCCAGTTCTGGAAGTCGCCTCTCTCGACGTGGAATTTGACAGAGGTTGTCTCGACATTCGCCAGCTTCCTCTGGAAATCAACAATGCTGCTTGCAGCCACGCCCAACGGCTCGTCCAAGCCCCTGTAGAAGTAGAACGCCTTCTCGGGAGGCAGTTCCATGGTCGCCCTTCGCTCCCCGGCAGGCGTCTTCTTTCCTCTCTTGCCGCGACTCACATGCTGATACCCCCGGGCCTCATTATTAGGCTTTGATGGGGCAGGCACGGGTCGGCTTTTGCGGCGCCTTGCAGCTCCCGCCTCAGGCTGCAAGCAGAACGACCGCATCGACACCGGCCGACCTCTCGTTTCCCGGGACGCGGTGAGATGCCCGTTCCGCCGTCTTATGGCTTGTCAGTCACCAAAGAGCTGACCTTCAGATTGCATCCATCTCCCGAAGTGTGACGTAAGCCTTCAGGACCTCCGCGTGCGACCACGCTAGCCAGGGGGGCGCGGTGTTCTCCCCTGTATTCGTCTTCCAAAGCTCGTGCTGCCTATGGTCAAGGAAGGTGCCCTCGAACTGTTCCGGCAGCCTTCCTTCGGCACTCCTGGTTTCCAGGCAGTTCTTCAGCAGGGTCTCGGCGATATCGTACCTTCTCTGAATGGCCATTGCCCTGCTGAGCTGAGCAGTCGTAATCATCCATGCTTGCCCACCCCAATAGCTATCATGATGAAAACCGCGCTGGTCGTGGCCCGCTTCGGGTATCAGGTACCTCCGGAGCCCGCCCGTTAGGTGCACTTCTCCTCCGGTTGCCTCTGTCGCTGTTTCTGTGTACAGGGACCTCACAATCTCGGATATGGTGTTCCTGAACATGGGCGAATCGTTCGGGAAGACCTCGTAGTCCGTGAGAAGCCAGAGAGAGGTGGAGCAGATTCCGGTTGGCGTTTCGTAGTATCTCTTGAGCATCTTCAGACTCTCCCCCTCCCTGAAAAGCCCAAGAAGCATGTCCATCGTTAGCTTCGTGAATTCCCTCACCTCGGGGAGTGGAAAGAATTGCTGCAAATCCCCCGCTGCAAGGCTCGCGGCATAAATCGTACCTACCACGGATGAAAACAGAGGGCCTCCCAAGTGAGGCTCGTTCTTCTCCTCCCATTCGTTCGCGCAGACCGTAAGCCACTTCCTCCCGTCGACCTGATCCCATATCGAGTCGAAGAGATAGGACGTCGCAACTTTGAGGCCCTTCTCGAAGGCCCCAGGGTCGACGCGCCCTGACAGGGCCAGGTGCCTCGACAGCGCCACGATAAGCCGGGCCACGCTGTCATACTGCACGTTGTTCCAGGGCTCAGCGACCTCCTGTCCGTCCCTCTTCAGCCTGCAATGGGGGTGGAATCTGTCGTCATAAAAGTCGGGGTTGGAAACTTTGGCCTTCATCTCCGAAAGTTTCTTCACGCCTTCTTCTTTCTCCGCAATAGCCCTGAAAGACCTTGCAAGTGCCTTCTCGGTTCGTTCAAAGATGTCCTTCTTCCCTGATGAGGAGGCGTACATGTCCAGAGCCGCCACGCACTCGGCGCTGTCCCGGTGCCAGACGAAATCGCCGTAGGGCCTGTAGCCGGGGGCCGCTACGAACCAACCTTCTGCCTCGTCCTGTGCCAGCAGAAGGTTGTCCACGCACCCGCTTACAAGATAGAGCTTGTCCTGGGCATCAAGTCTCTTCGCGAACAAGAAAGGGCGTTGGTTGGCGTTGGCCTGGCGATTTAAGGGTGGCCTTTTCTTGTCTCAGGCTTGAGAAAGAGCGCGCTGAGCGGCGGAAGCGTGAGCCTCAGACTCCGCTCCATTCCGTGCCAGGCCACGTCAGAAGAATCCACTCCTCCTGCGTTGCCGATACCGCTTCCCCCATACTCCTTTCCATCGCTGTTCAGCACCTCAAGCCACCTTCCTCCCACTGGAACGCCCACGAGGTATCCTCGCCTGACGACAGGCGTGAAGTTCAAGACCACAAGCACGAAGTCATTCTCCTCCGCGGACCTTCTCAAGAACGCTATGACGCTCTGTAAAGAGTCGTCGCACGAAACCCATCTGAACCCTCCGGGGTCGAAGTCTAGCGAGTGCAACGACCTCTCCCTCCTGTAGAGCTTGTTCAAGTCCTTCACCCAGAGCTCGACGCCCTGGTTCTCCCTCTCCGAGAGCAGGGACCGCCACTGCAGTCCTCCGTCATGGTGCCATTCCTCCGCCTGGGCGAACTCGTCCCCCATCCAGAGTAGCTTCTTCCCCGGGTGTGCGAACATGTACCCGAACAGAAGTCTCAGGTTCGCGAACTTTTGCCACCTGTCCCCCGGCATCCGCTGTAGGAGCGAACCTTTTCCGTAGACCACTTCGTCGTGCGAAAGAGGCAGGACGAAGTTCTCGGAGTAAGCATACCACATGCTGAATGTCATGAGTTCCTGGTGGTGCTTCCTGTAGATGGGGTCCTTTGAGAAGTATGTCAATGTGTCGTGCATCCATCCCATCTTCCACTTCATCCCGAACCCCAACCCCCCTTCCTCGACGGGTCCGGTGACGCCTGGCCACGCGGTGGACTCCTCGGCTATCGTCTGCGCCGTCGGAAACGACCTGTAGATTTGCCTGTTCAAATCCTGCAGGAAGCTCACAGCCTCCAAGTTCTCCCTCCCTCCGCGCGCGTTTCTCGTCCAGTCGCCTCCCTGCCTCGAATAATCGAGGTAGAGCATCGAAGCGACTCCGTCAACCCTGAGCCCGTCCGCATGGTAGACGTCGAGCCAGAAGAAAGCACTGCTGGACAGGAAGGACCTCACCTCGCCCTTCGAATAGTCAAACACATAGCTGTTCCAATCGGGGTGAATCCTCTTGTTCGGGTCCGAGTACTCGTAGAGGTGCGTCCCGTCGAAGAAGGCGAGACCGTAGGCGTCGGACGGGAAATGGGACGGCACCCAGTCTAGGACGACTCCGATTCCCTCCTTGTGGAGGCCGTCTACAAGCCGCATGAAATCCTGCGGGGTCCCATATCTGGCTGTCGGCGAGAAGTACCCTGTCACCTGGTATCCCCAAGAGCCATAGAACGGGTGTTCCATCACTGGGAGCAACTCGACATGGGTGAAACCCATCTCCTTCACGTAGGCCGGAAGCTCCTTCGCTAGTTCCCAGTACGCCAGAGGCTTCCCACGTCTGTCGCGTCTCCACGAACCAAGGTGGACCTCGTACATCGAGAAGGGAGACAGTTGCGAGTTCCTTTCACCTCTCCCGTCCTCCAACCATCCCTTGTCGCCCCACTTGTAGTCGGTCTTCCAGACGACCGACGCGGTCCTAGGCGGGACCTCGGCGTAAAGGGCGAATGGGTCTGCCTTGTCTACCACGTCTCCTGACCTGAGCTTCACTCGATACTTGTAGAGCGAGCCCACTTCAGCGCCGGGGACGCGCCCCTGCCAGATGCCTTCCCTATGGGGCTCGAGCGGGACCGTGCCTTCGTTCCAGTCGGTGAAATCGCCCATCACGCCGACCTCAAGCGCGTTGGGCGCCCACACGGAGAACAGCGTTTCTCTTCTCCCCTCGATGGGGTGCGACCCGAGCTTCTTGTGGAGCATGAGGTGTGTCCCCTCGTGGAAGAGGTAGGCGTCGTAGTCTGAGAAGACATCGTCCTCTGGCGAGTGGTTGGACATGTGGTCACTGCACCTCCTCGATCAGTACTTCGCGCGGGACCTTGCCTCGGCGAACCGGCCGGCTTTCCGGTAACATGCGTCCATCTTCCTCGCTGCGTGGGCCCAGGTGAAATTCTCCCTCACCCTTTTGATACATCTTTCCCTCAGCTTTGCTCCGAATGAGAAGTCCTCCTCAACCGCCGCCCTGAGGGACTCGTAAGCTATCGACCCGGTGCTTCCCTTGGCACCCTGAGATATCATCATCACGGACAGGAAGCTGACTATCCCCCTTGCCAGCTCCCTGCTGTCCTCTGGCGGAACGAGCCTTCCTGTTCCACCCTCCTCGTCCTCCAATATGTCCACGACCGTCTCTTTGATTCCCCCAGTGGACGTCCCGACGACAGGGTTCCCCGTAGCCATCGCTTCGAGGGCGGTTATCCCGAACGGTTCCCACCTGGAAGGGATGACATACACGTCCGAAGCTAGGTAGGCGAGTTGGTAGACGGCGTTCGCCGAATTCCCCTCGACAAGCCTGACGTTGTCTGAAAGGGCTCTGGCTTCCTTCACGACCTCGTCTGCATACGAATCGTTCCCGTCGCTGGGGAGCAGAAGGAGAAGGAACCTCGATTCCGGTATTTGCTTGAGCACGCGGGGGACCGCCTCCAGAAGCACGTCCACCCCCTTCTGCCTGTCGAATCTGCCTGTCATCAGAGCGAGAGGGCCGTCCCTATTGAAGCCGTCCCTGCCTTCTTTCTCAGCGAGGACTTCTTCCAGCAGGAATCTTCGAACCTCGTCCCTGGTCGGAAGGGAGGCGCCGCCCCTCTTCTCATTCGGACCGAGCGTCTTTACGACTGCTTTTCTCATGTCCTGATAGTCCCAGTCGCATCCGTTGTGGACGAAATCGCTCTTTCCTCCTATCCCCTGTCCCACATATCCCAGAACCTCTTTCGCTAGATACGACTGGCTCACAGATGTGACGAAGTCTGCCTCATAGGAGCCGAACTTCTCGAAAGAGCCTCCAGACATGGCCTCCCAGACCTCTTTGAAGCCTGAGCGAAAGGAAAAGGAGCCGTCCACCCAGATGTACTGACCGCCTTGCTGCTCCTTTAGGCCCGACCAGTCCGCAGACACGTAGTGCCACGGGAGTCGCTTGAAGCCGAGCAGGTGGGACGTGAACACGAGAGCAGGGCGGCACATCCCCTTCCCCCGCTCCGCGAACGCCTGCCATGCCGATACCCCGGCCGGGACCGCATGCCAGTCGTGCATATGGATGACAGAGGGTTGACCGGATCCCTCTTCTGCTGTCACTGTCTTCCCCTCCACGTAACCCCTCAGCGCTCTTGCCATCAGGGACGCCTTCTGATATGTGGCCTCGTCCCCTCCATAGATGCTCCTTCCGTCGAGCCACCTTGACGTGACACGGTCCAACCCCTTGAATAGGCGGTACCTCACACCCGAATAACTTCCTTCTTCCACCCCGATAGAGTACGGGTGGAGGCTGCCGTCGTCTCCGATTCTCGCACCCGAGAGCGCGACCTTCGTGTCCCGTAGGTTGAGCCTCTCCCTGACCCCTTCGTCAAGGTGCATCCCATGGCTCGGAAGGAAGACGGTGACGGCCATTCCTTCGTGCGAGAGCTCCTCCGAAAGGTTCGCCACCGCACCGCCGAGACCCCCCGCACTTGCTACCCTTTGGGATTCGAAGGCGATGAACCACACAACGGTCGCCCCATGACGTCGGACCGGATTACCCTCTCCAGGCACCACCCGCGCGCTGTTGCGCATGCTGTCTCGTCGAGTTTCAACTGAATCCGACAGAGTAGTCCTTCCCCTCCCAGACGCCTCTTGCAGGCCAGTAAAACGTGAAGGCCAAGGTAGCTCCTTCGGGGGACATGTCTACGAAATCGATGCCCGCCGGAAGGTGGATGGAATTAACATCCCTTACTGTCTTCCACCCGTCGAAAGAAAGGTGCAGGACAAAAGGCTCCTCAGCCACTATCTTCAGCTTCGACCCCTTCTTTGCGTGTTTCACATTTCTGTTTGACTTCCATACCTCCACATTGGAATGCCTCTTCGACGAGTACCTCTCGAAGACGCACCGAATCCTGTCGAACGGTTTCCCGTCGTGAACCGACCTGAGGAGCTTGATGTACTCCGCATGCGCCCAGACGAGGGGCATGGCAGACCCGGTAGGCCTTCCGAGCCACATGTGCGCATCTGGGACATCCTTCTCGTCCCACACCTGTTCCGGCAGGAGACCAGCCTCTGACGTGAAGCCCTCCATGGCGCCTATGTAAGTCGCCACGCTCTTTCCTGCAGCGAATTCGTAGTTGCCCCTCTCCGCCGTGAGCAGCGGCCAAGCCCTCCCCCTCCCCCAGCCATCCCTGTACGCGCTTCCGTCATCTCTCTGCCCGTAACCGTCGTTGTTGTACCTGCGCCAGCAGGGGCCGGACGGCGTGCCTACCTTAAGGATACGGTCAATCACCTCGACCGACGATCGGATGATCGGGTCGTCAGGCCTCCGTATTCCGAACCTGACCAGCTCTAGAAAGCCTGCATCCACTATCTCCTCGGGCTCGAACGCGGCCTGGCTGCCAGGTTCCCTGTTCGCCAACGTCACCATCTTGTGACCCGGGCCGTCGACGTCCCGGTCAGCCGGCTGGACGCGTATGAAGTGTCTCCTTGGGCCCGCAGTCGCAGTCCAAGCTTCGAGGTGGCATTCTAGGAAGTCCGAATATTCTTCGAAGAAGCCTGCTGTGACGCTATCTCCCCTGCGCCTTGCGAAGTCGGCCGCGCAGCACAGGGCCGCGATGTTTGACGCCAGGGTCGAGGGCGAGTATCCGCCGACCTCCTCCCATCTGTCCTGCCCCGTTGAGGGGCCGAATTCCACAATGAACTTCGCAGCCCTCATGACCATGACGAAGGGATCGAAGTCCTTCAGCGCATTCGCCTCGGCCAGTCTCCAGGCGAGAATTATGGGGAACGACGCCTCGTCGAGCTGGACCCCGCTCCAGTATGCCGTCCCGTCAATCCAGAAGTTCTGGGGGAAGCTGCCGTTCTGATGCTGGCTGACTGCGAGGTATATCAGGGCCCTCCAGGGAGTCTCTGTGTCGCCTGCAGCGAGAAGGCCTAGGGCCGCCTGGACGAGGTCCCTCGTCCAGACGAGGTGGTAGCCGCCCTGGTCTTCGTCCCCCCTCACTTCTCCCCATGGGATAGAAAGCGAGGCTATCACAGCGCCAGGGTATGACTTGTCTTCGTGTGCCAGGATAACGCTGTAACTCGTGTGGTAGAGGTTGCCGCTGTCTCGGGAATGCGGTTCGAGAGGGAGGATGTGTCTGGTGGGTCTCTCCCATTGGTCCAGGAACTTCTCCTTCTGCGCGTCGAAGGGGGTCGAAAGAGACTGGAAGAGTGCGGTTACGCTCCTATGCAGAGTCTCCCCGAACGAAAGGGCAAGAGTGAATGTGTCGACTGGAGGCATTTCTGCCGTGAGAGCGATGTTGCCGTCTTCCGCGCTCTCGTAGTTCCAGTCCATCTTGAAATCTGACGAAATGTCTGTCCAGCCGTCGCTCTTTCCGACGTAGCCGCAGGACGTCTTCGTGAAAGGGACGCTCGCCCCCATAGCCATCCACGTGCCCTGCTTCTGGGCCACGAGCACCTTCCTCCCCGAGAACTCTGCCGAGAACGCGCTGTTGCCCCAGCCGCCCACCTCCAGGTGGGGTGCGCACAAGGCATAGAGCCTGATATCGTTGCCATCGTTGGTACGCCCCTTTACCTTCCTTCGGAAGGTGGTGTTCTGAAGAAGGACTGGGAGGTGAGGGTCGCCTACGATTTCCTTCATTATCTCGTACCTCCCCTCGGGGTCCGTGTTGGTCACCCTGTATCCAAGGGCGTGATGAGCGAGCCTCTCCACCCTGTGCACGAGTTGCCTCTTCTCTTCGTGGAAGAACGTCTTTCCGTCCGTAACTAGGAACTGCATGTCCCTGAGTTGCGGTCTGTCTATGGTGGGAAAGTAGACCTCGGTTACGATGCCGCTCCACAGTGTGTACCAGAGCTTGCTGTCGGCCGAATAGGCCGTTCCCACTCCGTCCTTGTTCCCCCTCGTCCACTTCGGCTCTATGCCTGGCTCTCCCGGTGCTGGACCGCTCATCCGGATTCGCTCCCTCCCCTGCTATGGCGGGCTGCCCTCGTTAGTCGTCACCTCTCTTCTCCATCTCTCTACGCATCCGACAAGGCCTGATTTCAGCTCCTCTCCAAGAAGCCCCTTCCTCCTCATGTCTCTCAGCCTGTCCGCCAGGACCATGGAGCGGACGACGTCCTTGGCCCACTTTTCAAAGTCTCTCCTTGCCATATGGAATTCAAGGGAATGCAGCGGCACCGTGTTAATCGCTTCGAGGAACTCGTCTATGGACGATGCCATTCTACCTGTATAGGCCCCGAGAGACGTGTAGAAGTAGAACGCCTTCTCCCTCGGCACAGCCACTATCCCGCTGACCACCTCCCTCTCCTCTATGGACATGTTCGGCCATATCCTGCTCCCCACTTCGACCTTGGTTCCTCTGCCTATCCTGCAGCCCTGGCCCACTATCGACCCACTGACGGTCACCGCATCCCCTACCCAGGCGGTCTCACCGATGACACTGGAGTCAAGCTGGGTCGATGTCCCTATCGTCGTCCCCTCCAGCACCACGCTCTTCCTGATGACGCTGTCTCGTGAAACGACGCTGTTCGACTTTACCACGCTGTAGGGAGAGACGACGACGCCTCTCCCGAGCCTCACCCCGTCCTCGATCAGGCTCGGCCCTTGGATCTTGCACCCTTCCGACATCTCGACTCCCTTGCCCAAAAGGGCCCCCTTCCTATCTCTGTCTTCCACGCTCATGCCGTCGAGCACCCAGCCTATCGCCTTTAGATAACCTGACAGGCTCCCTATGTCTGCCCAGAACGAGCCTGACACAAACCCGGAGATCGTCTTCCCCTCCGCCATCAGCGCAGGGAACAGGTTCTTCGCGAAGTCCCACTTGTCGTCTGCTATGTAGTCTGTTATCTCGGGCTCCAGGATGTAGAACCCTGTGCTCGCCAAGTTGCTCTTGACCTCCTCTGGTCGCGGCTTCTCTTGGAATCCTGTCACTTGGTCGGTTTCGCTCACGACGGCGACTCCGTACTCCGCAGGCCTCTCGACCGGTGTCAGGGCTATCGTTAGGTCCCTCTCCGCCCTCCGATGGAATTCGAACATTTCATTCAGCGGAATCTGGCTGATGGTGTCGCCCTGGGCGACAAGAAACGTCGAGTCGAGGAGATGAGCGGCGAGCTTCAGGCTTCCTGCTGTGCCAAAGACGAGCCCTTCGGGCAGGACCACGTATGTGACGCGTACACCGAATTCCGAACCGTCCCCGACGTACCCCATTATCTGGTCTTTTAGGTAACCGACGACCATTACCACGTCGTTGAATCCCTGGTCAGAGAGATGGCGGAGGAGGTAGTGCAGCGACGGCCTCGGCCCGACAGGGAGCATAGGCTTCGGCCTCGTAAATGTCAGCGGCCTCATCCTTGTCCCCTCACCCCCGGCCAGGACAACCACGAGCAACTATCGGAACTCCCGCATCTTGGACAAACGATTTGCGACTTTGCCAGCTTCTGATGAAATTTATCACTTTCGCATCCTAGACGCCCTGCGACGGAATACAATGCGAGTTCTTCCCGGCTTTGACCACCGATTGATGAATCGAGCCAAAAGGCTACGCTTCTATTGGGATGACCTCTTCCTGGCGCAGGACATTCGAGGCATACTGCAAGGCGGCGCGGATGTCCCCGCGACCCAGGTGGGGATACTCTCTTAGGATCTCGGCTTCGTTCATCCCGGAGGCCATGAGATCGACGACCAGGCACCACAGGGGTTCGTGCCCCCTCGATCACCGGTTTCCCTCGCAGCACCCTGGGATCGACTACCATCCGCTTGAGCCGCGCGTCCAAACTGAGAGCATGAACCTCGCGCTGCATATAGGAACTCGAGGACGGCAGTGCGCTCAGGGCAGACCTCCGTAGGTCGAGCGCGACAGCGATCACGGACGTTTGCACGAGCAGGGAGTTCCTGGACGAAGTGGGGTGATGGGAACCGTCGCTGATCAGGATGGGCCGTGCTATATCTGCGCGAAGGACCTCTTTCCGACTGTCAGCTGTGGCCCTGGGGGACGTTGTTAGCTCTGATGGTCATGGTAGAACAGCTCCCGACCAGGCTGTCCACTGATCCTCTTCGCTCATCTAATTGTCTGCAGCCGAGGGTGCGTCGGAGGCGGGGAGCCGCGGTTTACATGTATACGGGTAAAACATAAATCACTGTAATACTCTGCGTGAGACGATGGCCGTCGTCGCGAAGGTCTCCAGCAAAGGTCAGGTGGTGATACCAGCCGAGTACAGGAAGAAGCTGAGGATCACCAGGTTGGTCGTAATATCCGAAGAGGGGGGGAGGCTAGTCGTGGAGCCCACTGCGTCTCTCGAGGACGCGTTCGGCGTCGACGGAGGACGCATGACCGAAGTGGCAAGGGAGATCTCCATGGACAGGCGAGCCGAAGTCGAGTCCCAGCGCACGTAGCTACCTCTTCGACGCGGGGGTCTTCGCCCTGTACTTCGCCGGGAGGGGAGAGGTGAAGCCGTACTTCGACAGGGTGTCCGCGGGGAGGGCTGCGGGCATGGTCTCCGACGTGAATCTGGCGGAGTTCTACTACCAGACGGGGAGGAAGTTCGGGGTGCAGACCGCCGACGCCAGGCTTGGCCTCGTGAGGAGCTCCAAGATAGTCTCGGTCCCCACGGACGAAGGGGCCGTGGTCTCCGTAGGTAGATGGAAGCTCAGGCGCCCCGGCCTGTCCCTCGCAGACTGCTTCGCCCTGTCAGCCCTGGAGGCGAACGCCGAGGTGCTCCTCACGACCGACCCTGTGCTGAAGGAGGCGGCGGGGCGCAGGGGCGTCCTCTTCGAGGTCTAGGGAGGCGCTCAGGCGGCGTCAATGTCGGCCATGATGGCCTCCATGCAGGCGGGAAGAAGGTGGGCGGGCAGGTCCGCCGGCGGGCCCGTCCTTGGTTGTATCTGAGACGGGGTCAGGCTGCTCGGGTTCATACGGGTCCTGGCCGCCCGTCATTTTGTCGATTTCGCCCCGCCTAGCCTTGACGTAGAGCCCCTTGGGGTCCCTCTCCTCACAGACCGAGAGCTGTTCCCTGACGCGCGCTTGTCTGCGAGCATGCGCTTCAGAGTCTCTAGGTAGTCTGAGACCAACCCCCGGGCCGCCTCGGCCTCCATGTAGGCCCAGTCGAGCCTTTCCTCGAACGCCTTGGCCAGGAGGTACGCCTGCTCCATGTCGGCCGGGGCCTTCCAGTGCTTCGCCGACGCGAGCCTCTTCAGGACGAGGTCTTCGACCCCGATTATGGTCGCGGGGCCGTAGTCCGTGGTGATGGTCGTGGTCCTTTCGGCGGAGCCCGCGAGTTTGCCCCCGACCATGTCCACCGCCAGTCCGAGCTCGTCGTTCACCCAGGCCCGCAGGCCCGTCCCGAGGTCGAACTTCCATGCCTTCAGGACAGGCCCGAGCGCCCTGGGCTCATGGACCACGTCCATGTCCCCCGTCCGGAGGACCCCGTCGAGGTACACCTCGACGGCGGAACCGCCCACAAGCACCGGTCTCGCCCCCCGCTTCGGCAGGGCCGAGGTCAGCAAGGCCATGAACCTCACCTTCCGCTCCGTGGGGTCTTCTGTCTGGAGGATGACCCTCTTCGCGGTGCTATAGGCGAGCGTACTCTCTGACCCCCACCTGCCGGTACTTCCTCGCGAACTTCCTTCGGCCGAGGGCGGCGAGGCCCTCGAGCTCGCCCGGCAGCCTGGTGGGTTTGGCCAGGGCCCCCCGTGCTGGCGTTCCGATGAAGAAGTCCGGGACCCGCCGGAGCCCGGCCCTGAACCTTGACGCGCGCTCTACTTCGTCGTTCCACCTGCGGTAAGTCACGACCCTGGATGAGAGCTTGACCGCCAGCCGCTTCAGGTCGTCGTCCGCGAGCTCGTACTCCGTCCCTCGGCTCCCCCTCACTCGCCTGAGGAGCCCGGCTCCGGCCAGCCTCTTCGCCTCCAGGTAGGTCTTCGCGACGTTGATGTTGTACTCCTTTGCCACGCGGTAGGGGGTCAGCGGCCTCTCCGACAGGGCCAGCGCCTCCACCAGGGACTTCCTGGTCGAGCTCCCCAGCAGAGTCTCGAGGGCGTTCACATCGACCAAGGGCTGCCGGAGCCGATAAAAGCTTATCCCTGTAGGATAATATCATACATCCCTCTGCATGGCCCGCCTTGGCGTCCGTGGTTGCTCGGGCTACAGCTTTCCGAGGCGCCTTGCCGACGTCCTCGGACGATATGCAACGCTGCTGCAAATGGATATATATAATGGTGTGCAATATCGTCGCATATGGAAAGGTGGAGCCCCTGGTGGAGGGAGGAGGAGGACCCTACCGTCGAGGCCTGGGAGAGGAGCCCTGTGAAATGGGTTCCAAAGGAGGTGGCCAAACTCTCCCTCGACCCGTTCTCCCTGAACTTCGTGTCCGGACCCCGCCAGGTCGGGAAGACTACCCTGGTGAAGCTCGCCGTCCGCGACCTGCTGCTGGCTGGGAAGGACAGGCGTTCGGTGCTCTATCTCTCGTGCGACGAGCTCTCCGACCACAAGGAGCTGGGTGAAGTGCTGGACGGCTACCTGAATTCAAGGAAGTCGTGGAGCCTGCGCCGGTCGTACATCTTCCTCGACGAAGTGACGTTCGTCAGCGAGTGGTGGAGGGCGGTGAAGGCCAGAATCGATTCGGGAGCGCTCCGGGGGGACGTGGTCACGGTCACCGGTTCGGCCAGCATCGACCTGCTGAGGCAGAAGGAGTACTTCCCGGGCAGGAGGGGGCGCGGCGTGGACCTGACCCTAATGCCCCTCGACTTCGCCTCCTACCTGGACGTCCTGTCCCCCGGCCTGAAGGAGAGGAAGTCCGCCGCCTCCCTGCTGGACGTGGGGGAGGCCATGGCAGCCAACTGGCTCCATGCGGGGGAGATGGGGAGGCTCTTCCTCCAGTACCTGGAAACAGGGGGCTTCCCTCTTTCGATGCGCGAGATGGCGGAATCGGGGAGGGTCACGGCCGCGGCCAAGTCGCTCCTGGACGGGATAAGAGGCGACTGGGTCAGGGCAGGGAGGAGCGAGGGGACGATGAAGGAGGTGGTCCGGTGCGTCGTCGAAGCGCGCGGGAACCCGGTCTCGTGGCTCGGCCTGGCCAGGGGGGCTTCGATCGGGTCTCCCCACACTTCGCGCGCCTACGTGGAGACGCTGCGCGACCTCCTCCTGTTGACGGTGCTGGAGTTCATCCGGCCGGACGGCCAGGTCGTGCCGAGGAAGAACAGGAAACTGCACTTCGTCGACCCCTTCGTCGCGAAGACACTAGCTCGATACGCCGGAGTCGATGCCGACGAGCCAGCGGTGGCGGAGGGGGTGGTCGCATCGCACATCGCAAGGCCCTGCTCGGCGTACTACTGGAAGAACGGGAGCGAGGTCGATGTCGTTTCGCTGGAAGGAAAGAAACAGGTCGGGGTCGAAGTGAAGTGGGGGTTCAAGGCCGCACGCACCCCCAGGCACCTGCACGACTGCTTCGTCCTCGACAAGGCCAAGGTCCCTGTCTTCCTCGGCTCGCTGGCCGTGACGCCGACGTAGTGCTCGGGCGTCGAGCCTGCGGGCAGGCGGGGCAGAGGCCACAGGACTTCGGTGGCGGAAGCCGTAGATGCCGAGCTTCCCCGGGTTCTTCCCTGCCATCATCACCATCCAGGCGGGAGTGCTCCGTCGGCAGCCTGTCCAAGTCGACTGAAATCCCTCAAGCTGACCTCTCCCAGCATCTGGCGGTCTTGAGGCAGCAGGGGCTCCTGGAGACGAGGAGAAAAGGGACTACTATCTTCTATTCGGTGAGCGACAGCCGTATCGTGGAGGCATGCGACCTCGTCCGGGAGTGCATCGGGGAGAGGCTGCGAAGGGCGCAGCTTGTCCTTGCCGCCTCTCGTTGACCCCTGCGGCGGGACATGGCGAATCCAGGCAGTTCGCTTAAAGCGAGTCATCTCAGGGCGTTAGCCCGTGGCCGTCGACATTGACGCCAACAACCTGTTCGTTCTGATCTCGGGCCTCCTTGTCTTCACCATGACCCCGGCGGTGGGACTCCTGGAGGTGGGTGAGCTGGGGGAGAAGTTCTCAAACACAAGCCTCCTGAAGACCATGCTCATCACCGGAATCGGCTTCGTCGTGATGGCCGTGGTGGGGTTCAATACCGCCTTCGCGCCTACGATCGGAAACGGGCTGATTGGGGATCCGTGGTACAGCCCCGGGTTCTTCCTCGGGGGGTTCTCAGGGAGCAGCTCAGGTCTCCTCTCGGGGACATGGTGGTCCATGGCTCCGCAGTATTTCGCGACGGGCCTGACCACGGGGACCTACTTCCTCTTTGAAACCGCATTCGCCACTGTGACCCTCGCCCTCGTCGGAGTAGTCGTGCTGCGGAAGGTCAAGCTCGAGGTCTTCGCCTTCTTCTCTGTGATCTACTTTCTGGTGATCTGGAACCTTCCAGCGGCCTGGATCTGGAACCCCACCGGTTGGCTCTACGCGATGGGGATGAGGGATTTCGCGGGCGGGCTGGTGGTCCACGGGGCGGCCGGGGCCGCGGGGCTCGCAATATTGGTCGCAGTCTGGCAGGAAGAAAGGAGGGCGGGGGTCAAAGAAAGCCCCCAGGCTTCCATTAACGTCAGCCCAATCTGGCTGACCCTCGCCATACTCCTCCTCTGGGTAGGGTGGTTCGGGTTCAATCCGGGGAGCGTCCTCGCCTTCAACAGCTCCGCAACGACCGTCGTCCTGACCACGTTTCTGGCTGCCTCGACCAGCTTCCTCTCCCTGATGCTAGTCGTCTGGTGGAGGACCAGAGCGAACCCAGGGCTCATCAACATGGCGAACGGAGTGCTCATGGGGCTGATAGTGATCACCCCCGTCGCGGGATTCGTCAGCCCGGGGAGCGCCATGATACTCGGGGCCCTCTGCGGTCCCATATTCTATGCCGCAGAAGTGTATTTCGCCAAACGCAAGTGGCTTGCCGACCCTGTGGGGCTGCTGCCGGGCCACTTGGTGGGCGGTCTGTTCGGGGTGCTCATGATAGCGTTCTTTACCCAGAGCGACTTCGCCGCGGCATCGGGGACTTCCCTCCCGAACGGGATATTGTTCGGAGGAGGCACCGCTGCCCTGCTGCAGCTCGGGATCGAAGCCTTCGGTATAGTTGCGGTGTTCGCCACCGTGTTTCTCCTCTCTTTCATAGTGATGAAAGCGGCCAGCGCGCTCTTCCGCGGGATTCTGGTCCACGAGACTCGAGGTTAGAGTATAACCACCCCGCGTTCAAACGGCCGATTGATCTGCTCCCGCCTCGCCCTGTGCAGCATTTCGGGGTTGCCCTCATAGCAGCGAGACAGGGCCTGCGAAAGCGTTCTTGCGGTGAACTCCCCCTCCCCGAAGGTCTCCGATATCCGTCTCAGCTGGGCGCGGAAGTCGAGAGCGACCGTTTACTGGTGTGTTGCACGATTTGACTCCGTAATCGAATGATTTTGGTTCGAGTGTGCCCCCGCGGGGCCTGCCCAGGACCTGCTCGACTGGAAAAACTCCTTCCCGGGGCTCCCCATCTTCTTCTGCATCTCTTTGACCGTCATTGTCTCGCCGTCGACCGTGACCCTCGCTCCGCCCTTCTCTCCCCTCGACTTTGGCTTGTCCTTGCCGGCACCAGGCTCTGTGACGTCAGATTCTAACAGCGCTGTTGACTGGGGTGGCGTTCTTTGGCTCCACCTCGGCCAAGGTGGGCTCTCACCCGAAAAAGGAGCCCAAAATGAGCCCTCACCTCCGGCGACATACCGGCTAGACAAATCCCGCCTCGGCGGGGTGGATTTCCAGCACAAATCCACCCACCCAGCCTCCCACCTCGGCGGAACGACCGTCAAACCGGCTTCAGGACTGGTGGTGGTCGGAGCGTGGATTCGAGCAGATGAAATCTCCCCTCGGTCTGGTGGTGGCCGTTTCCGATTGGTGGTGGTGCGGTGGTGGGGACGGCTCTACCTCTGGAAGGTGAAGAAGGGTCACCTGAAGATACACTTCGCCGTGGACGTGAAGACTAGGCAGGAGGTGTCAATGGACGTGTCGTCGGAGAAGGTCGGGGACGGGAGGAGGCTGAAGAGGCTGGTGAGGAAGGCGGAGGAGAGCGTCAGGGTGAGGAAGGAGGGTCCTCGCCGACGGGGCCTACGACTCGAAGGCGAACTTCAACTTCCTCGCCAAGGAGGGGATCAGGCCAGTCATCAGGGTGGCCAAGACCTCGGTGCCGAGGTGCGACGGGAGCTATGCGAGGAAGAAGGCGGTCATAGAGCAGCAGGCGCTCAGGCCGAAGGCGTGGTCGAGGACACACAGGTTCGGGTACGGGTGGAGGGTCGAGGGGGCCTTCTCTGTCATCAAACGCATCTTCGGGGAGTACGTCACCGCCAGGAAGTTCGTGAACATGGCCAAGGAGGTGGCGATGAAGGCGTCCATCTACAACGGGTTCGTCGCGACGGCGTAGGCCGGTCTCACTGCCCCAGCAGAGGTCATCTCAGACACTACGTTCGTGCAACGGAGCACCATTTACGATATCTAATTGAATATCCTAGACCGCTTATAGCACCCCTGCTCCCTCGGAGGATTTGTAGACGATTCAGAGAGAAGGATGCCACTTCAAGTTCACATGGAAGAAGGCTTGGCTACCACCCGTCAGGAGAGCCCATGCGGCGGGGCATCCCCCGGTTGACCTCTCCCACCGGGCCGGCCCTTGCAGAACAAACGTCGTAGAGCGCGGACTCGGTCCGCGCCTGTCCGCATCCACGGAGGAGAGCGTTGGCATGCGAGGTTAAATACACATACATGCACATATAGTCGCATGGGCCACAAGACGATAACCGTCTCCGACGAGGCCTACGATGCCCTCGCGAAGTCTCGGCTGACGAACGAGTCTTTCACCAAGGTCATACTCCGCCTGACCACCGGCAAGGGGAGCGCCAGGATGCTCTTGCAGCACCTGAAATCGTCGGCCTCGGACGAAGAGCTCGCCCTCCGGGTAGAAGCAGCGATGAAGAGAACGAGGAGGGCGCGTCTCAGGCCCGCCGAAGCATAGCCAGGGTCGGACCTTGGTCTGCCTCGACACGTCTGTCCTGATCGCGCTGATAAGGAAAGACCGCGCCGCTGTTGGGGCCCTGGAGGCCGAGGCGGAAAAGGGAGGGGTGGTCTCCACGACGCCCGTGAACCTGTGCGAGCTGTACGCAGGCGCCGCCGGGGCGAGGGAACCGGAGAGGGAACTTTCGAGGGTGGATGAGCTCGTCGCCCGCCTGGTCGTGCTCGAGTTCGGGGCCGGAGCCGCAAGGAGGTATGGCGAACTCGCACGCGCAGAAGCGCTTCGGAAGGGACCCATTGGCGACTTTGACATGATCATAGCTTCGATAGCGCTGCAGCACAAGGAAAGGCTGGCGACGCGGAACGTCAAGCACTTCGGGAGGGTGCCGGGGCTTGAGGTAGAAGAGTGGTAGGCGATACTCGGCAGCGACCACTGGGTTTCCATCGCAGCAGCCCGGGGTGCCTCGCCGTTGTCCAGAGCATGTCCATTTAGGACATGACCTTGTTCGAAGCGTCGACTCCTTGTTCAGTCCTATCTGCCATGGCGCTGTTAGGCACATCGCCATTCGACAGATATTCCCTCCTCCAAAGGGGCCAAGAGGCGTTCGCACTCGCGGGGAACGGTTGCCCGCAAAGCCGTCTTCCACGACAGGCTATCGCCGGCGATGCGAGCCTGTTCCTGTCGTAGTCCACGGCGCACGTTTTGCATCGGCTTACCTTCCAAGTTGGGTGCTCTAGTCTTCCACCGCATACGGGACCGTAGCGACCGATGCCCTACGACCCCGGGCCCTGGCTCGGATGGGCCTGTGTCACGGGCTTTCAAACCCCTTGGAGCCGCATACGGGAGGAGTATCTTGACCTCGCCAGCAGGTACGCTGACACTACGACCGTCACGAACACGACCACCGCCACAACCTGCAGCGGGAATTCTGGGATTGCCCCGCCTCCGCCGCCGGACGACGAGCCCGTCAGAGAGGTTTGGGTCGAGGTGGTTTCGGCCGGAGCGGCACTGGTGGCCGTGCTTGCCACCGCAATGGAAGTCGTCGTGCTTGAAATGGCGTTCAGTTGGACGTTGAGTTGCAGCCCGGCGAATGCTGGAACCGCTACTTCGAATGACCGGGTAGAAAAGCCGTGGTCTGAAAATGTCACGTTGTATGATCCGGCGAACTCTGGGACGGAGAAACTTCCGTTGACCGTGGGCACCGGGGCCCCGTCGACTGTGACACTGGCTGTACTTGGAGCCACGCTCCCCTCGACCAGCCCCGTCGAGTTGAAGTCGAACATGGCATACTTCGAACTCAGTATCACGTAGTTCACGCCAGGAGGCGCCGTTATCTCGTACCCCGACAAGACGAGCCTGTTGGCGGACAGCGAATCGATGGAATCAACGAGTTGGAAGTTACGAAGGCTTGTCCTATCGAGTTCGGTTATCGCGCCAGATGCTGGGTTGTAGGCGAACAGTGCTGGGGTGTTGCTTGACAGGTTTTGGCCCGAGGCGAGAAAATCGACGCCGTTCCAGGAAATCGTGTAGAGTGCTACATCCGCTGGGAACAGATTTGAAACGTCAGTTATGCCGCTTGCCGGGCTGAAGACAGCCTCGAACCCGCCACCTGTCAGCCCGTCTATCCCGCCCAGGAATGCGACGCTGCCGCTGGAAGCTATGCTCTGGAAAGTCGGAAGGGCTAAGGGGCTATGGGCCAGCGACTGCACGCCTTCCGGTACCGTCTCCGAGTAATCCTGGAAAGTGCCTGAGGTGAGATTGAGCACGCCAATCCGGCTCGGATTCGTCACCAAGATCTCCTCGTTGAACCCGGCCAGATAGGCGCCATAGTACCCGTCGTAAGTCGGGGACCCTATGAAGCTGTTCGGGACGAGCTGGGTTAGATTGCTCAACTCGAACCCTTTCAAGAGCCCGATATAGTAGACTCCCTGGCCCGAGCCCATCACTACTGCGCTTCCGTTCGTCGTGGTGTCAAGGGCAGTGATGCTGCCGCGGTAGGCATCCTGAAGCCTGGGCGGAAGGATGCTTGTCAGGTTGGAGAGCGCTCCATCAGTCAGGTTGTAGAAGAACATCTCCGCGCCGACGCCGGTCAGTCCCCCGAGGAGAAAGCCGTCCTTGTAGGCAGTCGCGGAGTCCACGAGCACGTTCCATCCAGGCCCTCGTACGAACGCATCGGTGTTCAGATTGAGCAGACCAAATGACCCGCCCCCTGCCAGCAGCTCATAGTCACCATTGTGGGCCAGCGCCTCGGTCCAGAAAGGTCCATTCTGTATCAAGCCGGTGATGTTCGTGTAGCGGCTTTCCACCATTGGCGAGAACTGTATGCGGAGCGTGACCGGGAGGAAGCTTGCGTTGATCTCCCCCTCCTGCGGCGAAGGGACGAGCAAAGAGTAATCCGTCGACGAGTTGCCCACGACGTAGCTCTCGACCCCCTGGGGGATTTCAAGAGTCGAACTTCCTGCCAGTTTGAACCCGTTCTGTCCGACTTCGACGTTGTAAGATTCTCCTCCCAGCCCGCTGGCTACGATGTTCAGGGTCGTCGTGTTGAGACCGAAGTTGACAAAATAGACAGAGCCGGCTGTCGCGTTGAGCACAGCGTAGGAGTCTACCCCGTTTCTTGATACAAGGATGTTGTTCGGCCCTTGTCTTAGAGGAAGACGGAAGTACCCCCCAACTGCGATCGTCTCATTCCCATCTACCACCAAGGTGGAATGGGTCGGGACGTAGCCCGTGAGCTGGGGGGCATTCTGCTGCGTTCCTGGGCTGAACAATTCCGGGTTATACCATACCCCTGCGCCATAGGTGGAGAGGAGCGCAGAACCGTTCTGCAAAAATGATATGCCGGTTATCACCCTGGTGGGCAAGTTGAGCGTCCGGTCCTGCCACGTTCGGCCCAGGTCTCCTGAGACGTAGAGACCATCGTCCGTAGTGTAGATCAAGTATGCAGCACCGGCGACCTTGTGGAAAAAGACCAGAGGTGCCGCAGCGAATATAGCCGAAGTGTGGAAACCAAGGTCTGTGAAATTAAGCCCGGCGTCTGTACTCAGCATGAGCCGCCCATAGTCTTGCGACGGCGGCCATAAAACGGCCGCAACTATCGAATCATTCAAGGGGTCGACCGCGAGAGCGTTGAAGACCAACGTGTTGATCCTAGTCCACGCACTCCCTCCGTCTGTCGAACGGAAGAGGCCGGGCGTGTTTGAATAGCCACCCCAAACCGAAGCGTAGAGGACGTTCTGGTCGACTGGGTCTGTTGTGACTGCTATGTCCCCCCGCGGCGAATTCGGCAGCAGATTCCACGATTTGCCCCAGTCGTTGCTCCAGTAAATCCCATTTGTGGTGGCCAGATAGATGCTCCTGTTTGCGAACGCGACCGACATCGCATTGTCAGCCAAGATATGAATCTGCGACCAGTTACCAGCTGGCATAAAGAAAGACGCGCCGCCGTCGTCGGACACCCTGA
>JAFLZE010000139.1:3752-4026 GCA_029785685.1 Nitrososphaerota archaeon | reverse complement strand
TATTTCGATGTGGGGGTCGTCTCCTCTGCGCGGGTTTCTCTTCGTGAAGGACCCCAATGGCATCTGGCTGGAGCTCATCCAGCACAGGTAGCTCCTTCAGGGAAGCTAGGAACTCCCTGTTGGGTCTTTGCGGCCAGGACAGGGTCGATCGTGGCCTCGGCTCCTGTCGCGGCGGGACACGCCGAGCATCAGCTCAGGGACGATTCAACTGCGCGTCTTTCTGGAGCCCTAGACCCTCTCGGTGACGATCCTGCCGCAGATTCTGCAGCGGAAT
>JAFLZE010000139.1:0-3742 GCA_029785685.1 Nitrososphaerota archaeon | reverse complement strand
TCTGAACCTGAACGGGTGGGGGCACCTCTTCGGGTCTCCTTGGAGCTCCGCCAGGAAGCGGGCCCGCTGCTTTCCGAATTCGATTTCGTCCTCGGATGGGCCGGCGGGCGGCGCCTGACCGGGACCGGCCTCTTGCTCCCATCCTTCGCGCTCGGGCGCCGTGGGTCGTTCCTCTCCCCCGCCGTGCAAGCGGCCCTGGTGGGAGTGAGAGGTCGTCGCCCCGCCGTGACTTGTGACCGCTTCGGATGGTGCTGCGTCGGCAGAGAAGAGGAGCAGAACCCTTGCGCCGAGTCGTCGCTTGCGCTGCGGGATTATAATGTTCGTGCGACGCACCAGGGCCACAAATGCCCATCGCGCCTCCACCGGGAAACGCCTAACTCTCGTCGTTCAACTGGGCTTGTCGTTTGAGCTCGACCGCGGAGAGCACGCGGACCCTGGACATCCTGGCCGATCAGGCGCTGCCCAGACTGCGCGCGAAAGGCTCCTCCGAGAAGCCCAGGGCGGGCGAGTTGGAAGCGTTCTTCAGGAACGGGGGATCTTGGAAAGAAATCTTCGATGCTTCCGACGTCGGCGCGGAAAGGAACCTGGTCGCCGACAGGTTCGCAGTCGAGAACATCAGCGTGCTCGACGTCGGCTGCGGCAGGGGCTTCTTCAGCTTCGCATGCGCTGCAAAGTCGGCCAGGGTGACCGCGATGGATCCTATGGACGGAGGTGGGAGAGCAGGATGGTGGGATGAGTTCAAGAGGTCCTCCGCCATCATGGGTCACGCCCATAGCGTGTGTGGAATCAGGGCCAGCGCGGATTCGGTCCCGCTCAAGAGCGGCTCCTTCCAGCTGGTCGCCTCCGTCCACTCTATCAGGAACTTCGGAAGTGTAGAGGAGATCAGAGGGCTCGTACGCGAAGCGAACCGGGCGCTGGGCAGCGGAGGGCGCCTGGTGATCGTCGAGTCCGACGTGAACGACCCCGGGAGTCGCGGATACCGGGCTTTCTACTCAATGAGGACGAAGTTGGGGTGGGAACTTGAGCTTCCGACCGGCGATGAGATGGCCAGCTTTCTCGAGGCCGAGGGGTTCGGCGATGTCTCGCAGGAGTTCATAGAGACCGACCTCGACTACGCGCCCATCCGCTTCCCGTACGACCCGTCGATGCCCAAAGGGATGGCAGACGAGTACAAGAAAGCGGAGAAGCAGCTCGAGGACGAAGTGGAGAGGCCTCCCCGGATCTGCATCGTCTCAGGAAGCCGCTAGGTCGTGGTCTAGCCGTTGTCGCCGTGCACAATGGTTCGCTGCGCCTCTGCCGGGAACGACTCATCCTTCGGATGTGGACTAAGGAGAGCACAGATTAGCCGGATACGACCCACCCAGGTTGTTCCCGATGCAGACATTGTCTTGATAGGTGTTGGCAAACCCAACAACAGGTGGAGGAGGATAGTTGCAAGGGTTACCTTGCCCTAGATCACAAAAACCGTACCCTGCGTTGCCTTCTGCCAGGTTACCAACGAACTTGTTCCCTTGGTTCTGATAGGGGCTACCGGTATACACCACCGTGAAGCCGTTGTAGGGGTTCCCCACAGATGTATTGTTTTGAACCAGGTTGTTCGAGCTTGATTGGATGAGGAAACCAGATGATGAATCCCTGACGGTGTTGTTGATGAAGTGGCTTTCAGTTGATGAGAAGACCCAGATGCCATATCCTGTGGCTGAATCGGCCACAGAGTTCAGAAGAGAAACCCGCGCAGAGGAGACGACCCCCACATCGAAATAGAACCCTATGATATGGCAGTTGTTGACGTGTACGTTGGTTGCACCCGCTACAAGGATGCCGAAACTGGATTGCGTCCCCGTTCCGGTTATGGTGTGTCCGGCACAGTTGATGTTAACGTTGTTCGCGGACACATCAAGACCGTCGCCGGCGCATGGGCCTATATCGTTGTGCAGCGTGACAGAGGAAGTTATCGCTTGTCCGCATCCCAGTAACTGCGCGCCTGGCGAGGTGGATTGAGCTACCCCGGAGAAGACAAGCGAAGCGACCAGAATCAATACGACTGCTAAAGGCGCAACTTTCACGGCGGCCAAGGTCATAACTTGCTATTTATGCGTTCTAACAGCATCAAGGTTGGCATTTTCTCAAGAATTGAAGGCAGCCTATCTGATGCTGATGGGCCTTAAGGTCCACCGGAAAGTTCTGGTGCTGTCCCTCGACAATAGGAACCCTCTTGAGCAGCCTGCAATCCCTTCTTGACACACATTCCTTTCACTCAAAAGAGCCGAAGGAAGCACCATGAACGTCAATCCAAGCATCAAGAAGGACGACCTCGGCAAGTTCGCTTGTATGAACGAAGCGCGCAGTCTGTACTGCCCCAGGGGGATAGGCAACATCTGGGTCAAGGGTTGGTCTCGACAGCCGCAGGAAGCTGAAAGGGGACATAGCTGAACAGCTGGTGAGGGAGCAACTCCTCCCCCAGCTTGGAATGACCCTCATAGCTGACCATCCGTTCAATGACGATTCATTCAGAACAGGGAGCGAACGCGCCGGGCCAGATTTGTTGGTGAGAACGGCATCAGGAGAATTCCGGTATGTCGAGGTGAAGTGGTGGATAATGGTCGATGACGCAATAGAGCGCGCCAAGAAACAAGCATCATCAGACTTCCGTGCCCATCGAGAGTACGAAGGTATACGCGTCGTTGGGGCTCACACCTCCAACCGCATAAGATCCTCGTCGAGGTATGCGTCTCCCCGCTTGATAGAATGGGGCCGTGTTGCATAGGTGCTGAACCCGAAACTCTCGTAGAGTTTCTTGGCTCCCTTGTTCTTCGAGAACACGGACAGCTCCACGACTTCGAACTTCTTTCTGCATTTCCCTAGGACAGAACGCAGCAGGGCCGTCCCGACCCCCATCCCCCTGTAGTCAGAACTGACCGCTATTCCCAGTTCTCCCCTGTGGGAGACTTCTGATCTAGGCCGGCCGATGGCGTTCACTTCGCATAGACCCACAGCGTGGCCATCTACTTCAGCGACGAGCGCTACTGTGGCGCCTCTCTTTGTCCTTCCAAGCAGTTCAGAGAACCACTTTCGCTCGTCACTCATGTTTGGTCTCTTGTGCGAAAGAACGATGCCAAAGAGCGGGTTCTCTTTGACCTCCTCGTAGAATCGGTAGTAGTATTCAATCACGTCGCGGAAGTCTGAAGGCTTCGGTTTCCGGGTGATTATTTTCGGCCCCTTGCGACCGCTTTCCGAGGTTCTTGCCTTCTCTCTCTTCGCCATTCTGGCTCCGGTCCTAGGCATCGGTTCGGCCGTACATATGGTTCGGTGTGCCTCGCCTTTACTACCTCTGCGCCAGCACAAAGAGGTGCGTCCCATCTTTCTGCTTTGATGTCCTCGACTGTATCACTCTGAATTTCGCCTCTTGAATCATGGCGAGGTTTCTTCTCCTGTCATAGTGGCTCCAATACATTCGAGCTCCTCCTCCTAACCAATTCTCTTTCCCAATCGTCCCCAGGAGGTTCACCATCGACCCGAACGTGGTGAGCTTGCTGTCCAAGATCTCAATCCTCCTTCCGTCCACTTCCATCCAAGTGGCTCTTCCATCGGTCCCGAGCCTCAGGTTCGCAAGGTTCAGGCCCTTGGCGTCGTTGAAGTCCTCCACGAAGCACGCGAGGTCGTATCGCTTTGTGCCGTTCACCTTGAATTGACAGGCTTCAGCGCTTCCCAGCCTTCCAAGGTAGACTTCGGCCCTCCTGTC
>JAFLZE010000138.1 GCA_029785685.1 Nitrososphaerota archaeon | reverse complement strand
AGGGGTAGACGTTCACCGAGGCAGCCTGTCCCCCTCCTGCGAGGAGGTCCTGGATGTTGAACTGGATCTTGCCCGCGACGTTGCCTTGCGTGTTGGGCGTGGTGGGAGTCGTCGTGGCGCAGCCTGTCTGTCCTTGTAACTTGCAGATGACCGACTGCGTGGGGCCCGGGAGCTCCACATAGGCAACCGTCGCCACTACGGCTATGAGAAGTATTATGATGACGATGGACGTTCCTGATGCCGCTATGCGCTTTCTGTCTGTGATGGATGTTTTCATCCGTTGAGCGCCAGGCAGCCGCGTCGGTAATAACTACTGGCGCCACTGAGCGCTACTTAGTGCTACCATTCCTTTTATCGGACCGAAGCCCCCGCAGCTCCGATGATCCGGCGGACGCTCGGCCGCGAGCTGTTCTCCTGGCTGTTCTCTTCCCTGCTGGTGGTCTTCTACCTGCAGCCCCGTGTATCCTACGGGACGGCGGTCACCCTGGCTGTGGTGGTCCTGGTGGAGCTGGTCGGGGTGCTCCTCGGATGGGCCCTCGGCGGCTCCGGCAGGAGGGCCGCGCTGATCAGGGCCATCGCCGTCCCGGCCGTCCTCGCGGTCGTCCTGGTCCTCGCCTTCAACCCCGTCCGCGGGGAGCTCGACCAGGTGTTCCTTGCGCTGCTGGGGATACAGGTCCTGGCCACCGTGGCGTCCGTGCTCGTGGTGCGCCCGGGGTCGCATCCTGCCCCTTCCCCTCAATAACAAGAAGAATAGAATAGAAGAGAGAGAAAGAGCGCCGCCCCCGTCCGACCGTGGTTGCCTATTCTCCGCGAGGAATCGGCATGGGGGGAGGGACTTAGGGCGACTCGCGAGGGGGGAGGGGGGGGGGGGTGGAGGCCGGGTCGGTCCCTACGGTGACGACGGGTCGGAGCCGGGAGCCTTGAACGAAGGCGGAAGGGTGGCCATCCATTCCTGCAGCCTGGCGGGGACTTGCTGGTGCAGCCAATAGGAGCGCGTCAGCTTGGCCAGCCTGTCGGCGTAACTCATCCAGTTCATGGAGTCGTACAGGTCTGCCATGCTCCTCCGCCTTCGGCGGCTCCGGTTGAAGGAGGCCCCCTCAGACCATGCGAAGATCCTGTTGCGTTCGTCCCTGGTGAAGCCCGTGGCCAGGAACGTGTTGCGCTGCTCCCTGAACCAGTGCGGCCAGACCTCGCCTCCGGTGACCCGGTCGAGGACGTTCCGGAAAGTCCTCTCGCTCGAGGTGAAGACGAAGTCGAGTCCGTCCTCCACCTGGTTCAGATGTGCGAGCAGGGGCCTGGCCAGAGGGTCGCTGGGAAGGACCGGATAGCTGCGGAAGCGTCCCCCCGACTTCTCGACCTTCGCTTGCTCGATCACAAGGAAGAGCTCCCCCTCCAGGGAGGTCCGCCACTGGAACTGCGACTTTGTCAGCGACAAGGCCTCGTTGATGCGGAAGCCCGGGAGGTAGGCGGCAGGGACGAAGGCCGCGTGCTCGAGCCTCACCTTCGGGCTGACGAACTCCTCGGAGTATGCGCCGTAGGCGATCTCCAGGACCCTGGCGGGAGGCCAGAACTCCTTGATGTCCGCGACCGAGCGCTTCGGCGTCTAGGTCGCCTTCCCGTAGCAGCTGCAGGACTTGTCTGTGAAGTGGTCCTTGACGTGGGCCTTCACCGTGTCTCTGTCGTGGCCCGACTCCCTGGCGGCCCCCTTGATGGTCCGCTCCTTGAGGTAGGCCTTCACTATCTCCTGGTGCAGCTCCAAGTCCCGCCCGTCGTCGGGGGGCTCGTCGGCCAAGTCGGGCTCTCCGACGTCGCGCCTGATGCCCAGGGTCTCATAGAGCTTTTCGCGGTGGCGGCGGTACCAGGGCGCCATCTTGAAGGTCCCCAGGTAGATCCCTCCCCACTTGTCCTTGACGACGTATTCGTTCGGGTACATCCCCGCGAAGCCGTCGGGAGGGACCCAGCCCTGCATCCAGTTGACGTCCTTGGGCAGGCGGTCGGAGCCTAGATTCTTCCAGAAGGTGTATTCCGCGTTGGTCCGGATCTCCTTGTCCATCGACACGGAGTACTGGCTGTCGACCCCCAGGGCCAGCCCGCTGTGCCTGAGCTCCCGCTGAAGGAAGATCAGGTAGGCCTTGGCGTCGGCGGCTCGGACGTGGCTGATCGTGGTCCGGGCGTAGAGGACGTTGGCGGCCTCGAGGATCTTCAGGAACCAGACGGGGCGCTCGTCCTCGCGCCGCTGCAGGACGTCGACCACGCGCTCGGTCCCCATGAAGAAGGAGCGGACGGACGGATAGATGCGTCTCGGGCAGACGACCACCCCGTGCGTCTCGACGTCTTTGAGGGTCAGCTTGTCGTAGGTGACGTAGTCCCAGGAGGACGTCACGCTGGTGGTCCGCGGGCCGATGATCAGCCCTCTCTCCCAGTTCTCGAGGTTCTTCGCGATGAGCCGGCTACTGACCTTCCCTCGGTAGTCGTAAGCGCGCAGGTCCGCCAGGGTCTCGTCGTCCCCCGACCCGTAGAGGCCGATCATCTTGGGGAAGTGGGCCGAGATGTTCCTGACGAGCTCGCTCTTTCCCGCCCCACTGATACCGTTGGCGATGTACCTGAGCGGCGCGTCGACGTCTATGTGCCCCGAGAACTGGTTGCGCTTTCGGAAGCAGACGTAGTAGAACCACGCCTTCTCCTCCGCCGAGAGCTCTGCGGCCCCGAGGTCCACACGCGTGAACTTCTGCGGGTTCAGCGTCCAGGAGAGGAACTCGGAGAAGGACCTGCTCCCCTTGATCTGGGTGTAGGTGCTGTGGTCCTCTTCGGCCTCAGTCCGTGCCACCGGAGCTCCCCACCTGCACTCGACGCGCCCCTCCCTCCTGGGAGAAGCTCTGGACCAGCGCGACCCACTGGACGAGCTCGAACTCGCTGCCGAAGGACCTGGCCATGAGCCTGAACGCCCAGGGGATCACGTTCATGGCGCCATACGTGTCCTTGATGTCGTCAAGATGACGGAGGCCCTCGACCACGAGCGTCCGTCCTCCTCTCATCTTTATCCTCCGCGCCGCGACCCTGCATCCTTTCACCAGGGGGATCCACTCCTGCGAGAGGATCTCCATCCAGATGTCGTAGAGGTCCGCCAGGTGGGGGTTGGTCCTCCCCTGCAGGCCTGCCATCCTGAGGCTCACCAGCGCCGAGGCCTCGAGCACCCTGTACTCGATGTCTGTGTCGACGTCGAAGATAGCAAGGCTGGATTCGACGAGGGCGTCCTGCAGCTTCGAGGCTAGCTTGTTGTAGTAGAGCTGCTTCCCCAGCGTCTTCTGTATCTCTGCGTCCTGCTGCTCGGACGAGTACTTGAGGTCGCGGACCACCCGGCCTACGAAGGACGGCTTCTTCTTTTCGTCCGACAAGCCTTACTCCTTGGGCTTCCTCTTCGAGCGCCACAGCGACAGCACGAAGGCGCCCACCACTATGGCCACCGTGGAGCCGAGCACGACCTGGAGCCTTACGTCGGAAGCTATTCGGAGCCAGACGAACTGGAAGTTGGAGGGCTCGACCACGAGACCGTAGACCAGCAGGGAGCCTACCACCAGCGAGACGATCCACGGGAGGGCCTTCAGCAGCTTCGTCGTCAGGTCTGCCCCCTGGCTGTACCTCCTCTCGATCGCCTCGTACCTTGACCTCCGCCTGACCATGTCGGCGTGGAGCACGTGCAGGTCGGCGAAGACGTCCCCCTCCGCCTCGTAGCCCGCCGTCGCTACGTCGTTGAGGTCTTTGAGCGCCTTCTGCTTGCCGTAGAGCGCCCGCCTCAGCGTCGAAGCCGCGTCCGACTCCTCCTCGAACGCCGCCCGCCCTTCCGCCTTCTCGAATATGATCGGGGGACGAGGCTTGTCCTCCTGGCCGCGGGCCGGGTTCCTCTCTAGGAGCTCGGCGACCATGGCCGTCAGGTCCTCGACGTCCTTCTCGATCTTGCTGACACGCATGCCGCCCTTCCGCTCGTCCATCTTCTCGGCCCACTCCTTGTCGTCCTTCTTCCCCTTCT
>JAFLZE010000137.1 GCA_029785685.1 Nitrososphaerota archaeon | reverse complement strand
GTCGAGGACGCGCATGCATAGTCTTCCGACTTTTTGGGGACTGTTGGATTGGGCGTAGCTGGCGATGTAGCTCCAGCTGAAGTTGTCTGCAGGCCTGCCATAGAGCCTTGCGAGGGTCGCGGCGACGAGCTGTGCTATCGTCTCGGCTTCAGGTTCCTGACCATGCCCATTCTTAGGCTCGAAAGTTCTGTGTATTGTATGTCCCAACTCGTGGAAGAAGACGTCCCAGTCTTCGGTTGCCAGTAGGATTGTCTTGTTCGCATGGTCTGTGGCACCGTACATCTCTGCAGCCAGTCCCTGATACTGGACCTGCATGCCGAACCTTTCGGCGACCTCTAGCAGAGGAGGCGGGTCTCTTGGTTGGTAGACGGGAAGGTCCTGCCCGTGGGTGTCCTCGAAGCGGAAGACTGGGATTGCCTTGAATCCGAGAAGGACTTCGACCTCCGATTCGACTCCTTGGTCATCCAGGGCCGTCTTCTTTACCTTCTTCCTGATTGGCCCCAGAATCCAGAAGGCCTTTGCCCCCTTTGAGACCCACCTTCCTGCCTCGTTCCACTGCCTGAAGCCCCTGGCGTCCGTCGTTCCTGCCAGGAGCATCAGTAGCTGGTTCCCAAAGGACCATTTGGAGCTGGGTTTCTGGGGCGCATTGACCAAGGCTTTGGCGCAGAGGTCCGGGAGCTGCTTCGAGGAGAAGAGCTGGACGACCTTCTCGAGTTCCCAGTTCGCGCGTTGTTTCCAAGAGGCTTGTGGTTCGACAGCTTGCGCTGGGTCTTTTGCCGTGGATTCGGGCACGCATAATCATCTGTTCCAAGGATTTAACGGGCAAGCTCAGCACATCACTTTCACACACCCGTCTGTCCTAGATCTCTACTTCCTAACCCCATGTGTAAAGCCGGTGGAGGTCGTCAATGATGAGAAGCTGAATAACAACCATGCCGAAAAGCAAAAGGGAGCAGCTCACCGCCTTTCTCACACTAGAAATCCTGGTAGAGGGTTTCTCCTCGGAGGCGCGAAATCTGAGGAACCTCCCTTTCAGCCCCTCCCTCGTGACGAGGGTGATCAGAGCTCTTCAGGACGCCAAGGTAATCGACAAGATAAATTACGGCAAGTACATCTTCGCTAACGACTTCCTGAGGTCCGTGAGCGCAGACGTCTTCCCGAGGATGCCACGAGGCGGGTTGACGCAGTACCCCGTCATGACCGTGTTCGACCTCTGCAGGATGGAAGAGTGGAGAGATGACGAGTTCGAGGCTTTCATCAAACATCTTAGATACCATAGGGCAGAGCTCCAGAAGTGGAGGGCTGACGGGGTCGACGAAATCTATCAGGGATAATCAAGGGTTGCGCAGGAATCACCCCCAAATTGTGTTCAAGAGTTGGTCAAGCCCACCAGCGCAAAGAAGGCGCTTCGCCGCTTGAGAAGGTTGAGGGGGAGAGAATCGTTCAAAAAATATATTGGGAGATCGGCGGGGAATATCCGCAACGAAGTCCCTGGCAACCCTACCAGCTGAGGGTTGCAAAAATAGTCAAAGCAAGAAATCTAAACTGGCGCTGTTGCGTCCTAGGAGATTCGTTTACGGCCGCCTCTAGGCGCCATCTTACCTTTCATCACCGTCGTCCTTCAGTCCAGAGAGAGAAACTGAGTTGGATAATTCTGAATATGCGGGAGGTATTTAACGGCCAATGGCAGGCTTGCCATTCTGTCGCAGGGTTGCCACCCAAATTGGCAACCCCTCGGTGCATTTTGGCAACCCTGGATGCTGATTTGGCAACCCTCGTGTTTCGACGTTGGCAACCTTGGCAGATGTCGAACAAATCGGACCTACTGAGCGTTAAATCCTGCCGGAGACCAACAGACCATGAGGGCAGGGGACAAGTCAGAACACGATGAGGCGCTGATTCTGGTCAGGAAGGCTGACCTTCAGAGAATCATGACTCTCCTTTCGAGGCTGGATCGAGAGGGCATACCTCCGTCGTGAAGCTGCCCGCAGTAGTCAGCCTTCCTTTCTACGAGCTATTGCTCCGAGTAGGCCTTAAAAGCTCACAAACATCACAAAACTAACATGGGGTATAAGACCTGTGCCGTCTGCGGCCGTAAGGTCTACCCCGGAGAGGGTGTGTACTATGGAGGAAGGCTCATCCATAGGACCTGCCGCGGAATCGCCAAGATCCAACGATACCGTCTCAATGAGTGATGGAGTTGCAAAATAACAGTCATAACAAAAATCACGGCCTAAACCCGTTCTCGCCTCAACATCCAGCGCAACCAGAGTACTTCGCAGACAGGGAAAAGGAACTCCAGAGTTTCAGGGAGGCAGCCGTCAATTCAGCCGGGCTGAGAGTACCCTCGCCGAAGAACTTCGCAATACTCGGGACCTGGGGGGAGGGTAAGACGTCCCTTCTCTACAAGTTCAGGCACGTCGTTACTGAGGAGCTACAACAGGAGATACATTGCACAAGTATCTTCATTTCGCTTTCTCCTGAGGCCTGCAAGAACTGGGAGGTATTCACGAAGGAGTTCCTTCGAAGTATACGTTCGTCAATCGTGTCCACCAACCGACTCAGCAAGCGAGTTCGCGAAGAAGTCGCGAAATGGGAATTGAACCTCAATGTAGGAGTTGTCAGCGCGAAGCGGGCCCCATCGGGAGAACCTGTCAGTCTGGTCAACGCACTGCAGGAGCTTTGGATGAAGCACCTCGCTCCTTCCGGCGTGCAGGTTGCCTTCGTTCTCATGGACGATTTGCATTACTTCCCGTTACAGAGAGAGGAGTCGGCATATCTGACTCTGAGGACGACATTTCAGGAACTGGTTAATCGGAAGTGCAATTACTCCCTCGTCGTTACTGCGCCGACGCTTCTCTTTTCAACAATGGCGGAAATTGCAGAGCCGGTGATTCGTTTCTTCGAGCCTCTCGATCTAGGGCCGTTTGACGCCCTACAGGCGAGAGAGGTTATCGAAGTTCGTTTGCGATCTGTGGGGAGCAAGGTGAAGGTGGATGAAGATGCCATTGAGTCGATGGTTCGGAAGACACGAGGGCACCCATACATCCTCGTCTTCGCAATGCACGAATTGATGAAGCGTATAGGGGCACAGGAGGTCGTGACAAAGCAGACATTCGAAAAAGCCTGGCCGGAAATCGAACTATCGCTAGGCAGGACCATCTTTGAGCAGCGATTCCTTGCCGCGTCGCCGGCTGAAAGGAAGTTGCTAATTGAGGTGGCAAAGACAGGCGAAGAGAGGGTTGCACCCGGCAAGTTCAAGAGAATCAAAGGATCTTTTCAGCTCTTTTCAAGACTCGAAGAGAAGGAGTTGGTGATTCATCATGAGAGGGGGAGCTACAGCCTGTTCCATCCGCTGTTCGCCGAATACCTCAGGCATCAAGAGTCTTCCGGCGACTAGGCGAGGAGCAACTCCGCCCTTTAGTCAGTGGCCTTCTCTTCCCTGGCAACAGGGCTCCGAAGATACTTCTCGAGGAGCCCCCTGAGTTCCGCTATCTCGTTCTTAGTGTTCTCTTCTCGGGCGGCCATCTTGGCCCTTTCCGCTTGGTCCAAGGGCGAGGCGCACTTCGGGCAGTAGAGCATCCCAGGCGCCGCCATCTCCTTGCACCTAGGGCATATCGTGGGCGCGAAGCTCGGCCTCGGCGGCTCCACCGGCTTCCCAGTCCCGTAGACCTGTCGGTACTTCTCGTCGAGGTCCCCTCCCGACAGGTGCACGTAGGTCCCCGTCATCCTGGAAGACATCGACCATCCGTACATCAGCTTCAACTCGCTGTCCGTGAGGAACTTGGCGTTCCTGGTCGCCGAGCTGTGCCTCAGCATGTAGGTGAACACCCGGGGCCGGGCTATTCCAGCCCTCTTCGCGGTCTCCTTGAGCATCTTCAGCAGGGGAACGTATCCGAGCTTCCTCATCCCCCAACTCGTGCTCCGAGTAAGCCAGAGGGGCGCGTTCGGGTCTTTCTTGAGCGGGTGGTTCTCGAGGTACCGGGTC
The DNA here is from genome assembly GCA_029785685.1 of Nitrososphaerota archaeon. The sequence continues at coordinate 45 of JAFLZE010000137.1, read as the reverse complement.
AGGTAGTGCACCGCACCTATCGAGCGCAACCTCCTGGGCCCGGTC
>JAFLZE010000136.1 GCA_029785685.1 Nitrososphaerota archaeon | reverse complement strand
GACCAGCACTCCTCTGTCATGGCCGTCCAGCCCCGGCTTGGCGACCAGCACCCTGATCCTCCTCTTTACCGCTCCCTTCTTCAAGGTCCAACGAGAGCGACCCTAACCGGCTTCAAAACCTTTGCTGGCGGGGAGAGAGTCGGCGCCCGGAGAAGCGACTACTATAGGAGCATGGGCTCCTTGTAGCCCCCCCAGACCCTGCGGCCTACGTCCATGACTTCCCCGAGCGTCGCATACCGGGCGACGGCGTCAAGCATGGGATAGATCGAGTTCGCCTCGTCGCTTTCGAAGGCCTTCTCCATCTTGGCCAGAGCGGACCTCACTTTTGGTTCGTCCCGCGCCCTCTTCACTGCGGCCAGCCGCCTGACCTGGCTCTTCTGGGCCCTGAAATCTATCTTCAGGGTCTCGATGGGTTCCTTCTCGGGCTTCGTGTACTTGTTCACCCCCACTATCGAGTCTTTGTCCTCCTCGACGCGCTTGGAGAGCCGGTAAGAGTTCTCTGCGATCTCCCTCTGAAGGTAACCTGTCTTTATCGCCTTCAGCAGTCCGCCGGCCGACTCGATCCTGTCGAAATACTTGTAGGCCTCCTCTTCCATCTGGTCGGTCAACCACTCGACGTAGTAGGAGCCGCCGAGCGGGTCGATGACGTTCGCTGTCCCCGTCTCCTCGGCGATTATCTGCTGGGTCCTCAGGGCCACCTCCACCGCCTGCTCCGTGGGGAGGGCCCAGGCTTCATCATACGAATTGGTGTGCAGAGACTGGGTTCCTCCTAAGACTGCGGCCAGGGCTTCGATCGCGGTCCTGACCACGTTGTTCAATGGCTGCTGCCAGGTGAGGGAGGCGCCTGAAGTTTGAGTGTGGAACCGCATGAGAAGGCTCCTCTTGTCCGTGACGCCGTACTTCTCTCGGAGAACGGTCGCCCAGATCCTCCTGGCTGCCCTGAACTTCGCTATCTCCTCAAAGAAGTCCATGGTCGAGTTGAAGAAGAAGCTGAGCCTGGGCGCGAACTGCTCCACCTTCAAGCCCACCTCCACCCCGAGCTCCACGTATCCGAACCCGTCGGCGAGGGTGAATGCGAGCTCCTGGACGGCGCTCGACCCCGCTTCCCTGATGTGGTACCCGCTGATGCTGATGTAGTTCCACAGAGGCATCTCTTTGGTGGAGAACACCATCAGGTCTCTCACCAGCCTGAGATGCGCTTCCGGGGGGTAGGCCCACTCCTTCTGGGCGATGTACTCCTTTAGCATGTCCGCCTGGACGGTCCCCCTGAGCTTCGAGATGGGGATCCCTCGCCTCTTCGCGACGCCGGCATACATGCACGTCAGCACGGTCGCCGGTGCGTTGATGGTCATCGAGGTGCTCACTTTGTCCAACGGGATGCCGTCGAAGATCACCTCCATGTCTTTCAGAGAGGACACGTTTACCCCACACCTCCCGACCTCCCCATGAGCCCGTTCATGGTCGCAGTCGTAGCCGTAAAGTGTCGGCATGTCGAAGGCTATGCTGAGCCCTGTCTCTCCATGTTCCAGGAGGAGCTTCAGCCTCCTGTTCGTGTCCTCCGGGGTCCCGAACCCCGAGAACATCCTCATGGTCCACTTCCTCCCCCTGTACATGTTCGGGTAGACCCCTCTGAGATACGGGAAGACTCCGGGGTAACCCTGGCTCGAGTATTCCGTGTTGGAGACGTCATCGGGGGTGTAGATCGGCTTCAGCGGTATCCCCGAAGCTGTCTGATAATCTCTATTTTCCTCAGGGGACCGGGCGTTCCAGCCTCCATAGACGGTGTCCTGCCACTGCTTGAGACCCCTCCGGATCTGCTCCAGAGCGCTGCTGTCATAGAGCGTCCCTCCCTTCGCCCTTGACTCCACCAGCGATTTCGCCTTCTTCTTCCAGTAGGCGTCGCGGCCGGTCCTCAGCATGACAGTGGAGCTGCGTCCGCCTGAGAGATAAAGAATCCCTTCCAACCGATAAAAGGGGCGCCCCTGACGCCTCTCATGGCATTGCAGGTCGCGAAGCTCGCGTCTGGCATCAAGAAAGGAGACAGGGCCGCGCTAGCCAGAGGGATCACGCTCGCAGAGAACGAGCCTGGAAAGGCCGCCGCCCTCCTTGGGCGCTTCGGTCCCCCCGGGCGCACCTTCGTCCTCGGGGTGACCGGCCCACCCGGGACAGGAAAAAGCAGCCTCGTGGACGCCCTCATCGGCTCCTTCAGGAAGAAGGGGCTGAAAGTCGGTGTGATCGCGGTGGACCCGACGAGCCCTTTGACAGGGGGCGCGCTCCTCGGGGACCGCATCCGGATGATGTCCCATTCAGCAGACAGGAACGTCTTCATCAGGAGCATGGCGTCAAGGGGGTGGTCTGGGGGCCTCTCCCGAGCGGCGACTCAGACAATAAGGCTCATGGATGCCGCGGGCTTCGACATGGTGATCCTAGAGACAGTCGGGATCGGGCAGTCGGACATAGAGGTAGTGGGGGTCTCGCACGCCGTCTTAGTGGTATTGATGCCCGGGCTCGGCGACGACATACAGGTGTCGAAGGCGGGGCTCATGGAGATAGGGGACGTCTATGTCGTGAACAAGTCCGACCTCGAGGGAGCCGACCACATGGTAGTCAGCATACTGTCTCTCTTCAGGGGCGCCAAGCGCTCGCCTCCGGTCCTGAAGGTATCAGCCCTCACGGGGGAAGGGGTCGAAAAACTGGTGGGCGCCGTCGACGCCATCAGGGGCAGGCTAGAATCAGGAGACCAGTCGGTGAGGCTGAAGAGCGTCCGGGGCATGATAGTCGAGACGGCGAGGGGAGCGGCCCTGGCGAGATTCGCGTCGGTCTCCGAGAAGGGGGCTGATCGGCTCGCCGAAAGGGTACTCGATGGGGACCTTACAGTAGAGGCTGCGGCAGCGAAGCTCTCGTCCTAGCCGCTTCTCGTCCCGACTGGTTGGTACTTCAGTCCTGATGGGCCGACGTAGACCGAATCCGGTCTGATGAGCTTGTTCTCCTCCACCTGTTCGTTGTAGTGAGCCATCCAACCGAAGACCCTGCTCGCTGCGAATATCGGCGTGTACAGAGGGACTTCGATTCCAAGCAGGTAGAAGATCGGCGCAGCGTAGTAGTCCAGGTTCGGGGGGATCTTCTTCCTCTCCCACATCTCCCTCTCCACTGCGTCGCACAGCTCATAGAGCCACGGGTCTCCGCTCCTGTCTGCCAACTGTTTGAGGTACCCCTTGCAGAGCCTCGCCCTGGGATCGAATGCCTTGTACACTCTGTGTCCGAAACCCATGAGCTTCTTGCCTTCCCTGAACGTCCTTTCGAGGAACTCTCCCGCCTTCGCCGGATCCTTGACCTCGAGGAGCATCTCCATGGCCGCTTCGTTCGCCCCGCCATGCAGGGGTCCCTTCAGTGACGAAAGCCCAGCCGAGGCCGCCGCGTAGGGGTCGGCAAGGGTCGACGCCACTACCCTCACCGTGAACGAAGAAGCGTTCATGTCATGCTCCATGTAAAATATCAGCACTCTCTCGAACACCCACCTGTCGAAGTCGTTCGCTTCTTTCTTGGTAAGCATCTGAAGCAGGTTCGACGCGAAGCCGAGCCCGTCCCTCGGCCGCCTTGGTCTCTCTCCGAGCGGGACTCTGCGGCTGTTGGCCGCGAGCACGGGCATCTTCGCTTCTATCGAGGCCTCCTCGTCGGCGACCGAGTCCTCTTTGTCGATGCTCCCTAGAGAAGACACCGCCGTCCTGATCACGTCGATAGGGTGCGAGCGCCTGCCAAGCTCCTTCATGATGGCGAACACCTTCCCATCCACCTTCCCCTTGGCCGCCAAGCCCTCGGAGAATCCCCTGAGCTGTCCTCTGGTGGGGAGGCGCCCGTTCAGGACCAGGTACGCGGTCTCTTCAAACGTGGCGTTCGCTGCTATTTCGGAAATGGGGTACCCCCGGTAGATGAGAGACCCGTCGGACCCGCTCTTCGATATCTTGGTGTCAGCCACGGACACCCCAGCCAGCCCCTTGGGTGCCCGTATGACCCCTTGCCCTTCGCTCATCCGGT
>JAFLZE010000135.1 GCA_029785685.1 Nitrososphaerota archaeon | reverse complement strand
CCCGGCGATGAAAGGCGCGCTGGAGCGGTCCACCACTACCCTGGCCCCTCCCACATCTATCAGAAAATCATCGTCGGAGAACTTCTCGTCTACCACCATGCCATAAGACAAGCCCGAACATCCGCCAGCCGTCACGAAAATCCTGAGTGCGGCCGAGGGCTTCCCCTGCCTCTCGAGATAGAGCTTCAGCTCGTCTGACGCCTTCGGGGTGAGTTGGACTATCGGCTTGATCTCGGCGCCTTGGCTCATCTCAAAAGCCAAAACCCCTTGCCCGTATAAAAACCCACATCTCAGCCTGCAAGCTTCTCGACCACTTTCACGACCTCGGCGTACGGCGGCTCCTCCGAAGGGACGTCGGTGACCCACCGGTGCTTCAGGACCCCCTTCCTATCGATTACGAAGGTCGAGCGCTTCGCCACCCCTTTGTACCCAAGACCGACCCAGGGGTCCTGGAGGACCCCGTAGAGCCTGACGACTTTTTTGTTGAAGTCACTAAGGAGCGGAAACTGCAGATTGTAGGTCTGGGCGAAGGCCTTCAACGAATACGAGCTGTCTACGCTCACCCCGATGAGCTGGGCGCCAGATTCCCGAAGCGCCTCGAAGCCGTCCCTGAAGGTGCACATCTCCTTATCGCAGACCCCAGAGAAAGCGAATGGAAAGAAGGCGAGGACCACCGTCCCGTGTTTGGTGAACTCGCTCAAAGACCGAGTCTTCTTCTCCGAGTCCGGGAGGGAAAAGTCGGGTGCTTTCTGGCCTAACCTGAGGACCACGACACGCAAGAGCGGGGGTTCCGATTTAAGGCCTACTTCTGAGGAAGCTTCTGAAGCAGCTCAACATACTTGGCCGCGAGCTCGACAAGCTGTTCCTGCTTCGCCAGGTTCCTTTCGGCTCCAAGTTCGGAGGTAGTCTCGTTCAGCCGCCCGAGGAGTACCTCTCGCAGTTGTGCCGTGACGACTTCAAGGGTGACCGCAGCGGTCCTGGTTATTCCCGAGAGGTCATCATGGGATGCGCAGTAGACCTTACCACGGAACCTCACCTGGATGCCGCTGTCCTCAGGACAGGGCTCGGCGAGCATGGTGGCGCCCTTGCTCACGAGCTCGGCCGCAAGCTTCATCCTGTCCTTGGCGCTGCTCATCACGGTGTCCTGCCCCGCCCCGATATTAAAGACGGCCCGTTTCGAAAGACACTTAATCCCTCCAGGTCGAAGGCCGACTCCAACCGAGACCATTTCAATGAGCGCCAAACTGAAGAAGCAGCAGGAGAACGAAGCGAAGCTCGCCAAAGCCGTGGTGAGCCTGCAGCAGATATCAGACTCGAACATCACTCCCCGCAACATACGAAAAATCGTCAAGGACTCCGTGTTGATGCTCCAGGACGTCAAGCAAAGCGTGGCCGTCAGGGCCGCAAACGCCATCAGCCTCCTTGACGAGGTGGCCCAGGATCCGAACATGCCGTCCTTCGCCAGGGTGACGCTCTGGTCTGCGGTGTCAGAACTCGAGTCGATTAGAGAACAGTAAACCGCCCGCTGACGAGGACTCTGCCGCGCCGAGATCGTAAAGGTTTAACACGTTCTCCGCGCCACGCAGAGGCGATTGCCAAACTGCCCGAAGTGCGGGAACAAGGAAGCCATCCCCACGAGATCCTTCAACGTGATAGTGGAGCCAGCCAAAGGGGAGCGAGGGATGACAGAGAGAAGGGTCGGGATGTATACTTGTGGGAAATGCGGGACCAAATTCCCCACGGTGATTAGCAAACAGAGGTACCTGATAGTCGCGGAGGAACAACTGAAGTCAATTCAGGATGAACTCGAATCGGTGAAGAAGGGGAGCGAAGACCTCAGCATAAAGGTCCAGGGCATGGTTCAGCAACAGCGGGAGATGGAGAGCTCCATGGTGAGGGCGGCCAAGGAGAACGACGTCAAGCGTCTTCAGGCAAAGCTGGCGGACCTAGAGGAGTTCGTCGAATATCTCAGGAAAGAAAAGGGCGAACTCGAGCAGAAGGCCTCTAGGCTGAGGTAGCCTAGACCCCGCTCACGACGGCCGGAAGGGCGTAGCCTGCTTCCGCTTCGTAGGAAGCCGCTTTCTCTTCCAGAACAGCCTTCTCCGTCCGGAGGGCCTGCACCTCGCTTTCGAGGGCGTTTGCAGACTTCTCCAGCTCGAAGGTGGCTATCTTCTCCTTTAGGGAGGCGACGTCGGAAAGGAGCGAGGCCTTTTCGGCCTCGAGCGACCTTATCTTCTCCTCGAGCTCTGTCCTCTGGTCAGCGTATTCGGTTACCACTTCCATGGTTTCCGTCGTAACATGACTTTCGGGTTTACTTCACTAAAGAAACTAAAAACAGTTGATAACCGCGTTAACGCGATTAAATCACCACGCGCAGGATTTATGAATCGACGGCCAAGAGCCATTTTCATGCCCAAAGGGCTTTGGATCTGGCCTGCCGACCCGAAGGGGCAAAGGTCGGTGCTCAGGCAAATGGCCGGTTCGCCGCATCTGATGGCCGCGCTGACCGCCCTTGTCAAAAGCAACGAAGGTATGAGCAACGCAGAGCTACACGATGCCATAAGCGACAGCGCAGAGTGGACCACCCTATGGGTGGTAAGACAGCTAACGTCGTTGGGGTTCGTGGAATACAAGGTGGACTTCTTTGGGAACCCTGCGAGGTATCAGCTGACCGAACAGGGAAGGGCCGCCTTCTCGACGATAACCGGGCAGCCACCGCCGAAGCTAGCCTCGCCTGCCACAAACCCTGCCCCTCCGCCCGTGGCGCCGCCGCCCGCTCCCCGCCCCTCACCTGCGGCCAAACCCATCTGAATGCGCCGCTAGCCAAGACACAACAGACCTACGGTGCCGCACTCGCTAGGACTGTCAGATTCACCGCTCTTCCGCGACTCTGAACGACGGAATCGTCCGGCCCATCAGCTGAGACCCTCCGTCTTGGCAGCCCTGAGCAGGCGGCTCTGCTTGAACGTGGCGACCCCAGGAGCTCTGTCCGTGTGTTTGACGAGTTCGGCCCTTGCGCTGTCCCCGTAGGGGGAGAGCCGTACCAACGTGTCCGACCACGAAGCTGCGATGGTGTCGTACTTGCTGGGCGAAACCAGAGTAACGATTACCAGGGCCTGCCGTTTGACCTTCTCTATCCCAACCTCCACGGCGCCGAGGACGCGCCTCGCCTCTCTCTCGTCCAACTCTGGCTCGTTGAACGTCCCCAGGAGATCAGATATGATGATGAGCTTGGTCCCATAATCATCGGCGGCCCGCACTAGGTGCTCGGAGACCAGAGCGGCTAGCTGGTAGAAAGTGAACACCCGGCAGGAGGCGACGCGCCTCATGGCGGCGGCGGGCCTGATGCCCTTTTGCTTTGCAAATGCCGAGAAAAGGTACGGGTCTGACCTGTTTCCTCCGTCGATGAACAGCGTGGTGGAGTCGAGCCCGCCGAGCTCGACTGGGAGCTGGGCTCTGAACGCCGCCAGCTCTGCTACCATAGACGCCGGGACGCCGCACAGGACGACCAAGTGCCCTTCTGTAAGAGGCCTCAGCAATGAATCGAGTTGTGAGAAACCCAGAGAGAAGTGTGGGAAAGAAGAAGCTGGTCGGAAGACAGCCCGTTCCTTCTGGACGGCCGAGTCCACGAACGCGTCGGACCAGTCCTCCGGCACCGGAGCCAGTCGGCATCCAGTCCCGCCAACCAGAGGCCGGCCGCAACTCCGGCATAGACCGTCGAGGGGGCGGGTGGGGCCTGGTGTTCTCCTCACCTCGATTACGCAGTTGCAGCTCGAGCAATAGTACACGAACCTCTCCTTGCCGCCCGCTACCGACTCGTAGAGATAGTGTAGTTTAGACATCCGCCAAACCGGAGCTTTGGTGAAGATATAATCTGGGGACGGTGACAGACCCCAAAGTTATGGAGAGAGGCTGGCGAAAGTGACGAGGGTCAGTTCAATGTTATAAAGCGAACGATGGGCTCGCGGGGCCGACGCGGGGGTCGCCCAGCCTGGTCAACGGCGTGAGGCTCAGGACCTCATCCCTTAGGGGTTCGAGGGTTCGAATCCCT
>JAFLZE010000134.1 GCA_029785685.1 Nitrososphaerota archaeon | reverse complement strand
ATAGCCACGGTCATACTCATCGCCATCACACTCATCGCAGCCATCGCCATCGCAGGGTTCGTGTTCGGTCTGTTCGGATCCTTCACGAGCACCGCACAACTCTCGGCTACAGGAACTTCAATAAGTCACTCTGCTCTTACTTCAGGGACAATCTCTGTCCAGAACACGGGAACTGCAAACGCAAACATCAACTCCGTAAGCCTGACCTTCGGAGGTTTGACTTGCAGCCTGACCTTGAGCACTGCCGTCCCGGTGACAGCGGGTAGTTCTGCGACCATCACCCTAACTGGGATTACAGGATGCGCAACCCCGGCGTCTGGCGAACAGTTCACCGGATCGCTGTCTGCTTCGAACGGCGGACAGATTTCCTTTACGGGAACCTTCTCGTAAGAGCTGAGACAATGCAGTCAGGCGCACAGCCTGACAACGCGGATGTGCGCCTCTCCCTTTCTATAACTTACGAACTTACAGACGACTTAATTTCAAAGTCCCCGGTCAGGGGTTAGAGTCGATGGTGGAACTGGTTCTGCTTCGAAGTAAGACCGATGCGTTTGGTTCAGCCTTGATGGCGCTCTCCTTGTTCGGCTTCCTGGGAAACGTGATGATTGATTACAATTGGGGGACGAACCTCATAACAAATTCGATTGCAATCATCTACTGGATGACGCTACGTTGGATTATCCCTTTCCCAGTGAACTACTGGGGCCTGGGCGCTGTGATATACTTCGCGCTTTTCTTGTTGTCTTTCGCGATTCTCAACAGGAAGCAGTCCTTGCTTCGGAACGTGCTAGAAACAGTCAGATTGGCTTCGTTCGTGCTCATCCTGTTCGAGACCGGGGTCTACTATTTCGTGCCTGGCTTCATGGACAAGTGGGTCATCAATGCCGTTCGCTACACGATCTTGGGTTACATAACGAACTGGGACGTGCTGGCAGCGTCAGGTGTCCTCATGGTCGTTTCACAGGGGACGCTGATGGCGCGTAATCCTCGCAGCCCGGCGAAGGGTGTCCGAGAATGAACGCCCAAAAAGAGAAGGGACTGGGCTTGTTGCGGATCCTGGCATCCGGCTCTTTTCTGGCTTTCCTCATCTACATTTACAGCTTCGCGGCCGGAGTACAGAGGAAAGTAGTCTGGAACACTCTGACCTCCACTTCAAATGGGGTCGCCTGGACCCTATTCTACCCAGAGTGGTTTTTCCTTCTTTTGATCATCGCGATCACTGTGGCGTCTGCGGGACTTTTGTCGTCTCTAAGTAGGTACTTGGGAATCTCAGGTGAGCGCTCTTCTGACAATGCTCACGATGAGTCCTTCTGGCGTCGTGCGGGGAGAACGGCCTCGCGTTACGCCCGCTACGCGTCCCTGGTCTGGCTGGCAGTACTGGCCTTCCTCATGATTCAGGCGAGGAGCATCAACATGTTTTTGCCGCTGGCAGGAGGCGTCGTGTTCCCCTATTGGGCCATCCTGATCTTCTTGGGTTCGTACGTCTTGCTCATGTACCCCCTCTATGGCGAAAAGGCAATCTGGGTCCTGGGTCTGGCCTGGGGGTCGGTGGAGGGACTGGGGTTCGTTGAAGCATCACTATTGTTCGGGCCGGAGGCTGTAGTCCGGGATACGCCGCTGTGGTTTGCATACATGACGTTCTTGGCCGTGTTCTTTTCGGTATCCCTCATCGCACTCCGAAAGAACGTTGGCGGAAGGACACGGGCAAGGGTCGTCCTTGCAGGGTTGATGGTGGCATGGCTCCCCTTTGCCTGGTTTATTCTACGATATCTCCCTATATGGTACCTCGCTATCTACGACTTGCTCGGAATATTTGTGGTCCTGGCAAACGTGGAACACGAAGGGTCATTAATCCGCTTCATGACAGGATTCCTGCCGCACCGAGCACGCACATACTCTGAAGCCTGAAGAGCATCGCCTGGAAACGGGGTTCTGTATGCTTCAGCCACGGCAGAGGAAATCGATGGTTCGTCGACCGGAGGAACTTGGATCCAGTCCACAGGTCAGGGGTGCGCCGAGAGTTCTCCGATTCGGGGTTCCGCCCACTCGTCGCTTGATCGGTTGCGTTTTACCGCGCCACATGCTGTGAGTTCCGAAAAGTAAGGAATCTCTCCGTGATTTTACTATATGGAGCACGAACCCACAAACGCCGCTCAAAGAACTTGGGGCTCAAAGTGCTGAAAGCGAGGGTGGTGGGCAGGAGAGCGGGAATCTCTGAGCCGGATGTCTCTCCAAGGACAGTCTGACCGTTCAATCCTTCATGCTCTCTCAATAGCTGTGGTCGCTTTGGTGACAGAGTCCTCACTCTCGCTACTGCTCGTAGGCTGATTCTCTCGGGCTGATTTTGAATATGACAATCTCGTCTCGTTTTGAGATTACGTAGAGGATTCGGTAATCGCCGACCCTTAACCTATACGAGTTGGGCGCGCCTCTAAGCTTCTTGTAGCCCGGAGGATACGGGGTCGAGAAAAGTTCTGAAATCTTCGCTTCAAGTCTGCCCTTCAGGTCAGGCGATGCCCTTTCGAGGAATGACTTCGCGCGCTGGGATAGGAAGACCTTCAAGGCTTACGAGCCCTGAAGGGGATGGCCTTGCCCAGTTTGTGCTCCTCCAGAGCCTCCTGTCGCGCCAGTTTGTCGTCTTCCGTCATTTCCTCCGCGAGAGCCTCTTCTATCGAATCGAGCCGCTGGCGAATCAGCCTCAGCTCCCTCTCGACCACTTTCTGGGCCATTGATATCTGATGAATCGGGCCATAGTTAAGTCTCTTCTCTCGGCATCTTGTGGTGGTCCAGCGAGCGCGGAATGGTCGTCTCCTGTGTGTGCGATGAGGCGGTCGTCTCGGATTTCGACCTCCAGGAACCACCTCCACTTGTCCAACGCGCACGGCTAAGAAGGTTTGTTCCTGTGGCGCGAGACGCCTTGGCCAGCCCCCTGACCGGGAGGGGGTCGATTCCGAAAACGTCCTTGAGTTGTCCATTCACGGGCTCTGATTTCATCCTACAGAAGGAGATCGCCTGCCTGAGCTCGAACTCGTAGAAGAGCCACAACTCCGCCCTCTCGGGAGGGGTGCTCGGGGCGCTCGACAGGGCGAGGAGCATGAAGAGGATGGCAGATGATGATTGCATACTAAACCGCGGAAGGTTCGTTTCCGAGGCGCGCAGAATGATAAGGCACGGCATGGTCTCGATCTTCGCGTTGAAGGTCGACATCATCGACGAATCCTGGAGGATCCTCGAGAGGGCGCACATCAATCAGGCTGAAGCCCTCCAGCTGGCCACCGCCAAGGCCGCGGAGGCCGCCCGCTTTCTTACGTGGGACGCGAAGCTGCATTCGAGGGCCATGGAGCTCGGCCTGAACAGCACCCTCCTGGGGCCCTGACGGGTGACCACGGCGCGTTGTCCGGTCAGATTTGAGCAGTGGAACATCCACCCGCTTAAATCAGGTCTTTGTGGTTGGATTCTACGTGTACTGCTCTGTAGGATAGTCGTCTGACGAACGCGTGCTCATGTTAGCTCCGGTAGCAGTAAGATTCTGTTCGACTGGAGAGAATCAGCATAACTAGCATATCATCTCACACAGCAATGTGCTCGCAATCCGTATATAACTCAGGCGAGGCAGAGACACCCGTGGTATCTTGGAAAACAAGTTCCACAACTCGAAAAATTTCATCGCAGTGACAGCATCGCTTGCAACGGTCCTCCTCTTGGTCGCGCCCGCGCTCACGCCAGCAGCGCTCGCCGCTCATCCGACTCAGATTAACATAACTCCAAGCCAGTCGGCCTGCAACGGTTACGAAGGGAACCCATCGAGCATCGGTCAGGGGTGCTACAACGAGTTCATCTGGTTCGGGTTCAACTACTTCAGCACCGCCTCCGTCTGGGACACGGTCTGGTCTAACTGCCCGACGCCAGACACGACCACCACCGACGGTTCGGTCGACACGACGATGACGACCGCAATCAGCACAGCCAATCCCGAATGCACCAGGAGAGTGGACGGAACCCGGAGCATGAACTTCTCCAAGGTCGTGAAGTGGGGGAGCCTGGAGAGGCCGAGCTC
>JAFLZE010000133.1 GCA_029785685.1 Nitrososphaerota archaeon | reverse complement strand
CGCTAATCCGGGCAACGCGAGCTCCGACGCATTCGCACGTCTTCACACGATTGTCAAGCTGGCCCCATCTCACGTGCAGCCTTGCGACAAAATTAAGCTCCCCTGATTCTTCTTGACCGGCCGACGATATCTGCCCGTTGATGCGGTCCCTGTTACAAGCCTGTTCAGGCGCCGACACGCTCGGGGTTAAATGAAGCGTGACGCACCGCTCCTCTCTGTTGACCGAGAGGCACACCACCGACGAGCTGCGGGAGCTGGTCAAGTCGGTCAGGTCAGGGACATTCCACTACGACGGGCGGCCGAAGAGGTCCCTCGACTGGGCCTCCTACAACGAGGCTCAGCTCCACGAGATGTCTGACACGCTCGGCCTGATCAGGAGGTTCGTGAACCTGGCCTCATCCCGCATGCCCGAGAGGTCGAGGATGGGGAGGAGAGGAAGACCCCCCTTCCCTGCGGGGGATGTGGCCAAGGCGCTCCTCCTCCAGTCGTACTTCGGGGTCTCCGACCGGGTGGCGGCTGGCCTGGTGTACCTCTTCAAGGAGAAGCTGGGGATAGCGAACGAGTTCAGCTACAAGACCATCGAGAGGGGGTATGACCCCGGTCCCGTGTCGGAGGTTCTCCGGGAGGTCTTCAGGATCACCAACGAGTACGGGAACGCAGGCGAGACAACGCTCTCGGTGGACGGGACAGGCAACCCGACGTCGAGCAAGACAAACTACGAGTCCGTCCGCTCGGAGCAGAGGAAGAAGGAGGCAGCCAACTCCTCGTCGTCAGCCTCGTCCAGCAGCTGGCCATCATCCAGGAGCGACTTCCAGTACACAGTGGAATCGGTCGGAGTGCATACAAAGCTCGTAGCAGGGTTCGAGACGACCTCCGACCATTCGGTCGGGGAGCTCTCCATGTTCCCTGGGGTCCTCTCCCAGACCCGAATCAATTGTCCAAGGATGGATGCAGTGCTCGGGGACGCCCTGCACGCGACCAGGGACAACTGCGCCCTGGTGTCGCAGTACGGGGCCAGGCCATGCTTTTTCCCGAGAGTCAACGCGACATTCGACAGCCACGGCGTCCCCTCGTGGAACAACATGCACCACGGATTCGTCGACCACCCCCAGGGGTGGCTGAGGGAGTACCACATGCGCTCCATATCCGAGACAGTCAACTCGGTGGACAAGACGAGGTTCCCCTGGAAGATCAGGAGGAGGCTCACTTGGAGGAGGGACGCCGCGGGGTCCCTCCGGGTGTACACCTACAACATCAGGAGGTGTGTCTACATGGCGTACGTGCAACCAGAGTTCCTCAGCCCGCTACGGAAGTAATTTTGTCGCAAGGCCCTGCGACCACGAAACCTTAAATCGGCATTATTACATATGTTATAATATGGACGACGGAAGCTACGCAGATCCGGAGGTTCTAGTCTCGACCCAGTGGGTGGCCGAGCACCTGACCGATCTTCATGTGAAGGTGGCCGAGGTCGATTACGATCCGGCGGCGAACTACAATCAGGGGCACGTGCCTGGGGCCGTGCTGTTCGACTGGAAGAAGGACATGAACGATCAGTTGAACAGGGACATACTCTCGAAGGAGCAGGTGGAGGATCTCATGGGACGCAGCGGGATCTCGAACGACACCACCCTGGTTCTCTACGGAGACTTCAACAACTGGTTCGCAGCCTACGCGTTCTGGGATTTGAAGTACTACAGGGTCGAGAAAGTGAAGTTGATGGACGGCGGGAGGAAGAAGTGGCTGCTGGAGGACAGGCCGGTATCGAAGGACGTCCCGACGTACTCGCGCGCAGACTTCATGGTGTCCGGCCCGGACATCAAGGTCAGAGTGTACAGGGATGACGTGAGGGCGGCTCTCGGGAAGGGTGGGAAGGTCCTGGTCGACGTCAGGGGCCCGAAGGAGTTCAGCGGCGAGATAACCGCACCCCCCGAATATCCCAACGAAGCGGCCCAGAGAGGAGGGCACGTCCCCGGGGCAAAGAACATCCCCTGGGCGCAAGCAGTCAACGACGCCGACGGCACCTTCAGGCCTCGGCAGGAACTCGAAGCGCTCTATTCTTCGAAGGGCGTCACCAGAGACCAGCAGGTGATAACCTACTGCAGGATCGGCGAGCGTTCTTCCCACAGCTGGTTCGTACTGAAGTATCTGCTCGGGTACCCCGACGTTAGGAACTACGACGGCTCCTGGACGGAGTGGGGGAACTCCATACTCTATCCGATAGAGAAGTGAGCTTCAGCTCTTCCTGACTATGAAGTGATGGAGGGGGCCCTCCGCGCGGGTCTCCAGAAGGGCGTTGCCTGTCTGGTCCTGCCACCTCGCCATCTCGATTTCGGCGGTGGGGTCGTCGGAAACGACGTGAACGACGGTGTCGCGAGGCGACTTCTCGAGAAGCTCATTCAGCTTCACCAAGACGGCGGAGCATTCTGTACCGATCTCGTACATCGTTTCGTCAGGGAACTCGGCGAAGCAGTGGACGCGCATGGATGTGAGCTTCTCCTCGATTGCCGGGGCTGCCCTTTCCAAGGAGACGAGCTTCGATTCGTCGCCCGCCCCTTCCAGCAGAACGAGCCATCCCTCGTCGAACGGGTCCCTGTTGATCACGCGGGGATATTCGAGGGCCTTCTTGTTGACCTCCCTTATGACGCACTCGAACGGCGCCCGGATCACGTCGAAGTGCCTGGGTCCTTCGACAGATCCAAGCGGACTTCCAAGGGCGACCCACGTCCCCACGGGCTTCAGCGAGACTGAGGTGAAACCCGCCGACAGCCAGGAGAGGAGGGGTGTGACGCCGACTCTCCAAAAGCCGCCTTCGGCCTTCCCCCACGTCCCGTGCTCCGGGTCATAGAGGAGCCCGTCCCTGTATTCACAGTCGCCCAGCTTCACGGTGAAGGGGGGACATGGAGGCCCTTAGAGGGTTTGCGCCGTCTCCCGTGTTGGATGATGACCTAGAGATCCACCAGGGCTTGGCCGTTCAACACGACCTTCCCGGTGACTCTGCAGGAGCGCTTCAGGGTGTTCGTCACGTAACAGTCGTTCGCAGCGGCCCTTGCAAGGTCCCTGATCTTGTCGGCCGGCTCCGGGCTGCTTACCCGCACCTCGTACTCCAGGCTCTCGAACCCTCTGCCTGACATCGCGACGAAACGGCCGACCACGCTCACCTCCAGGTCGTCGAGCCTGAGCCCCCCCGCCGAGGCCCGTTCCCCGTAGTGCGTCATCTGGCAGAGGGGAAGGCCGGCTACGAAGTGCTGGAGAGCGCCCGGGTGCTCCCCCTTCCCCCCACCTATTTTCGGTTGGTCGCTGTACCAAACGAGGTCTCCTGAGCGGACTTCCTTCCTCAGCTCTGGGAGATACCTCGCCGAGACCCTCACCGCGCGGCCGAACTTACTCCTTCTTTCATCCTCGCTTAGGCCTTCGGCTTCGGCCCATTCCTTGTAAGCCTTGGCGGCAGAATCTTTTACCTGGGCAGGGAACTCGACCATCGAAACTCCATCTCTTAATTTTGCTTGGGCTATTTCTTTTCTTCCTTGGTTTCACGGTGGACTTCGCCGACGTGGGCCAGGAGCGCCTCCTCCGTAGGGAACCCTGCCCCGCACACCGTGCATGGATACTTGGCCACTATTCCGACCAGATGCTCGCCAGTTAAGAGGTCTCTCTTTGACCCTTGCATCTGAGACTTTTGCGACGTCTGTCATAGCAGGCCGACCGCGCTGACGTAGAGGAAGCTGACGCCGATTATGGTGAAGATGATTACGATAAGGCGCTCCGTCGTGATGGAGGACAACGCCCCCTGGGCTTTCGATCCGATCTGACCCCCGATCACCGCACCGGGGATTGTGAAGACCAGCAGGTTCCAGGGCACGGCGTAGGTTCCTCCCCTGACCACAAGGCTGGCGATCCCCGTCGCCGAGCCTGCAAAGACTCCCAGCGTCATCACAAAGACAGATGTCGCAGCGGAGACAGTTATCGGTATCTTGCAGCGCCGCACCAGGTCAGGCATCACCAGTTCCCCAAGTCCACGGTGAGAAACGTCAGGCTCGAGGCGCCGCCGTCGTCGGTCGACCGCATC
>JAFLZE010000132.1 GCA_029785685.1 Nitrososphaerota archaeon | reverse complement strand
CAGGCGGCGGCGGGCCCGTGCACCCTGACGGAAGCCGGTTGCAAAGCCGCCACCCTGCCTGGTTTGCCGTATCCTCTTCTCGTCGGCTACACCTACTTCGACCTGATAGGCGCGGCCAGCTCGCCAGGGTGACGCTCCCATCCTAGTTTCGTCGAACCACCCGCCACCTGGCCTGCGGCCAGCCGATCGAGGGGTTCTGCCAAGACTTTCTCTTCGCCCGGCTTCCGTCTTCCCCTGAGGGCCTTCTCAACCACCTGGTCCACTGCCGAGTCAGAGGTCAGAAGTTCCCGGACACGAACAGGCGACGACGGGGGCGCTCTTTCGATTATCGAGCAGTCAGAGCTCTCCCGCCGCTGGACTGGCAACCACACGTCTCGGAAAAGACCGAGATTTGCGCGGGAAGCTTCGGCGGCGGGTTCAGCCTTCGACGACTATCATCGTCAGGGTGCTCCTGACGCGGTCGAGCCTGCGAATCTTCCAGGTGATGGTCTCCTTGACCTTCTCCATCGTGTCGGCCTCGACCCTAGCGATGATGTCGTACACTCCGTACACGACAAAAACGTCCTTGACGAACTCTATCCCCCTCAGGCTCTTCAAAAGCTCCTCCTCTGCTCCTAGATCGGCGTTTATGAGCACGAAAGCCATTGGCAACTGTCTAATCTCTGCCTCTCGTCCTACTTATGGCGCGCAGTGGTAATAACCATTGCTCCTTTCAGGTTCTCCTGCGGCTTGCACAACGCAACGGCATCACCTAGCCAAGGAGGTCTTCGAACGAGCTTATCTCGAGCTCTCTTTTCGTCCCCTTGAACTGCGGACTGTGCGGCTCTTCAAAGACAGCCGCCTTCATGCAGTCGCCTCGGTCGACGCCCCGCTCCATCACCTTAACCCCTCGGAAGAGCTCGGCGTCAGGTTGTGGGGGCGGACCCTGCTTCGCTCCATCTGTTTCTCCTCGAGGTCACAATTCGTCAAGTCCCCGCGTGCTCGATCCAGGCCGCTCCGTGCCCGACCATGGCGAGCGAGATCGGGGCGGCGAAGACGCCAACGAGGGCCGAGGGGCCGCGGTTCCTCCGAGAAGGACGGCGTCTAGCTCCCATGGTGCACGGTGGTCTCCACCAGCAGGATCATCGCGACCGCAGTCAGCTCCGCGATGCCCCCGATGGCTCCCGTCCTCTGCCTCTACCGCGCTTTCTCGTAGATCCTTACCACGGCCCTGAGCTGGGCCTTGCTCAGCTCGACCGGCGGGCTCCCCTGCGACTTCACGAGCATCATGCCTGACTGGGTGGCGGTTCCGCCGTCGAAGACCCTCGTGCCCACCGGCTCCCCGCTGGTGGCATAGAGGCTGCTGAGGAACGCCGTGTATTGGTCTGGCGATGGCGACGACAGCCTGCCCCCGATGGCCTTGAACACCTCCAGGAAGACAGGCTGACGGGAGAGGTCCCTCTCAGGGAGGGGGATCCTCACCTTTCCATCGTGCACCCCGCCCGTCCTCCTGTACAGGCCGAGGGCCCGTGCGAAGCCCCCGGATTGCCGCAGCGAAATCAGGTCGTGCGAGCCCGAGGCGAGAGTGTGGGTCAGGTCTGCTTCGGCGAACCTGGCGGCCTCGAACGAGGGCTGGAAAAGAGCGTAGGCCTGCTGGGAGTCGAGGGGCAAGAGATACGCCCCCCGCGGGGCCAGCGACCACGTGAGCTCCCTCAACGCCGAGAGAACCTCCTCCTCCGCGGCCTTCTCGCTCCACGCCTTCCTCTCCACCACCACGTAGACCGCAGGGACGTCGGAGAGCGAAAGGATGACTGTCCCCGACACTCCGGCTAGGGCCCTTCCAAGGTCGCGGGTGATGGACGTCACTCTGGCGACCCCTGCCCACGACGCCTGGAGGCGCGTCGACCTCAGAAGGATCGACTCGTTGACCGGCTTCAGGCTGGAGCTGACCGCGAGCACTGCGAGCCTTCCCCAGAGCAGCACGACAAGGCCGAGGGTGCCGAACGCCAGGGGGGAGAAGCTGCCGTGGGCGAGGTATCCCGCGAAAGCGAGCACGAGGAGGGTTCCTGCCAGCAGGTACCTGGCGGGGAGCCGGCCCTTCTTCCCGGTCGTCTGGGGCGCTTGCTTGCTCCTATGGAGCAGCCTGAAGACCGGCGGGAGGAGGAGCGCTGCGAAGATGATGAGCGCGAGCGACCACGTCCCCGCACCCACAAGGACGAAAGCAAGAAGCAGGGCGACGACCTTGAGGAACCAGCCCATCAGTGGAACCCCTCGTCGTCGATGTAGGCGTGTCCGAACTTCGACCAGTCCTCGATGGCGGGGTGCCTGTGCACCCAGAGCGCCCTGCCGTCCTTCTCCTTGGCAATCCACTCGTCGGGGTTGACAGAGTTCTCCTTCACCAGCTCCCCCCTCTTCGCCATGTGCTTGGTCAGCTCAAAGCTGAACTTCGCCTCGTGCCCCAGGGTTATCCCGCCGTAGGGCTTGCCCCTGTCCCAAGCCGCCGTGGGGTTGATCGAGGCGTGGCTCGTCACCACTACCGCTATCCCGTACTGGATGCAGAGGCGCTGCGCGTGGGCGAGCAATATCGCCATCCCCGCGCTCCTTGCGGGGAGGTCCTGCGTGCCGAAGAACGACGCCTTGAACGGGGCGGAGATCGAGTCGTAGACCAGGAGCTTGGCCTTGGTCTGCTCGACCATGTTGTGGAGCGCGGACTCGTAGACCGGGCTGGACTTTAGCCTGAGCTCGACTCTGCCTCCCTCGGAGACGATCTTCTGGACGTCGTGCCCGTGCAGGGCCAGGAGGTCGATGACGTCGGGGAGCTGGACGACGAAGATGGCCGGCTCCTTCTCGTCCTCTCCTAGGTCGATGGTGAAGTCTGGCGAGAGCACCTCCGCGATGGCCGCGAGGTGGTTGTCGTTGTAGGACACGCCGATACGGTCGAGAGTACTGCTCAGGGAATTGACCAGCTCGCTCCTGGAGACCGGCATGTCCTTCTTCCTCGCCGAGCGCGTCGTCCTCTGGAGCTTGACCTCCTTCACCTGCACCTTGTCGCCGAACCTCTGCTCGAAGCCCGGCCTCCGGTAGCCCACCAGGTAGCTGAAGTAGGACTGCTCCGTGTCGAGTATCACCGCGCTGTGCCCTGCCGCGACGGTGGAGTAGGCGGCCTGGAGGGAGAGGATGCTCTTGCCGAGGGCCTTCTCCCCGAAGATCTGGGTTATCGTCCCTGTCGGGAGCCCGCCGTCGGTGAGGAGGTCGAGTGCATGGCAGCCCGTCTGCAGCCTCTCGAGCTGGGGGATCAACCCTGCCGCCTCCCGAGAACTGCGCGACCCTTCTCCGTGAGCGAGAGTGTGTGGATCGCCCTCCCCGACCTTTCCTGGCGCTCGACCGCCACGTAGCCCTCGCTCTGGAGCCGGTCGAACGCCCTCTCGAGGATGTCCCTGTCGAACTCAGACGCCAGGAACGACAGCAGGGACGCCCGGGTCGCTCCGCCGAAAGCGGAGACCTCCTCGAGTATCCTGCGCGCCAGCATAGCGTCTTCGTCAGGCGCGACGGGGGCCACCGTCAGGGTCGTTCCCTTCCGCCGCTCGAACTCCCTCGGGACAAAGACCTCGCGAGAGCCGTACGAGGGGTTCTGGAACATGTACATGTTCGGGGTGAGGACCAGGCCGCCCCTGCCTGAGCCGTTCCATGCCGCGCTCGAGAGTATCCTCACCGAGCAGGTGTCCATGTACTCCTTGTCGAGCCCGTAGGCCTCGTCAGAGGCGAGTACCTTCGCCACCGGGGAAGAGACGAACGCGGTGAGGAAGCGGGGGTTCCTCCTGAAGACCGGCCTCTCCTTGAAGAGGCGGTTGGCCTCGGTGAGCACAACCACGTCGGGTCCGGCGACTTCGCCCGAGCCTGCGACAGCGATTAGCTTCGCCAGGAACAAGGCCACCGCCGTCTCCGCCGCCTCGGGCGACCCGGCGTTCCTGAAGCTCAGGATTGCGCTCTTCTGAACGAGGCGCTTTACCACGTGCTTCTCGCCGACGAGGTTGAGCGACCGGAGGGCATCCAGCCTCACCCTCAGCCTGTCGACCGCGCGCCCCTTGGCCGA
>JAFLZE010000131.1 GCA_029785685.1 Nitrososphaerota archaeon | reverse complement strand
CAGCATGGAGGACGGATTGTTTATTCCCATGTTCTTCACTCTGTGGGTTTCATCGAGGAAAGAGTCGAGGCGACGATGTCGACCACCGTGAACTTCTCCTCTAGGTATTGGACGCTGTTCCCCACAGCCTGGCCGTATGCCCGGGAGGCGACCCCGGCCTGGCCGTTGACGTAGCCGAAGATGGCTGCGCCCGCGATGAGGGTCATAGATGCAACCAGAACGGTGCCAATGACCTCTGACAGGGCACGCCTTCTGCATCCCGACAGTCTCATCTCATGGAAAGTTGAAGCGGTCGAATATTATCGGTTATGGACTGGCACTCCAGATTTGGCGTCTTGCGTCTGAAGCCAGGCTGGCCCTAGATTGTAGTGCCCAAGAAGTAGTATGAGTATAGCCACGGGGTGCCAAGTATGAGCAGCCCCATGAAACATACCAAAACTACCTTGACCAGTGAGATGTCCTTGGCTTTGTTTTTCCCCGAGAGCCTACTTAGCATTAACCAATCCGCGATCGGGATGACGAACAGTGCATATTTGAAGAGCGAAAGCGGATAGTTGACCCACACCCCACCAACGTAAGTAAGTGCGATGGAGTTCACCAGACTTGCGACTAATGGCGCATAGAGGGCACCATAGACAGCCAGCCCTCCTGGAGTGCCTAATTTTGCCAAGTAGCCCACGCCGCCGCCGACTGCGATGGCAAGTATTGGAAAAACGCTGATCACCTCGTACGGTGACATCCCCCAGATTGCAACCTGCAAAACGAAGTAGAGGACCATGACTTCACTCAGAATCAGTCCGGCCTTGGACCTTGCGAGAACAAGAGCCGCCAGGCAGACGTAGGCAAAGATGTACCAGAACTCTGGCTTGAAGTATCCTCCAGCGACTACATCGTATGCGGAGGGGAGAGCCTGGATCACCATGAAGTCAAATGAAAGTTCTCTCCCAGTCGTGCCGAACCCCCATTGACTCACGAAGGCGCTCAGAGAGCCGGTTAGACCGAGGATAACAATCCCGGCCAAAATCATTGGTACCCACACCACAGCCAAAGACAGTAACCGCCCCCTCGACTCTTTCCTCGATGAAACCCACAGAGTGAAGAACATGGGAATAAACAATCCGTCCTCCTTGCTGAAAACAGCTAGGAGCGATGCAAGAGCGCCGATGTAGATCCATTTCACTCCGCCGGCACCCTCAGACTTTGCGACAGAGAGAATCACTATCGCGAGAAAGAGGCCAACCAAGTTTTCGTAGAAAATCATCCTTCCGTAGATGAGGGCAGGCACCATGGTCACAAAATACAACCCGGCTACTAACGGAGGCACTCTGCCACCATAGAGCTGCTTTGCTGCCAGGTAGACCACCACTGCTGTCAATATTGAAGCGAGCGCGCTTGGGAGCCGGTCCGCAAAGTAGCTCTGTGCAATTAAGAACTGGGATATCTTTACAAGGAGAATTTGGATAGATGGCTCATAAGTGGTGAGAGAATGCGGAAAGAGCGCAATCTCAGAAAGCCTTGCACCCTCGTCGGTGTAAAGCCCCGGATAGGCGGTGCTCCCGACCCACGGAGGCTGCGCTGGGAAGTATGGAAAATCCCCCAATCGGTACAGACGGGTCAACGCTGCGAGAATCGTCAGGAGGGCGAGGGCTATGGGCTCTGACAGGATTATTGCCCTCATTCCGCGCTGGTGAGGCGCACCTCCCCTGTCGACTTCGCTCAATGTCTGAACAACCTCGGTGGAAGCCAGGTTTGACCGCCTTGCGTCCATCTCGCCTTGCTACGCGGCCAGAAGGTCCAATAAATCACAAACCAGACTGCACCCTGCCACATCAACTCCCAGGTGAGGACGCCAAGAGAAGGAGGATCAACTGCATAGCTCGGCATTCCGAATATTCCAGCGTACACGATGACATAGATGAGCATGCAAGGCCAAGTCCAATTGGGAGTGATTCTCGGCCGCAGTAAGGCATAGCTCACTAACACGGTAGTGACCACCCCAGTGATGAAGACTTCCCAGTCGGAAGAGACTAGAAACGTCAAGACCTGAGTGCTGCCACCAAATCTTATGTATGCAACTGAATTCCAGAGAAGCTCGTCGATCCCGTACACCAAAGCGAATGCGATCAAGAATCTTGGGCCAAACCTCGGCCGAAGGACCAAGAGCGATAGGACAGACCAGATAACCAAATTGTACGCATGAGGAATATAGTATAGAAAAGGAATCAGCGGGACACCGATACTTGGATTAGGCTGCACGATGTATTTTGCCAGTCCCGTACCAATGAAACCGATCATTAGACCGACAGAAACCGAGTCGGCAGCAGAACCCAATGTTTGTTTGCCTTTCAGTGCGAAGAAGACAATGGATGCAATGGCAGTCAGAATGCCGAGCAATGCGACAGACGCGTAAGACAAATCAGTGCTCTCTATTCGGTTGGGAATTCATGGAAATGAGAGCTTGTGAGACCACTAGAGTCACGATAGAGAACCCCAGCACATCCCAGTTCGTGAAAATGGCAAGCGACGTTCCCCGAACCGCGTTGATGACCCACTTATCCATGAAACCTGGCACGAAATAGTAGACACCAATTTCGAACACTATCAACACGGCAGAACCGAGCCTGAGCGTGCCCAATAGAATGCGAATTGGCCGTTCATTCCTACTGAGCAAGGCAAAGGAAGCCAAAAAGAACAAGAAATACACCAAGGCGCCGAGACCCCAGTAGTTCACTGGAAATGGAATGATCCACCTCAAGGTCATCCAATAGGCAAGAGCAACAGAGCCCGCAATGGGCGTCGCACCCCAATTGAAATCTATCATTACGTTTCCAACGAACCCGAACAAAGATACCACCATGATTCCTATCGCAATTGCATTCAGACCGTTCAAGTCGACAAAATAGCGATTGTTCAATTTCTTGATGCACCATTAGATGTGTCCATCTGTCAAAAGGGGAAGAAGCGCCGCCACGTCGAACTCGCGTTCCAACATGGGAGCGCCTCTGACTGTTGCTTAGGTGAATGCCCCTGTGTATGTGCTAGTAGTTCCGTCCGAAAGAACTACCGAGAGCGTGTATGCTTCGCCAGCGTTGGCGGCTGCACAGCCACTGCTGGTGAAAGTTACTGGTGTGGTCGCGCCTGCAGACAATGTGGTAGACGTTGCACTGATCGCGCATGAGGTACCGCCGTAGTTTAGGCTTCCAGATGAAGTCGCGCCATTGGCGGTTCCTGAGTTGATTAATGACACGCTGAAACTGGCAATGCTGGAATGTGAGATACTAGTAGCAGTGCTTACTGTGATGTTTGCCTTGTTGGCTGCGCTGCCGAAGATGCCGAAGATGTACCCCAACACTGCCGCGAAGGCGATCAGGGTGGCTGCGATGATGAGGACTGTTGCGATGATTGGCGAGATAGCTTTTCTTCGCTTTCCCGAGATTTTCATTAGGCTTCCGTGCTGGCCGAGAATATTAACACTTCAGGAGAGCGGCTATGGATGCCGAATCCATATCCCTCAAAAGTTTCACGTATCATAAGACCCGGCGTGCCTGGAGCGAGCTTTGAGCCCTTCGACAGGGAGCGCCGGTTCGTGTCGGCCCTGGACATCCACTGGATACAGAGGGCCCTCTGGCCGCTTCTCGCGACGTTCGTGATCCTGAACTTCTCGGACGCGCTCACCACGCTGTTCGCGGCTGCCATGGCTGAGGGCTTCGTCGAGCTCAACCCCCTGGGGGCCCAGCTCTTCAGGCTCGGCCTCGAAGGGTTCATGCTGGCGTACCTGCTGAAGTTCGTCGTGATCGTCCCCCTCTTCTACATGGTCGCCCTGCGCAGGTCAGACCCCAAGGACGACTTCCAGGTGAGGCTCCTGAAGTTCACGGCCTTCGTGGTCCTCGTGGCGGCCGACCTCGGCCTGGGCGCCATCGTCCTCGGGAACAACGTCCCCCTCCTCCTCAGCCACCTTTAAGCCGCGCTAGACTGCCCTGAAGTTGGCCGCGAAGGCGAAGACCTCGCGCTTCTCCATCCCTTCGACTATCACCCCCTCGGGGACCCCTTTGTAGACGAACAGGGTGTAGTCTGG
>JAFLZE010000130.1 GCA_029785685.1 Nitrososphaerota archaeon | reverse complement strand
GGTCCTACAGTCGCTGGGCCAGACGGAGTGCCATAGCGTTCATTAGCCTCTATGGCGTGCGAGACACTTCATGGGCTTCAGCGAGGGAAACGCCTTCTGGTATGACCAGGTCCGGTCTAACATCAAGGGGGCTGACCCGAGCGTCCTCATGGAGTGGGCCGAAATCGTGGAGAGGAAGTCGAAGAAGGCATGCGGCGACGGAACGGCGCGCGTAATCTTCAGGGGGACGGTGGATGAAGAGAACAAGTTCTCCCTCGACGTCGACGCTACCGACCCGGATGCGATTGTCTGCCTCCTGAACGCAATCCAGAGCTGCCTCGACCTGATGCCCGCGGTGCCCAAGATGCTCTACAGTTCGATGATGGACGCAATCGCGACCCAGGCGGAGGAAAAGGGCAGGCTTGACGGCCCGTGGCATTTCTGATAAGCAAACGCGGCCAGCAGACCGTGAAATCGGCCGCCCAGGCAATTGAAATTAGAGGCCCTGACCGCGATTTGAACGCGGGTCGGAAGGTCCACAGCCTTCTATGCTAACCAGGCTACACTATCAGGGCCGCTGGGTTCGGACGGGTCTTTCAGGCCGATATTTAGAGTGTGGCGACGAGTATTCAAGTTCATCGACAACACGACCCAAAATTGCGATGGTGGAAACATACGATGAGGCCGCAATGGCATAGGCCGCTTGGTAAGTGCGTTGACCGGGGGTTCAAGTCCACCCGCGGTCCCTCACCGCTCTAGACGCAGTAAACCAAGCGCCGCAAACGCATAAAGGATATGCTTTCCAAGTCTATTCATGAGCGAATCAGGCTCGCCGATCCTTCTTCTGACCGCCAACTACGCGCCCGGGTACGAGGTGGACAAGCTACTGGGGCTGACCTACGGGTTGACCGTGCGGTCCCGGGGGCTCGGAGGTAACATCGTCGCGGGGCTGAGGACGTTAGGCGGCGGCGAGATAAAGGAGTACACCCAGCTCGCGCACCAGGCCAGGCAGGAGGCGCTGGACCGGCTCTCCGAGCACGCGAGGGGTTTAGGAGCCAACGCCGTGCTAAGTGTTAGCTTCGATTCGACGGAGATAGCGGCCAACATGACAGAGATAATCGCGTTCGGGACGGCTGTGGTCGTCTCGCCGGTCTCAGGCGAACGGCAGTTCGTGAAGCTGAGCTAGCGGGGCTTCTTCCAGGCCTTCGCCCGCTCGCAAAAGTCCTCCGCCTCCTCCTGCGCTCGGGGGCAGCGTTTGTAGTGAGCGATGATCTCCCTGAGCGCCTCCTCCACGGGCGTCGGGGCGCCGGGGCAGAGGGCGTCGAGCTGCGCGCGAATCTCTGCGAGTGGCTGCCATATGTCGACCGGGATGACCACGGTCACTCCGGGTGCCTTGCTTGAGTTCATCTCGCCGCTGGCTCGGAGGTTGACAATATCTGGCTTTCGAGCGATGCCTGACTACCTACGGAAGGTCAGACCTGGGTCTACGCGACTGTCTGGCTGAGATTGGTCTGGCACACGGCGACTATGGAGGTCGCTCTTCCGGTGCAGGGGCCGCACACCTGCCAGACGCGGTCCCGCAATGGATGGGACAGTCGCCTAAGGGTTTGCCTACGACCATTCAGCAACGACTGGCCAGGACGGCCTGGATGATTCGCACTCTTCCTCATCGGCTAGGTCCGAGGGCGTTGAGGTTGTTCTGTGGCCGCCTCCACCATTTATTAGACCAGGCGGCTCCGAATGGCTGGCTTGGTCGCGCCGGGGAACACAAGGATTGGCTGCAGCGGATGGTCGTACAAGGACTGGGTCGGCCCGTTCTATGCCCACGGCACCGAGGCGAAGGACTATCTGAAGCTCTACTCCCGGACGTTCGACTGCGTAGAGATTGACTCGAGCTTCTACAGAATCCCTTCGCAGGGGATGGTCAGCCAGTGGAAGGGCTCCACGCCCGATGGCTTCACCTTCTCCCCGAAGCTCACCAAGAAGATCACCCACGAGAACAAGCTCGAGAACTTCGAGCCGACCCTCCTCTACTTCTACAGCGTGCTCGGCAAGCTGGGGAACAAGCTCGGCCCAATAGTTGTCCAGCTCCCGCCCTCGATCAAGGTGGAGAAGCACAAGACGGCGATGGAGAGGTTCGTCTCGTCCCTCGAGCCCAGGTTCAGACACGCCATCGAGTTCAGGCACAAATCCTGGTTCGCCCCCGAGACCTACAGGCTCCTGGAGAAGAACAACGTAGCAATGGCCTGGTCGATCAACCAGTACCTAGAGACTCCTCCCGAGGTGACGTCCGACTTTGTCTATCTCAGGATGGTGGGGACGAGGGAGATCACAAAGTTCGACGGGGTCCAGAAGGAGATGAGGGAGGAGATGGAGCGCTGGGCCAAAGAACTGAAGGAGAAGAGGGCCTCGATCAAGGACAGCTTCGTCTTCTTCAACAACCACTTCGCAGGGTTCGGGCCCGAATCTGTGAACGAGTTCCGGAGGCTCCTCGGGATGATTGAGCTAAAGTGGGACAAGGGTCAGGAGTCGACCCAGACCACGTTGTAGTGTTTCCAGATGTCTAAGACCGGATGGCGGGCGATACTCCACGTTGACCTGGACGCCTTTTACGTCTCCGTCGAGGCCAAGGACGACCCTTCTCTCAAGGGCCTGGCTGTCGTGGTCGCCGAACGAGGGCCCCGGTCTGTCGTGATGACCGCCTCCTACGAGGCGAGGAAGCTCGGCGTCAGGTCAGGGATGCCAGTCTCCGTCGCGCGGAGGCGAGCCCCTGACGCAGTCTATCTCCCTCCCAGGTGGGACCGCTTGGCGGACGTCTCGAACCGGGTCATGAACCTCCTGAGGAACGCGGCGGACAAGTTCGAGCAGACTGGCATTGACGAGGCGTACCTGGACGTTTCGACCCGGACGAAGAACGTCGAGGAGGCCGCAGTCCTGGCGGAGGAGATCAAGAAGAGCGTGCGAGACTCGCTCGGGATAACCTGCTCTGTCGGGGTCGCGCCAAACAAGTCTCTTGCGAAGATAGCCTCTGACAGGCAAAAGCCGGACGCGCTCACCGTCGTCCCGTTCGACGACCCTAAGGGGTTCCTCGCGCCGCTCCCCGTCTCGGTCGTCCCCGGGATAGGCCCCAAGGCTCAGGCCTTCCTGGAGGACCACGACATCCGGACGATAGGGCAGCTCCAGAAGATGTCGGGGCAGGACCTCTTGAAGTGGTTCGGCAAGACGGGCGTGTGGCTCTGGGGAGTGGTGCAGGCGGAGGAGAAGCTCCCGATCTTCGAGCGGGAGATGCTCAAGTCGATGAGCGTGGAGAGGACCTTTGGGGAGGACGTGGATGATTTTGAGAACGTCTACGCGCAGCTCGACACCGAGGCGAAGGAGCTCGCCGACAGGGTGCGCCGCGAGAACGTGGAGTTCAGAATCGTCGGGATAAAGGTACGCTTCAAGGGCTTCGAGACCTTCACCCGGGAGGTCACCTTACCCGCGTTCACCGAGAGCGAAGAGACGCTCAGGCACGAGGCCCGCATCCTCCTCAAAGAGTTCGAGTACAAGAAAAGGCCAGTAAGGCTCGTGGGGCTCCGGGTGTCAAACCTCAAGCGCGAGAAGGAGGCCGTTACGAGGCTGGACGAGTGGGCCGGGGGTTGACACGCAAACGGAGATATCTGCGGCAGCGAGGGTAGAGGACGCTTGGTGATCGAAGCGACCATCTGCCACGTGTTCCGGGGAGAAAAGTTGCTCCTGAAGAAGGCAACCAGGGGGATAAGTGTGGGTAAGTGGAACGCCCCCGGAGGGAAGCTCGACCCCGGCGAGTCGCCCGAGGCGTGCGCTGTGCGCGAGGTCCTCGAAGAGACGGGTCTGGTGGTCTCAGACCTGTTCTACCACGGGACGCTGGCCTTCATGATGGGCGGCGCCAACGCCGTCTACATGAGGGGCCACCTATTCTCGACGCGCAAGGCCACGGGACGCGCGCGGTCGAGCGAGGAAGGGCAGGTGAGGTGGTTCGAGCTCGACAGCCTGCCCGTTGCGGAGATGTGGGAGGACGACCAGTTCTGGATGCCCCTGATGCTGATGGGCGCAAGGTTCGACGCCATCTTCGCCTACGACAGAGAGAACCTCCACGTGGTGGAGTTCTCGATCAAATCGCGGCGGCCGTGACGGTCAGATGCCGA
>JAFLZE010000012.1 GCA_029785685.1 Nitrososphaerota archaeon | reverse complement strand
GGCGCGTCTACCCGATCGTCGGCTTCATGCGGGGCTACGTCCTTTCGGACCGGGGCAAGAAGGTGGCTGTGACCGAGCTTCGGGAGATGGGGGCCAGCGAATGGGAGAGGATTTTCCCGAGGTGCCTCCGGAAGCTCCCAAGGCGGTACGCTATGGCGAAGAAGGACCCGCTGTCGGCAGAGTGGGCTCCTGGCAGCCAGGCTTGGGATACTCCTGCCACCCCCGTCTATCGGCCCACGCCATCACCGGAACGGTCCCCGCTTGCCGGGGTCGGCTGTCAGACCGCCTCGACGCGGGCTCGACCGCTCAGTCGGCGGGTGAGTTCACATCGTCTCCCCAAGAAAGGATTTGCGACGGCGCTACGGGAACGGCGTCAGGCGGCGGTAGCATGTCTGGCACAGTCAGGATAGCTGGGGACCAGCTGGTCTTCGAGATCCACGGCATCGACGGGATACCGTCCATCAGGAGGAGCATCTCGGTCCCCCTGGAGCGCGTGCGGCCTGTCTCGACCGGCGACCCAGGCTGGGCGCCCCGAAGCCCCTATTATCCGCCAGGCGGGACCGGGGACGCATGTACGTCCCGAAGTGGTATCGCGAGGAGAGGGAGGAGGTGATCTTCGACGCCATCGACAGGATCTCATTTGGGACCCTGGTGACCACGACCGGAAAAGGAGCCTCGGCTTCGCACGTTCCGATGCTGGTCGACAGGGGCGACGGCGAGCGCGGGACGGTCGTGGGCCACATCGCCCAGGGGAACCTCCAGTGGAGGGACACCATCCCGGGGACGGAGGGCCTCGCCATCTTCGTCGGGCCCCACGCCTACATCTCGCCGAGGTGGTACGAGAGCAGCAAGGCCACGGGCGAGATGGTCCCCACCTGGAACTACATAGCAGTCCACGCCAGGGGCCCTGTGTCGTTCTTTACAGACGAGCGTCGCCTCCGGGAGCAGGTCACCCGGCTCACGGAGAAGTTCGAGGGGCCCTCGGGGTCTCCGTGGCGTGTGTCGGACGCGCCTGCCGGCTACATCGACCGGGAGCTCAAGGCCATAGTCGGCTTCGAGGTCCGCGTCACGTCCCTCGAAGGCAAGTGGAAGCTCGGGCAGAACAGGCCCCCCGGAGACAGGAAGGGCGCGGCCGCCGGCCTCAGGGCCAGGGCGGAGGGGGACGACCTGGAGCTGGCAGACGAGATGTCCCGGGCCGAGGACCGCTAGACCGCTCATCTCAGGAGCATCGAGACGGCGTAGATAGGGACCGCTGCGTAGAGAAACTCGTGCTTGAGGAGCCACCTGCCCCGTCCCTTGAGGGCGTAGTCCATGGCCATGTCCATGATCAGGCAGTCCACCGCCACCAGGGCGGTCCCGGCCAGTCCTGTCCAGAGCAGGCTCCACACGATGTGCACGTAGCCCGCCAGGAGGAGCACCGAAACGGCGAAGTAGGCGAAGGGGACCGCGCGGTAAAGGACGCTCCTGTGGTGCAGCCTGTGCCCCCACACGAAGAAGGGCCTGGCGACCCCGCGCCTGAACATCGCGTCCCCGAACCTGTTCAGCGCCGCCGCTATGGCCATGGTAGCTATGAACCCCAAACTCAGGCCGAGGTAAAAGTTGGCGTACGTGCTGAAGACTATCGCGATCGCCTGCCTGCCGCAGTGTGACCGCTCGATCGAGTTTTATAAAAACTGCTGTGAGGCTGACTCCGCTCCCCTGGCGCCCGTGCCGCCTCCCCGGGGGCGTTCAACTCCGTAGATTCAAATCGCTGGCGCTCGCGCGCAGCGTCCATGACTCGCATAGCATTGTCCGAGGAGAGGACCTGAGCTGGGCGCCGAGCCCCGACCCCGCACCCCCAGGCAGGCGCTGAAGTCCGTGGTGGAGGCGATGGAGAAGGCCGTGGTCACGACCCAGAAGTCCATCGAGAAGGCGACCCCGGCGATACAGAGGTCCCTGGACCACTCCATGGAGGCGGCGGGGGGAGCGTTCGCGCGGACGGTGAAGTCGATAGACGGCGCCACGGCGGGAGACCAGGCGAGGCTCTTCAGGGCCTATCGGAAGCTTTTGGCCGGGCAGCTGGACTACGTCGACTCTAGGATACGGGCGCTCGACGAGAAGCGGCCGCCGTACTCCGCCCTGCATGCCGGACAGACGGTGCTGGACGCTGAGCCCTAGCCCGGCGCGCGCGAGACCCGGGCCATCTTCTCCCTCAGCAGGCGTGCCACCAGGGCGCCGTCGGCCTTCCCCCGGACCTCCTTCATGGCGTCGCCCATCAGCGGCGAGAACGCGGCGTCCCCCTTTTCCCTGATGAGCGCGGCCTGCCTTGAAACCAGGTCGTCGAGGATGTCGGCCAGGCGTGCCTCGTCGACGCGCTCCAGGCCGAGGTCCACGGCTGCCTGTTCGATCGTCGTGCGCTTCTCCCAGGCGGTCCTCAGGACGTCCGGGACCGCCTCCTTCGCCACCCTCCCGGCCGCGACGGCGTCCAGGGCCAGGGCCAGGGCAGAGGGCGCGTAGCCTGCTTCGGCGACCCCCTCCCTCGACAGCCTCGCAGGGAGGTCTACCAGGACCGAGGCGATGAACGACGGCTCGAGCCTGAGACGCCCGGCGAGCTCCTCGAACCTCTCGATCTCGTCGGCGTCGTAGAGCTTGAGGGCCATGTCCCCGCTGAGCGACCGCTCCCGCTCCAGGCGCGCGACCCTCGACCGCCAGTCTTCGGGCGCCTCCCGGGCGAGCTCCGCCTCCTCCGCCTCGGTGACGACGATGTCGGGTATGTCGGTCTCAGGGTACATCCTCTGCGAGCCTGGCCTGGGGCGCATGTACCTAGTCTCCCCTCCGTCTGTCGGGGCCCTGGTCTCGGCCGGGACGCCGTCGACACAGGCGGACAGCCTGGCCGCCAGGAGCGGGACGACCCTGTCGACGGCCTCCGCCCCGCCGATTACGAGCACGAGGGCTTCCCCCCTGCCGCACCCGAGGGCGCTTCTGAGCGCGGCGTCTTCGACCTGCGGGATGCCCTGCTTCTCGAACTCGTCAGAATGGATGACCCCGCCCAGGCCGTTCGCCCTCGCCACCTCCGCCAGCTCCTTCCCCAGGCGCACGCCAGGCTCGGGCTCCCACCCCAGGAGGCCACCGAGCGCCGGGGCGGCTATGCACACTGCCTTGGAACCTCCCGACAGCAGCCTGGAAACCACCGGCGACGCAGAGCCCCGCAGGGCCCCTGTGGCGTCGGCCGAGGAGCAGGCCACCTTCTGCACCCCATTCTCCCGGAGCTTCTCCGCGACCCTTCTCAGCATCGACTGCCTCCGTCTCTCGTACTCCACCACCTTGGGGAGCAGGTTGAGCTTCTGGACCCCCTTCACCTCCACGACGTTCCCGCCCCCAAGGGAGACGTTCATGTCCTGGCGTATGGTCCCCAGGCCCCTGGCCGCCTTGCCCGTGGACCTCAGGACCCTCCCAAGGTGGAGCGCGACCCGCCCGACGAGCTCAGGGTCCCCCTCGACGGGCTCCAACGCTATCTCCACCAGGGGGACCCCGAGGCGGTCGAGCCCCCAGCGTCGCGAGGCGTCGTCCTCGCCGAGGATCCGGGCCGCGTCCTCCTCCAGAGTCACGGACTGGACCCCTACCCTCACGCCGTCCACCTTGAACGACCCCCCGAGGCCGACCACCGCGGTCCGCTGGAACCCCGTGGTGTTCGAGCCGTCGATCACTATCTTCCGCATCACGTGCACCTCCCCCATCAGGTGGGAGCCGAGGGCGGCCGCGATCAGCAGGGAGTCGTGCAGCGCCTCGCGGCTGAGCGGGTGCGGCGGCTCCTCGTCCGCCTCCACCAGGCAGGAGGACTCCGGGCTCCAGAAGTAGAGGTTGGACCTCCCCTTGGCGAACTCGAACACCGCGGCCGGGTCGAGGTGGCCCGTCTCACTCTGGGCCGGCCTCAGCCTCCTCTCGAACTTGCCGGGGAACTCCTCTGTCTTCACCTGCGGGCAGGCGCAGAACAGCTTGGTGCTTGATGCCAGCTGCTGGTGTATCTCCAGGCCGACGAGGAGCGCTTCCATCAGCTCCCCGCCTATCCTGGGAAGGTGCGGGTTGTGGTCTCCCCCGCCAGGTCCTCGGCCATCAGCTTCCTCGCCTTCTCCCCCTTCGCCCCGGTCCCCAGCACCCACATCGCCTTCACCAGCGCCGTCTCGGCGAGCATGTCGCCCAGCGGGAGGACCCCCATGCGCGTCAGGTCTCTCCCGGTGTCGTAGACGCTGAGGTCCAGCCTCCCCCGGACGCACTGCGACGTCATGCACGCCACCCCCCCGGACCTGATGAACAGCCTCAGCTCCTTGGCTACCTCCTTGCTCACGTGGCCGAGGCCCGTCCCCTCCATGACTATGACCTTCGCGCCCGCCCTCTTGGCGGCCCTCACCAGCCCCCCGGGCATCGACGGATAGAACTTCAGGAGCGCCGCCGCGCCGTCGAACCTCGGGCTCGGCTTGAATTCGCGCCCCCTCGGAGGCAGCCCGTCTGCGACGTGCTCCAGCCCGCCCCTCCCCCAGACCGCCGCGAGGGGGACGTCCACCGACTCGAAGGCGTCCCGCCTGCTGGTGTGGTTCTTCCTCACCCTGGTCCCGCGGTGCAGCGCGATCTTGTCGTCGCTCTCCCCCTGGTGCATGGCGACGTAGACACCGGAGAAGCTCGCGGTGCCGGCCACGCTCACCGCCGCGATCAGGTTCAGAGGCGCGTCCGACGACGGCCTGTCCGGGGACCGCTGGGCGCCGACCAGCACCACAGGTATGGGGACCCCCGCCAGGGCGAAGCTCAGGGCTGCCGCGGTGTAGCCCAGCGTGTCGGTCCCGTGGGTGACCACCACGCCGTCCGCCCCCTCGTCCACCGCCTTCGCGACCCTGCGCGCCAGCCTTGTCCAGTGGGCGGGGGTGATGTTCTCGCTCAGTATGTCGAACATTATCTCTGGCTCGACCCTGGCGACCTGCGAGAGCTCGGGGACCATGGCGTGGAGCTCCTCGGACGTCACCGCCGGCCTTACCGCGCCTGTCCGGTAGTCGATCCTGCTCGCTATGGTCCCGCCGGTGCCGATCACCAGCACCTTCGGGAGGTCCTTCGAAGGCTTCGGGGGCTGAGGAGGCGAAAAGGAAGGCCGGTCCCCCTTGGCGACGACCCTGACCCCCGACAGGTCACCCAGGCTCAACCCGACGTTGTATCCAGACTTCAGCTTGATCACGATGTGCTCGCCGTCGCCGTAGAGGTATCTGGGGACCAGGGTCCCGGTGACCGTCCCCCAGGTGGCCCTGACCTCGAGCACGTCGCCCACCGCGGCCCCGGCCTTTTCGAGGAACCGGAGGGCGGCGCCCTTGTAGCCCGAGAGGTCGCCCATGCGAACGCCACCACCCCTCTTCAGTCTTAAAGGATTAGCGAAGCCGCTTGGACATGTAGGGCCCCTCCCTCTCGAACCCTAGCCCGCGGTAGTACCCCCTGGTCCCGACCGCGCTGGTGACCAGGAGCGTCTTCGCCCCCAGCTCCGACGCCGCCGCTTCCTCGGCCCGTCCCATCAGCGCGGCCCCCAGCCCGCGATGCTGCCAGGCGCCATCCTCGCGCCCTCCGAGCCTGACCGCCCTCCCGTAGACCCGCAGCTCCCTGACCACGGCGGCCCCCGCCATCTCCTTCCTGTGAGCCGACGGCGACGGGGCGCGCAGCCTGACGAACCCTGCGATGACCCCCGACCTCTCCAGCTCGAAGGACCCGAAGACCTCCGTCCCCTCAGAAGCGGCGTACCTGACCTGCCTGAACGCGAGCGCGTCGTCCTCCTCCAGCTCCCCGGGGCCCCTCAGGGCGACCTCCCTGCACCTGATGCACCTGCACGACACCCCCTTCTCCTCGGCCCTCCTCAGGACCAGCTGCCTGAGGTTGCCGTCCTTGACACCCCCCTCGATCTCGTCGGCGGGGATCTCCCTCTGTATCCTCATTATCCTGTGCCAGGGCGGGACGAACCTCTTCATCTCGCTGAGCAGCTCTACCACCGTCTCCAGGCCGTAGGGCGCGTACTTCCCTGCGTCGAACTGGCGCGCAAGGGCGGTCCCCGGGACCACCAGGGTCGGGTAGAGCTTGGACATGTCGGGCCTGAACGCCTCGTCTTCGAAGAGGCGGCGGAGGTCGGCCAGGTCTCCGTCGGGGGTCGCCCCCGGGAGCCCGGGCATCATGTGGGCGGTCACCTTGAGCCCCGCGTCCCTTGCGACCTGGAACGCCCTGGCGGAGTCCTCGGCCGTGTGCCCCCTGTTGCTCTTCTCGAGGACCTCGTCGCGGAGGCTCTGGACCCCTATCTCGAGCCTCGTGATGCCGTAGCTCAGCATGAGGTCGACGTCCCTGGGCCTGCACCAGTCGGGCTTCGACTCCAGGGTCAGGCCGACGCACCTGCTCTCCGCAGACTCGTTGAGGGCCTGCGCGCCCTCGAGGTCCGCGGACACCGAGCCGTTGAGCCCGTCGTAGACCCCCTTGACGAACCCCCTCTGGTAGCCCTCGTCCACGGCTATGAACGTCCCCCCTTCGATGATCGTCTCGACCTTGTCGGTCTCGTGGCCGTTGGCTCCGTACTTCGCCAGGCACTTCCTCACCTGCAGGAACGGGTCGAACTCTGCCGAGAGCGCCGACTTCATCCCGGGGCTGCGCGGGAGGTAGGACTGCGGGGTCCCGAGGCGCGGGCCGCCAGGGCAGAAGACGCATGTGCCGTGGGGGCATGAAAACGGCGCGGAAAACGCGGTTACGACGACTATGCCGGACGCGCTCCTCCTCGGATGGACCCTGAGGAGCTCCTGGAGCGCTCCGGTCATGGCGCGGGGGAGCCTTGCGATGATCTCCGAGTTGGACGGATACCTGTCGAGGCCGTAGAGCGAGGCGGCGCGCTTCTTAGCCTTCTCCAGGTCGCGCCGGGTTCGAACGTCGCCCTTCGATATGAGCTCCGCTACATGGGAGACTGCGTCCTCGAGACTGAGTCCCTGTTCTGTCACTGGCGCATCCAGTTCTGGCCAGGTTTGCGCTTCAGGGTGAAGCGCTTCTCGTAGGTCCGCTTGTTCCTGACTTTGGGTATCTTGCTGTCCTTTGGTTTACCCTCTAGTTTGGGAGTCTGACTTCTGACTTCAGGCCACCTTTGTGGTGATTACCCGCCTTAGTCAGACTTCCGTGTGTTGGCGTTTCTTCACACCTCCTATTTGGTTCAGCCGCTTGAGAGCGCTATATAGTCTTAGCTCGCTGTGAGTGAACCTCCTGCCTTTGCGGCGGTGATGAGACAATCGGCTCATGCAGAATTCCATCATCACATCTGCCCTGTTCACTTCGATGATTAGCATGGGCCGGATCGCCCCGAGGAGCCGGAGGACGCTCTTCAACCGTTCTCGGTTTATGGTCATTTAAGACCATGAACGCTTCCTCCAGTGATGACGGCAGGCACTGCCGATTTGGCTGCGACCTCCTGCCTTCCGAAGGCGTTTAACGTCTCTGGCGGACTGCCAGCGACGGTGGCATACCATTCAAGGTTCTTTGCGGCGTCCAGGAGCTTTACCCTCATGATTTTGTGTGCTCCTTAAATGGGATTTCTAGATTTCTCGCCAGGTGACGTGTCATACTGGAAGAGTTCGCCGCATCCAGAAGAGCGGAGGCGACTAGAAAAGGATACCCGAAGATGAAGAGGCTCCTGGTCCCCGACCCCGACTCGCTCCTGGAGAGGGCGAGGGCGGACAGGAGGGCGGCGGAGAACGAGCTGATTGCGGCCATCGTACGGAGGCGGGACGGGGTCTCCCCGGCCACGATTAACGGATCTGTCTCGACGCTCAAATCCTTCTTTGACTTTGAGGAGGTGCAGTTCAACTGGAAGAAGATTCGCTCGGTGACTCCGGCCGGGAAGACGGTGGCGAAGGACAGGGCCCCCACGGCGGAGTAGGTGAGGGCTGCCCTGAAGCTGGCGTCTCCGAGGGAGAGGGCCGCAATACTGATTATGGCGTCGGGGGGTCTCAGGATAGGCGCCCTCCCGGGCTTAAAACTGAATGATATCGAGTACCTCAAGTCGGGGCTCGGCAGGATAACAGTCTACGCCGGGGAGCAGGAGGAGTACCAGACATTCGGAACGCCGGAGTGCGTCGACGCGATAAAGGACTACCTGGCGAGCAGGGAAAGAGTCGGGGAGAGACTGGCTTCTGACTCTCTCCTCTTCCGGGACAAGTTCGACTACCAGGGTGACAGGAGGCAGAAGAAGGCCTCCCCGGCGGTCCCCCATCCGGTCAACGAGCATGCTATGAGGACCACAATCCTCAGGCTCTGGCAGAGGGCGGGGGTCGGAATCGAGGCCAGGAACAAGTGGCTGGATTTGCTCCAAAAATCAATGGGGAAGAATTCTTAATATCAACAATTCCGTTGAGTCATCCAATGTCTGCCCAGATAGGCTTGAAACTTGTCGTCAAGACTGTCATGATAACCCTTCTGATTGTTCCTATTGGGGACTTGTTCCTTCGGGCAACCATTCCCCAACTTAGCGTCCTTCCTGAGCCTCTCAGCCCAATCTTTCTGTCGATTTTTTTGATTGGTGACGCTGTCCTTCTCACGGCCTACGCCTACAAGGGATGAAATCACCTGACTATGAAGCGGAACCCCTTGCTCGCTTCGAAGGAGTTAAAAGGAAAGGACGTATCTGAACTGTATAATCATGAAAGCGGGCTACGAAGAACTGAAGGGCGAGGTTCGCCAAATGAAGAAACGGATAACCGCCTTGGAACGGGCATTTGACGCTATCGCCACCAGGGAAGACGTTCAGGCCATCGAGGAAGGACGCTCGGATCTGAAAGAAGGAAGGACCGTATCGCTAGCTGAAACCAAGAACTCGTTCAGTTGAAGTACGAGGTAAGGCTCTCCAAGAGGGCGGTCAGGGAGCTGGGAACGTTGGACCAAATCATGAAGAAGAGGATTCTGTCGAGACTGGAGGAGCTGGGCGAGGACCCGTTTCCGAGGGGTGCAGTGAAACTCCAGGGAAGGGATAACATCCATCGAGTCAGGGTCGGGGATTATCGCGTCCTGTACGAAGTCCTGTCAACCGAAAGGCTCGTGCTCGTCGACAAGATAGACCACCGCAGCGGGGTCTACGGGCCCTAACCTCTACGAGGTCGTCCTGACAGACCGCGGTTCGATCAGTTGATGGGGTACGCGAGGACGGACAAGTCCGGCCGACCCCACGATTGGTTGACGGGCCACACCGGGCTCCGTTCTGCGCCAGACGAGTTCCACGGTCAACAAATGCTAATTTCCCAGGGCCTATACGCCACCTTTTAGCGTCGGAAAGGTCCCTATCCAACACGAGCCCGCAGACTTCGCAGACATAGACTCGTTCAGACAGGGGCATCTCTGCCTTGACGTTGCCACATCCGGAACACCTCTTGGTGGATGGGAAGTTCCTTGGTGCTATCACCAACTTGCTTCCATACCACTTCGTCTTGTATCCCAGTTGCCGCCCTAGTTCGGCTGGTGCTCCGTTAAGGATGGCACCAGCGAGGCGGTGGTTCTTTGTCAGGTTCTGGACCGCCAAGTCTTCGATGACGACGACTGACTTGGCTCTCGCCAGCCATGCCGCCGTCTTGTGCAGTCCGTCATTCCGGGCGTCGCCTGTGCTTTCCGGCACGATGACCTGCCAGGTGCCTATAGGTCGCAAAACTTGCCCCGCAAGCCCTACACGCGGAGGGGGTGACGCTAGCAGACATCAGCGGCTGAAAGAGACTCGGAGCCTGATTGAAGCCGACGTCGAAAGATGAGCTTCTTCTGCAGGGACATGGTCGAAGCTGATATCGTCCCAAGAAGGGCGCCTGGCTAGACTTATCTGGCCGAAGTCTGACGTTTCGAGCATGATCCTGATTGAAAAATCCGTCTACTCCCCTCCCGAGCCCTCCGACGGAAAGCGGGTCCTCGTCATGACGCTCTGGCCCAGGGGGATATCCAAGGACAGGGTCGACGTCTGGATGAAGGAGCTGGGCACCCCAAGGGACCTCATCAAGCGGTACAAGTCAGGGAAGGCGACGTGGGGCGAGTTCAAGGCGGAGTACAGGAAGTCGTTGAAGGGGAAGGAGGGGGCCCTGCGCGAGCTGGCGAAGGAGTCGAAGGAGGGGACCATAACGCTCCTCTGCACGGAGAGGGACCCCTCGACCTGCCACAGGTCCGTCCTCAGGGAAGAGATAGAGAAGTACGCCTGATTCCAGGTCGATGCTCTGAGAGGGTGCGGCCTCCTGGATTATCAGCATTCGGGCACGAATCTTTGCCGGCATAGGGGCGGGAGGGGTATCCGCGTCCGAATCCCTGCAGAAGGCGCCCGCCTGTTAGTCGCCGCAAGAATGGCGACTCCCAAGAGCCCGACGGCCAGCGCAATGGCGCCCGCGACTACCAGTGGAACCACGGAGTGGGAAGACTACAACGCTGCAAATGGACTGGCCTTCTCCGGTACGGGGGTCCACGACTGCGGCCACATCTACCCGCTAGGGAGCCAGCTATAGTGTCGAATACTGGTCTGAGTTGACCACTGGTGGTACTTGCTACACCAATATGACCACGAACTTCAGTACAAACACGCTGTGCAGCTACGCGTTCCCGAAGGCGTCCGGAGGGACATACACAAATGAAAGCGTTTGGAGTCCCGGGTCGTCCAGCACCAAGTGCGATCCTTATTCTCCAGGGTGCATCTGCCTGGCATGCGTCCAAGCTTACGTGCCGTAGGTGCCGGTGAGTCCTCGATGCGTCCCAGAAGCACCGCTTCCAGTAGGAACGTGTTTGCACCGAAGCTCACAGCCGAGAGCTATCGCATCTAGCTCACAGTCGTTTGTTTGCGGATCTCTGTCCATTCGTGCCCGCAATGCTTGCAATGATACGAATACCCAAACTCTTTCGTGTCGACTATCGTAGTTACAGCTGTATCCAATACCGTCATCGGCACGATTTCTCCAAAGCTCCCCCCGCTCTGCAGATGCCCGCGAGGCACTTCAGTTACCACCCTTTCCTTCGCCTCCGATTCGAGTTTCTTGTCGACTAGCTTTATCGAAAACCTCTTGCCACAGGAGGGGCAGTGGCGAAAGAAGTCGCTAGCGCTGGCCAACGGATCGTAGAGATGGCCTCGATATTTTAGAGTTTAGGGAGAGTCTGCATGGCGTTGCATCAGTGATGCCGTTGACCGTGCTGACGCGGAACTGTCCAGGCCTGGAAGTGGCTTCGTTTGACACCACAGGCATGGTGTCTGGCGAGCGGCGAGACAGAGGGACAGTCCGGACGCCATCCAGGGGGAGGGCTTATCACCCTGCTCAAGAAAATGAAGGATGACGGCCTCGTCGAGATCGCGGCAATCAAGAAGAGGGGGCCCGTCACGGCCATCGATTGCAGGCTGCCAATGGAAGGGAAGAGGTCGCTGACATGCGACCACGCCACGATTGGCAAAGACGAGTCCTCAAATAGCGAGCCGGTTGGCGACCGCCCAGATGAAAGCGCTCAACTGGGCGGCGGCCCTGGCCTCGTGGACGTTCGGCGTCGTGGGCCTGTTCGGGTGGTTCATCCAAAGCGCGGCCGCATCGACGACCGCCGCTTCCTCGACCCGAGGGGAGCTGCTCTCCTCCGCCGACCTCCTCCTCGCGGTCGGAGCCGCAGGGATGGCGCTGAACTTGGTCTTCCTGGTCCGCGGAGAGCGCGAAGCCAGGCGCGAGGAGGAGCGATGACCCCCCGAGGGAGGGCGGCGCCTGCAGGCCCGGCGGACGACACGAGGCGGCAAGGCGTAACGCCCGCGTTCGTGCGCGTTCGCAGAGGCGTCGGCGTATCCACGGTGGTCGCGGTCGAGCTGATGGTCCTGGCAGTCGCCGGGATCGCTGCCGCGATATACGAGTCGGGCGTGGAGACATACTGGTGCGGAACCCAGCAGCCCATAATCAACGGGACGCTGGTGCTCGCGTGCGCCATCACCCAGCGGGTAGAGGGGACTTTCCTCGTCCTCGGGGTGGGGGGCATCCTCGCGTCGCTCTTTGCCTGGGTCATGCGCAAGCTGCTTACCATGACCTAGCCCGCGCCTGGAGCGCCCACGGCCGAACGCGTCGCAGCAGCCCAGCCATAGGCAGGCCGGGCCGGAGAACGGACGGCGGACCGCCGGCGCAGGGGCGATGCGGGGACAGCGGACGCGGCTCTCCTGAAACCCTTTAATGGAGTTAGGCGAGAGCGGCGAACAGACTTGTCAGGCGAAGGGGTCCCAGAGAGCCAAGACGTCGAGGCGCTTAGGCAGAAGAGCATCGCGGCCGCCGAGGAGGCCATCCGTCAGGCCTCGTCCCGCCCGGACCTCCACCTAGTGCAGGCGATACAGGCGCTGGATGACACGGACAAGTACCTGAACATCACAGCCACCAGGGCCTCGGAGTGGTACGGGCTGCACTTCCCCGAGCTGACCCAGATGGTCCAGGACAACGTCGCGCTTTGCAAGATGATATCGGAGATCGGCGGGAGAGGGTCGTACTCCGCCGAGGCCCTCGCCGGGAGGGGGTTCACCGACAAGAAGGTCGCGGCCATCATGGAGGCCAGGGACAGGTCCAAGGGCGGGGAGATCTCGGAGGGCGACCTAGCGAAGGTGAAGTCGCTCGGGGCCCTCGCTGTCCAGCTGAGCGCGCTGAGGGGGGTCCTGAACGACTACGTGGAGTCCCAGATGAAGAGGGTGGCCCCCAACGTGGCTGAGGTAGCCGGCGCGACCATCGGCGCCCGACTGATGGCGAAGGCGGGAGGCCTCGACAGGCTGGCGATGCTCCCTGCGAGCACGATCCAGATCCTTGGCGCGGAGAAGGCGCTCTTCAGGTCCCTGAGGACCGGGGCCAGGCCCCCCAAGCACGGGATCCTGTTCCAGCATCAGGCCGTCCACACGGCCCCCAAGTGGCAGAGGGGGAAGATAGCGAGGACCCTGGCCAACAAGATAGCCATAGCAGCCAGGGTGGACCGATACCGCGGCTCTGAGGACGCCAGCATCAAGGCCGGACTAGACAAGAGGCTGGAGGGGATCAAGGAGAGATACAAGGAGCCTCCCCAGCGGAGGCCGGAGAGGAGGGACGGGCCGAGGAGGGAAGGCAGGCCTCCACGGCGAGACAAGTTCAGAAGGCGTTGACCAGGCTCCTCAGGGAGGAGAGGTTTGGGAGGACCGCGCTGCTCACCCAGAACCTGGTCCCAGGGAAGAGGGTCTACAACGAGGACCTCCTGCAGAGAGGGGGCGCCGAGTTCAGGACATGGGACCCATTCAGGAGCAAGCTGGCCGCGGCCATGATCAAGGGGCTCCCGGGCGCTATCGTGGGCGAGGGGGCCAAGGTGCTTTACCTCGGGGCGTCCACGGGGACCACCGTCTCGCACGTGTCCGACCTCGTCGGCCCCGGAGGCCTGGTGGTCGGGGTCGAGTTCTCACCCAGGGTCGCCAGGGAGTTCGTCGAGCGCGTCGCCAGGGAGAGGAGGAACGTGATCCCCTTCGTCGCCGACGCGAGGGACCCTTCGAAGTACTCCGTGGCGAAGGTGGACGTGGTCTACTGCGACATAGCCCAGCCGGACCAGACCGAGATCGCAATCGCCAACTGCAGGGCCATGCTCAGACCCGGGGGGGTCCTCCTCCTGGTGGTGAAGTCCAGGAGCATAGACGTCCTCAAGGACCCGGCGAGGGTGTTCGTGGAGGAGAAGAAGAAGCTCGAGTCCGGCGGCTTCGAGGTGAAAGAGCTGGTTGAGCTGAGCCCCTTCGAGAAGGACCACGCTCTGATCTACGCGACCATGCGTAGCTAACCCCGCTTCACTTCGCGAGCAGCAGCTGCCCGTACCCAGGCCCCGCGGGACCTCAGGCTCCCGGCGAGGGCCTTGACTAGGCGGTCGAGGAGAAGGTCAGGGGCCACCCCCTCGACCACGATGCCGACCTTCGATGGGGCGTGCGAAGCTGGCAGCGGCTCATGGCCTTGCGGCGGCCGCTTCGGTGAGCTTCGTCTGCCCGAGCTCGGGGTACCGCGCCCAGGTCTTCCAGCTCTTCCGGACGTAGTCGGGGAGCCGCCCTTTCTTCGCCACGAGGTCTGCGAAGAAGGCTTTCGTGACCGGGTCCGACGGGTAACCGGAGCCGAAGTCCCCGTGCTTGTCCCTGAGCTCCGCCACCGCCGCATCCCGCTTCACCTTGGCGACGATGGAAGCGGCCGAGACGACAGGATAGTCGCGGTCTGCCTTGTGGTACGCCACCACCGAGCACTTCCGGCCCAGGTTGTCGATGACGTCCCCGGCGAACCTCCCCGGGATGACGTCAGAAGCGTCGACTGTGACCCGCTGCGCCCCGAGCCCGTCTATCACGCGCGCGAAGTAGACGGCCTCCAGATAGTTCAGCTTCCGGAGCCTGCGCCCGGACGCCACGGTCTCGTCTATCTCCCGCGGGTGTATCATCTCCCACCTCACCATTTCTGCCGCCTCGAGTATCTCTGGGCATAGCGCCGCCCGGCGTCCGGGGGTGAGCTTCTTCGAGTCCCTGACACCGAGGCGCTTCAGCTTCCTCATGCCTGACGCGTCCACCGAGACCCCCGCCACCACCAGCGGCCCGAGCAGGCACCCCCTCCCCGCCTCGTCCACGCCGCCGACAAGCCTCGTTCGCATCAGACCTTGGGTCCCCCTGCGGCCGCCAGCAGGACCGACGCGAGGCTGTCTATCGCATCGTCCCTGTTCTCCACCGTGAGCGGGAACACCTGTTCGGCGGCGGCCCGCAGCTCGGCGAGCAGGTCGTCCTCGAGCCTTTCGTGTACCACGGCGAGGATCGGCTTCCCCGAGGCGACGCACCCCCTGACCGCCCTCCGGAAGTCTGGGCTGACGAGCTCCATCGGCCCGACCTCGTCGATCACGATCAGCTCCGAGTCCGCCGCTGCCGCTTCGAGCCCCGCCGCGCCCACGGACGCCAGGTCCGAGAGATTGACCCTGTATCTCCCGACCCGGGGGCCGAACTTTGAATCCACCGACGCGAGCACGCCCGTCCTCCCGCTGGTGAGGTCGGTCACACCGAACCCCGTCCTGGCGCCCCCCGACCTGACCTCCGAAGCGGTGCACCCGCCCACTATCACCCCGGCGCTCTTCAGCCTCCGGACCACCTTGGAGACGACGGTGGACTTGCCCACCCCCGGCGGGCCGGTGACCAGGTAGATCTTTGACAACCACTGTCCTCCCTCGCCGGGCTACATGAAGTTAGCAGCCTGCCGGAATCGTTTAACACCTGGCGCGCCGCGCCCGGCCCATTGAAGTTCGTCCGCCACGTCGAGGGCAAGACCACCCTCTTCGTTCCCCAGGCGAGCGTCACGGTTGACCCGCCTCCCACGTCGCCGGTCTTCTTCAACCCGGCGGCCGCCCTCAACAGAGACATCACAGTGGCCCTGGCGGCTGCAGGGGGCGGCCGCACGTTCTGCGACTCCATGGCGGGGGTGGGGGGGCGTGGGGTGCGGGTGGCCAAGGAGGTGGAAGGGGTGTCGTCGGTGACCCTGGTAGACTTCAACGAGCCCGCGCTCCGGGCTGGGGAGAGGTCCGCCAGGCTGAACAGGGTCGCCGGGAGGTGCTCCTTCGAGCTTTCGGAGACCAACGCTTTCCTGGCTTCGCGGTTCGGGAGGGACCAGAGGTTCGACTACGTCGACGTGGACCCGTTCGGAACGCCGATCAGGCACATCCAGGCCGCCCTGGCGGCGACGTCGGACGGCGGGGTGCTGTCGCTCACCGCCACCGACACCGCTGTGCTCTGCGGGGTGCAGGAGGGGACCTGCAGGAGGAGGTACGGCGGCTCCCCGCTCAACAACCACTTCCACCACGAGACCGGGATCAGGGTGCTCCTGGGGGCTGTGGCCAGGCTGGGCGCCATGCTGGACATAGGGGCCGAGCCCGTGGCAGCCCACTCGACGAGGCACTACCTGAGGGTCTTCGTCCGGGTCAGGGCCGGGGCGTCCAGAGCTGACGCAGCGCTGAAGGGCGTCGGCAGCGTCTCCTGGTGCCACCACTGCGGCGAGGCTTCGAGCGGCGTCGTCCCCTCGCCCGTGTGCCCACGCTGCGGGAAGAAGGCGAAGGTGGCAGGGCCGCTCTGGGTCGGGAAGGTCACCGAGGAGGAGACCGTGCGCGCGGCGGCCAGGGCGGCGCAGGAGAAGGGGCT
The DNA here is from genome assembly GCA_029785685.1 of Nitrososphaerota archaeon. The sequence continues at coordinate 14,560 of JAFLZE010000012.1, read as the reverse complement.
TGCCAGGGCCGCGACCATGCTCGGGTCCCTGGTCGGGGTCGACGGGTTCCCCCCGTGGAGCTTCAGCCTCGAGCGGGTCTGTTCCGCCCTGAAAGTGGCGTCTGCCCCCGAGGACAGGGTGTACAGGGCCCTTGCGCAGTCCGGGCGCAGGGTCGCGCGGACGCCGTTCGAGAAGACAGGGCTGAAGACGGACGCAGGCTATGCTGAGGTGGTGGAGGCAGTCAGGACGGCGGCGCGCTCAGGCATCTGAGGACCCGCGTCACACCTGCGGCCCTTCGCACAGATAGTACAGCTCTGAGGCCGCGTTCCTGCTGGCCGCGGGCTTGATCACCCTGACCGACCTGAACATCCTGCGGAACTCTCCCCGGACCTCCTGTGACCGCTCCCCCTCGAAGAGCTTGCAGTAGACGCGGCCTCCGCCCTTGAGGAGGGTCCGGGACAGCTCGAGGACCCGCAGAGTCATGTCGATCTGCCTCGTCTGGTCCAGCTCCCAGACCCCTGTGACCGAGGGGGCGAGGTCGGAGAGGACGACGTCTGCCTTCCCCCCCAGGGCCTGGGACACCTTCTCGGCCACAGCGGGGTCGTGCACGTCCATCTTGATGGCCACGACGTTCTTCTCCTTCAGCCGGATCGGGTCCAAGTCCACCCCCACCACTAGCCCGTCCTCCCCGACGAGGAAGGACGCCACCTGGAGCCACCCCCCCGGGGCTGCGCCGAAGTCGGCGACCCTGTCCCCGAGCCGGATGAACCCGTAGCGCTCGTTGGCTTCGATCAGCTTGAAGGCGGCCCTGCTCTTGTACCCCTGTTCCCTGGCAAGGCGCCGGTAGAGGTCCCGGCGCGCCTCGTTCAGCCTCATCTCTTCGAGAGCTCTGGGGGGTTGAACGCTGCCGGGAGGAGGGATTTGGCGGTCGCGTCTGCGGAGAAGCCGTCGACCCCGCGCATCATCACCGCCATCTCAGGGTTGAACTCGACCATGACCTGCCTGCATGCGCCGCAGGGCCTGGTGAACTGCTCGGACTTGCCGACCACGGCGATGGCCAGGATCTTCCTCGCCCCCTCCGAGACGGCTTTGAACATCGCCGTCCTCTCGGCGCAGCAGGAGAGGCCATAGGACGCGTTCTCGACGTTCGCGCCCGTGTAGACCGCCCCGCCCTCCGTCAGGACCGCTGCCCCTATCTTGACCCCGGAGTATGGCGAATAGGCGCGCTCGCGCGCCTTCCTGGCCGCGTCCACTAGCCCTGACGTGTCCACCCCTGTCATGGTCTGGGCCTACCTGGCCGGGGCCGGTTCGGCGCTCGGCGCCCCGGTCCGCGAAGCCATGGCTTCCTGGATCACCCAGGGCCCTATCCAGGGGCAGATGTACGGGCTGACCTCCCCCTCGACGGAGCACTTCGGCTCGTACTGGCAGACGATGCATGGCGCCTTCTCGATGGAGGCCATGTCAGTCGGGAAGCGAAGCGGGGTCAACTTATATGTCCAGCGCCCGTCTTCGAGGACCTTCACCCTCCCTATCAGCCCCCTCCTCTCGAGCCTTATGGCGAGCCTGGACCCGTCCCTGCTGGTCAGGCCGAGCTCCTTCCATATCTCGCTCTGCAGTACGCCGTCCCGCCCGCGTTCCACCACGAGCTTGTAGACCCTGGAAGTGAGGTCCACCAGCTCCTCTTCGGTCCTCTCCACAGGCTTCTCTGGCTCCGCTTCCTTCTTCTGGCGACCCCTTGTCTGCCTCTTGGGGCTGTCCTTGGCTGTCTGCTTCTTCTGTTTCATTTTGACTGCATGAACTCCTGTCTTATCACGTAGTTGTCGAGTATCTCCCTGCACCGGTTCCTGACGGTCACCTCTGTCACCTCGGCGAACTCAGCCACCTCCCTCTGCGGCAGGTGCTCCCCCACCATGACCGAGGACAGGTAGACGTAAGCGGCCGCGAGCCCCGCAGGGGCCTTGCCGCTGGAGATCCGCGAGTCGCTCGTCTTGCGGGACAGTGTCAGCGCCAGGCGCTCGACCCTTGCGTCGATCTTGGCGATGTTGACTAACTTTGAGATGTACTTCTCAACCGACGGCGGAGGGACGTACTCCTTCTCGACCTCCTTCAGGACCAGGCGGAAGTAGCGCGCGACGCTCCCCTTCTCCATCCCCGAGGCCCTGGCCACCTCCTTGAGGGTGCGCGACACCCCGCACTTCCTGCACGCCAGGTACACCGTCGCCGCCGTCATCCCGAGTATCGACTTGCTCTTGGCCACCTTCTTCTTGGCCGAGGTCCGGTAGATCTGGGCCGCCGTCTCGGCAACGTTGTCCGGCAGGTTCAGCGCGTCGCAGAGCTCGCTGATCTTCGAAAGGACGTTCGAGAGCCCCCTCTCCTCGCTGTTTATCGTCCTGGACCTGCTCTGCCACTTCCTCATCTTCTCCACGGTCGCCCTCATGGTCGGGTCGAGGTACTTGCCGTGGGAGTCGCGCATGGTCCTCCCGATCTCGGTGGTGAGCCCGAAGTCGTGGAGCGCCAGGGTCGTCGGGGCGCCCACCCTCACCCGCTTGTTCTTGTCCTCCAGGTCCATGGCCTTCCATTCTGGGCCGGAGTCGGCCGGAGCCAGGGTGACATAACCGCAGGTCGGACAGACCTGCTCCCCCTTCTCTGAGTCGCCAATCAGCCTGTTGCCGCAGACAGGGCAGGAGTTCCTGAAGCCCTCGTCCCGGCTCGCGCCCCAGATGCTCATGAGTTCACTCCGCGAACGCCGGCTCCCCCGGCCTTCCCGCGCGGCTGCTGGCTGGGACCACCGACGCGTAGGGGGACTTCACGGGGCCGATCAGCTCGCCTATCCTCCCCAACTTCCTCTTGCCTTCGTCGAACAGAAAAACGCCCGGCCTGACCTCCTTCGTCAGGCGGACGACGAGCCTGCCACTCTTGGCCCTATGGATGACTGTGCCCACCTGATGCAAGTGAAGCGAAGGCCCGACTTCTTGCCTTTAAACGTTGAGGGGCTGATTATTTTTTGCGGGGCTGCTGCGCCTGCCCCTGGCGCCTCTGGGCGATCCCTCTGACTGTCGCCAGCTCCTTCGCGACCTTCAGCAGCAGCGCCTGCTTCGGCCCCGACTTCACGATCGACACGTACCCCGACTCCCTGGCGGGCCTGGAAGGATAGCGCGCCGCCAGGGGCTGAGGCTGGAGGTTGAGCCGCCTGCACGCTTCTTCGAGCTCAACGAGGACCGGAGCCCTGGTAGCCGAGCTCAGCGGGACCCTGCGCCCCGCCTTTCGCTTGAGCTCAGAGTCGAAGTATTCCAGCCAGAATATGTAGCGGTCGTACTCTTTCATTTCTTCGACAGGAGGACGGCGTTCACCACACCGTCGGCTGTCGGGCGCGACGTGACCACGGCCTCGCCGGCCTCGGTGTCGAGGACCGCGCCCCTGGTGATCACCCCCCGCCTCTCATAGTCCCTGTTGGCAGGGCTCTTCTTTACCCTCAGTATCTTGGACTTCGTCGACTTCCCCGAGCTGTCGGAGACGTTCGCGCTGTCCGCGAATATCACACCGGTGGAGATGGACCCTCCGCGACGCCGGCTCGCCCTCGTCGATGCTTCGCCCACCAGAGGCTCGATGGCGTACCCGTCCTTTTCGTAGGCCCTTCTCCCCCTGTGGGGCCTTGACCTGCCTCCGGTCGACTTCCGCTTGGTGAGGTTCTCGATGGGGCGCGTCATCGCTTCCTGATGGGCGCCCTCGCGGGCCTCATGTTAAGCATATCGGAGCAGGTCGGCCCGGACCGGAGGGCGGCTACCTCAGCGTCAGGGTCCGGCTCTCGAGCTGCCTCTTCATGGTCGGGACGTCGTTGCTCAGTCCGAAGTACTCGGCGAACCTGGCCGTGGTCTTGTACGCCTTGCTCCTCCCCTGCCTCTCCCCGAGGATGAACCCGACCCCCTCGAGCTCCTTCAGGTGCTGGTAGACGGTGGAGCTCCGCCTGAGGACCAGCTCGGACGAGGTGATCGGCTGGAAGAAGGCGATGAAAGACAGGGTCCGGAGCGCGGCCTTGGACAGGAGGGGCCGCGTGGCGAACTTCCTGGCGGTCTGGGTGTACTTCGCCTTCAGCTGCATGGCGAACCTCGGCCCCGAATACTCCACCACCTCCACCGCCTGGAACGCGCCGTTGACCGCCCTGGCTATCTCTCTGGCTATCGCAGCAGCCTTCCGCTCGGACGCGGTCCCGGCCACCCGGGCGATGTCCTCCACCGATATGGGCCTCCCAGCCGCGTAGAGGGCAGCCTCGACCTTGGCGACCATCTCCTTGGGGTGCTCCCCGGCCGCGTCTTCGCTACTCAAGCTGGCCCACCGACACCACCAGCGCGTCCTGGTCGGACTCCTCCTGGTTGATCACCACCTCGCCGTCGTTGGCCGCGAACAGGAGGAGGATGAAGACGCGGGCGGCGTCGAGTGGAGGGAGCCCCTTGAGGAGCTCCGAGAGGAGCGCCTTCCCGGTCGCCCTCAGCCTCTCGACGAGGATCTTCCTGAACTCTGACAGGAGGACCTGCAGCGAAACGACGTAGTTCTCGAAGTCCGGGGGCTGGAGGTCGGCGATGGCGAGCGGGTTCTGCTCTTCCCCCTCGTCCCTGACGACTATGTCCTGCAGGATGCGGCCGAGCTCGTCGAAGAGCTCGTCTATGTTGGTGGAGTAGATTTCGTATCTGAAGGGCATGACTATGATCTGCGGAGGCTCCGAGGAGCCGACCAGCCTGTGCTGCATCCTGAGCTTCTCGAACAGGAACAGCGTCTCCACCTTGAGCCTGTAGATCGTAGCCGAGGAGAGGGCCGCGGTCCCCGCCGCGCGCATGTCGATGAGGTCGGTCTGGGAGATGGCCTTCAGGAACATGTCCAGGAGCTCGGAGAGGTTGATCTCCCATGGGCTCTTGCGCTTTGCCAGGGAGGGGTCGATGAGGACGTTGAGCGGCGGGCGCCCCAGGACGGAGGAGCTAGGCACTCCTCGGCACCTCGGCGGGCTTGTAGTGGACCACCCTCGAGACCCCACCCGCTGAGTAGACCCCGTAGGTCATGTCGCTCTCCGCCACGAAGACGTCTCTGAGCGTGATGGCGATTATCTGGGCCTCGGCGGACTTCTCCTTCAGGAACTTCGCCAGGCTGCTCGAGTTGACCGCGTCCAGCGGCGCGTCAATCTCGTCGAAGAGGTAGAACGGGTGCGTCTGGACGGCCTGCATCGCGAGTATCAGGGACACTCCCGTCACAGCCCTCTGCCCTCCGCTGTGCTGGGACGACTCGCGGAGCCCGTTCCCGAAGTCGGCGCGCATGAATATCCCCCCGGCGAATATCTCGTCAGGCTTTTCGAGGTCGAGCTGGGCCGTCCCCCCTGTCAGCTTGGCGAAGATGGAGCTGAACTCGTTCCCGACCCTGTCGAAGGCGGACACGAACACCTTCCTCTTCTCGGCCTCCACGCTCTCGATGAATGTAATGATCGAGTTCCGCTCCCCCTCCAGCTCGTTGTGCCTGACGGAGAGGTTCTTGTAGCTCAGGTACATCTCGGTGTACTGCCTGTCCGCCCCCCTGTTCACCGAGCCGGAAGCCGCCTGGTACTCCTGCTGGAGGTCTGCCAGGAGGGACTCGCAGGACTCGAAGTATTCGAGCTCTTCCGAGTAGCCGAGCATCCTCAGGCTCCCGAGCGCCTCCTCTATCCTCTCCTGGGTCGTCGACGCCTGCCCTGCGATGGCGAACAGGTCCTTCTGGTGCGCCGACACAGACCTGGACACGCTGTCCCTCTCCTCCTTCAGGCGCTTCCCCTTCGCGTCGAACTCGTCCAGGACGGGCTGGCTCCTCTTCGACGACTCCATGAGCTTCGAAATCTGGTCCTCGTAGGACTTCTTCTGCTCGGCGAGCTCCCTGATCCTGCGAGGCGCTTCCCGAACGAACTGCTTGTTCGACTGGAGGTCCTCCGTCGCGTTGGCCAGGTCCAGCTGGTTCTCCTCCAGGGCCCGCAGGAGCACGTTCTCCAGGTTCGCCTTCTCCCTGGTCAGGGTGAGGCTGATGTCCTGGATGCGGTTCCTGATGGCGTCTATCTCGTCTGAGACGGACTTCTTCGTCGCGTCGAGCTCGGCGAGGTGCCCCTCAAGCCCCAGCGCCTGCGAGTCGGCGACCACCTGCTGCAGGGAGGCGATGCCCTTGGCTACGGACTCTTTCCTCTCGACGTTCACCCTGAGCTTCTCCTCCAGGCGCGCGACGACGCTGGCCTGCTTCTGGTACTCGGCGTTCATCGTCTTGAATATGCTGCTGTATCTCTTGGCCATCCTGGTGATGGTGGTCGCCTCGGCCTTCAGGCTGGTGGTGGTCACGATTTTCTTGATACGCTCCTTCATCATCGAGCGCGAACCAGACTCCAGCGAGCTGAGCTGTGACCTCCTCCTGTCGATGGCCCCCTTGAGGGCGCCGACGGCGTCCTCCACCTCGCTCATGCCCTCGATGTTCTCCAGCCCCTCCATCAGGTTGACCACCAGCTCCTGGTACCCATAGCTGAACGCCCTACCGCCGGGCTCGAATGTCTCCCCCGCTTCCGTCACGGCCCTGATCCCCTCGGAGGCCATGATGTACCCTATGGCCTCGGTCTCGACCAGGACCGAGTCCCCGGCGAGGAAGTTGACCAGGCCCTCGAACTCTTCCTCGCACTTTATCACGCCGGAGAGCAGACCGATCACGCCGGCCGACCTCTCCACTTCGGACGCCTTGCACGACTCCACCTCGCTGAGCGGTATGACCGAGAAGCTCTTCGCCTTCAGTGACTTCGCGGCTTTGATCAGGTGCGTCATGGACTTCAGGTCCTGGACGATGAAGGCGCCGAGCCATTTGCCTATCACCGCGTTGACGGCCTTGGAGTACTGCTGCGGATACTTCACGACCTGGCCCAGCCTCCCGACGTATCCTGGGACGCCTCCCTGGTCGCAGAAGTCCTGGAGCTTCCGCTGTCCGCTCCTCTCCCCCGCGAGGCTCTCGGAGAGGTGTCTGAACGCTTCCTCCTTCGACATCTCCGCCGACGCCTTCTCCAGTATCTTCGAGGCACCCTGGATCGACGCCATCAGCGCCTCCCTGGTCCTCTCTGCCCCCGAGAGGCTCTCGTCGAGGGTGCTGAGCTCCTTCGTGGACGTGTCGTAGAGCCCGAAGAGCTGCTTCGTGCTCGCCTCCAGCTTCCCCAGCACCTCGGAGTATCCGTCGACCCTGAGCTTCAGTTCGTCCAGGCGCTTCCGCTCCACGCCCAAGCTGGCGCTGGCGGCGTTGATGGCAAGTTCAACCTGGGTCTGCCTCTGGACGAGGTCCGCCAGCTTGACCTGCACCTTCGCAGTGAGCTTCCCCTTCTTCTCGATGGTCCCCCTCAGCTCCTCTCCCGCGCGGAAGAACTCCTTCAGCCTCTGGGCGAGCTCGGCGTGCTTGGCGTCGAGCTTCTCTATGTCGGCGGTCAGCTGCCTCACTGTCGATGAGGCGGCGTTCGTCTCCTTCTGCTTCTCCGAGACGACCTGCTTCAGCTGCGGGACGGTCTCTCCCTCGAGCTCGGCCACGTTCCCCTCGGCCGTCTTGAAGTCCGACTCCAGCGTCTCGAGCTCGTTCCTGAGCTCGGCGAGCTGGAACTGCAGCTCGACATGGCTCGCCCCCCCTCCCTGGATGACCTCTACGATGAACTTCGTCTTGTCGCTTTCGACCTGCGATATGCGGTTCTCGAGCTCGACCAGCCTCGCCCCCAGGTCGCCCAGCTTCGCGTTAAGCCCCTGCTCCTGCGACCTCAGGTCCGCGAGCCTCCCCTTCAGGTCCGTCACCCTCTTCGAGGTGATCACCGCGTTGAGCCAGTTTATCTGGGACTCGAGCAGGTTGTACCTCACCATCTCGGTCCTCTGCGAGTCGAGCGACTCGAGTGTGCTCTTCATCTCGCCGATGCGCGCCATGGCCACCTCGAGCCTCTGGTCGGCCTGGCTGAGCTGCCTCTGGGCCTCGGCCTTGCGCTCGTCGAACTTTGATATCCCGACGACGCTCTCGATGACCTTCCTCTTCTCCTCGGGCGTCAGGTCTGCCATCCTCGTGGCGGCGCCCTGGGCGACGATGTTGAACCCGCCAGGCGCAAGCCCGGCCAGGTCTATGATCTCGGTGAGCGCGCTCCTGGTGCTCTTCCTCCCGTTGAGATAGTAGCTGTTGTCGCCGTCCTCCCTGAGCTCCCTCGTCAGGGTCACAAGGTCCGAGTCGATCGGGATCGCCCTGTCAGAGTTGTCGAACTGGAGGGTCACCCTGCAGGCGTTGGGCTTGCCGCCCCCGGGCGAGTCCTCCTTCCTCGGGTCATAGATGAGCCCGGACAGCCTCCCGTTCGCGGCCCTCAGCGCCTTCGGAGAGTTCTCGCCGATGGTGAACGCGATGGCGTCCGCGAGGTTGGACTTGCCGCTGCCGTTGGGCCCGGTGATGACGGTGAAGCCGCGCTCGAAGTTTACGACGACCGTTCGAGGGCCGGAAGACTTGAAGCCGCGCATCTCCAGCCTTCGGATATACGTCACAGGAAGTTTAGCCCCGACTGTAGGACAGGTTTGACAGAGGATATAAGGGAATCGGAGCCTGATTCGCCGTGATAAGTCCGACCTCCACCGCCGTCGGAGGGCGATTTTTCTGAGCGAGCGCCCACCAAAAGAGGAGTCGGCCGTGATGGGCTGTTTCAGGCCCTTTTTCATCATAGTGTCAAGATCCAAGCTCCGGTAGCCGGCCGACGCCCTATTCGAGCCGGTCGGAGGTGCCTGCCAGAGACCGACGACAAGGTAGTAATAACCCCGCCCGCACCCGAGGCCGTTGACTGTCTTCTCTCAGAGGCGCAAGAAGCTCCTCGCGCTGGCCAAAGGGAGCCAGGTAGCAGCGCAGACCGCCCCCAACCTGTTCTACCTCACGGACTTCTTCGGCGGAGGGGCTGCGGTGGTCCGCCCCGACAAGACGGTGGTGATCACTACCCCGCTGGAAGCAGACAGGGCTGGGGAGGTATGCAAGGAAGCGGAGATCGTTGTGGTGAAGCGGTGGAAGGACGTCCAGGTCGAGATAGAGAAGCAGCTCGACGGGAAGAAGGCTGTGACAGACCAGCCTGGGACGGACCCCAGGAAGATGGAAGCGAAGCCGGAGCTCTTCCTCGAAGCGCGGAGGTTCAAGGACGAGCCGGAGCTCGAGCGGATCAGGAAGGCCTGCGCCAAGACGGACAAGACATACGGGACGCTCGAGCAAGTCCTGAAGCCCGGACGGACGGAGTGGGAGCTGGCCGCTGAGGTGATGAAGACAGCCCTCGAGGAAGGGCTCACCCCTTCCAACTCTGGCTCGTCGTTGGGGCCGATCATCATCGCGTCCGGGCCCCACGGGGCGTACGGCCATTCGGAGCTCTCCGGGAGGAAGGTCAAGAGCGGCGACTTCGTGGTCGCCGACCTGTTCTTCAGGTATGAGGGGTACAACTCCGACGAGACCAGGACGTTCGCCGTGGGGAGCGTCACCTCAGAGATGAAGAGGGCCTACGCCGTGGTGAAGGATGCCCAGCAGGCAGCCATCGACACGGCGAAAGAAGGGGTTTCCTGCGGCTCGGTGCACGACGCGGCCGTAGGCGTCCTCCGCAAGCACAGGATGGACAGGTATCTGAACCACAGCGTGGGGCACGGCGTCGGCATCGACATCCACGAGTCGCCAGGGATATTCCACGGGAACGAAGTGAAGCTCGGGAAGAACGACGTCATCACGGACGAGCCGGGCGTCTACCTCGTCGGCAAGTACGGGATCAGGATAGAGGACACCCTCAGGGTCGACAGGAAGCCCGAGCTGTTCACCAAGTTCACCAAGGACCTGGTCACCTGTGGCTAGACCCAAGGACGCGGGCCTTCTTGGTCCCGACGTCGTAGACGTCTACCCTCACCCCCGGGCCGAACCGTCGCAGCGCGGCGGAGACCTTGCCTGCCGCGTCGGCGTCCGTCACGCAGTGCACCGAGTACCCGATCATGTTCTGGCTCGCGTACCTCGCCCCCGCCCCCTTGCCGGCGGCGATGAGCTTCTTCACCTCCGGCGACTCCAGCCCTAGCCTGCCAGAGAACCTCTCTCCCTCGGAAGCCAGGACGTCCAACGTCGGGTCCGCGAGGAACGCGGCAAGGGACGAACGCCCCAGCGAGTTGATCCTGTCGCTGATCGCCTTGGAGGACAGGGCGTCCTTCTTGTCGAAGGACGCGACGTATCCGGTGACTATCTTCGTCCCAGGAGGTACGTCCACCGCGACGAAGCGGGAGACGCCGGGCTCCCCTGGGACGGTGATGGCGCCGGCGCCTGCCGAGTCGTAGACCACCGACACCGTACCCAGGCCTGTCTGTTCGATGACTTCGGCTCTGTGGGCGTAGAGGGCGAGCGCCCGCTTCGGTTCCAGTATGCCTGCAGCTGCGGCAGCAGCATAGACTGCCGAGGTAGCCGCGGCTGCGCTAGCACCGAACCCGGCCCCAATTGGGGTGCCCACAGTCTGGTCGATTTGCATCGAGACGCCGGTCTTCCTCGACGCAGCCAGGAGCAGCTCGACGGCCCTGCGAGTGGTGCGGGCGTCGTAGCCCCGGTCCCCGTTCACGACGGTCTCGACCCCGCCCGCCCCCTCTGCGACCTTCGCGCTGGAGACGGTCCCCCCGGAGAGGATGTATCCCCCTCCGGTGGCCCCAAGCGGCTCGGCGGAAGGACCGTAGCTGATCTCGAAGAAGTTGGTTATCGCCGAAGGGGCGAAGGCGACGGCGGGCCTAGTCCGCAGTCCTGGCCGCCCCCAGTCGCTTCCCGGTGAGGAGGCTCGCCAGGGGCCCGAAGATCACCACGGCCACGCCGGCCACCGCGAAGTACGTCGCAAGGCCGGGCCACCCGCTGAGAGTCGATGGCGCCAGGAGGAATATTGCGCCGCCGAACCCGACGAACATCAGGGAGAACACCAGGGACCAGGCCATCTGCCTCCTCCCGACCCCGGACCACTCCGGGACGTATCGAAGCATCTTCGAGCGGCCGATTATGGGCGCCGTGGCCCTCACGAGGGCCGGGACCCCGATCAGTATCGCAGGTATCGCCGTCATGTCCCAGTAGACCGTGAATCCGAGGATGAGGCTGGCCGATGGGAGAGGGGCGAGCCACCAGAGGAGCGCCCCTGCCATGAAGTTGCCGAGGGTGAGGAAGCAGACGGTGGCGGCGACGAACGACGGCCATGACCTGTACCTCTTTACGAAGACCGCGAGGAGGAGGGTGGCGACGAAATTAGCGGGCGCGCCGACGGTCAGCGCGAAGAACGGAGTGGTGGCGCCGAGCGGGACCAGGAAGAAGAGGTCTCCGAGGAAGGACCCTATCCCCGCCCCCAGGGCCGCTGGGATGGCGTCAGATGTGACCGCGAAGTACACAGGGATGAACGACGCTATGAACAGCTGCCCTACCCCCCAGGGGGTGCGGATGTAGGCCGTGAGCCCCTTGGCCAGGGCGAACAGGGCCGCGGAGACGGCTATCACGCTCACCTGGGCTGTCACGCTTGCCCGAGCTGACCCCAGGGCTATCCCCATGCCTTCGGCATCCGCGTCTTCATATTTCAGCGTGGTCTATAGTAACTATAAACCACTCTATGACATGCCTGCTGCGGGGACCGGAAGCCTCCGGGACGGCATCTGCGAAGGATTCGGTATCGATTTAGGAACGATTTCGGAAATCCAGTAAATACGGGCACCGCAGGTTCGCCTCCATGGAAGTCGAGGCGCCTCGTCCGAAGTGGCGGCTGACCGCCGTGCTGATAGCCGCGCTGCTTGCTGTCTCTTTCGTCGCCTACTACGAGGCGACCAGCACTCATGGCCAGGTACAGCAACAGGTGAGCAGCCTCCAAGCCGAGGTGACGAGCCTCCAGGCGGCCAACCAGGCGCTTCAGAGCCGGCTCGCTGCCGCCCCGGCTCAATCCAACCAGTCCTATTCTGGGGCCGAGGGGCTCTACGCCAACCTCAGCGCCAGCGTGGTGACCATCCAGGGTTACGCGTTGGTGACCCAGAGCAGCTTCTTCGGGCAGGTCTCCTCGCTCGAGAGCGTGCAGGGGTCGGGGTTCGTCGTCGAATATCAGGGGGCCCCCTACGTGGTCACGAACAACCACGTGGTCAGCGGGGTCACCAACATCACGGCGACCTTCTCCGACGGGAACTCGTACACAGCGCAGGTTCAGGGGACCGACCCATACAGGGACCTGGCGGTCCTGCAGGTCAATGCACCGGCGAGCGAGTTCCACCCCATGGACGTCCTGGGCACTCCCCAGGCCGTGTCGGTAGGCGAGCAGGTGTACGCCATAGGGAGCCCCCTCGGGCTGTCCGGCTCGATGACCGAAGGTATCGTGAGCCAGATAGGGAGGACCATCACGGAGTCGACGACGCAGGCGACCATCCCGGACGTGATACAGTTCAGCGCTGCGATCAACCCCGGGAACTCGGGCGGGCCACTGCTCAACTCAGCCGGCGAGGTCATCGGCATCACCACGGCCGCTGTCACAAACTCGCAGGGCTTGGGGTTCGCCATACCAGCGAGCACCATCGCCCGTGAGCTCCCGTCGCTGGTCACCACCGGAAACTACACCCTCCACCCGTACCTGGGCATATCGGCCAGCGCAGACATGACGTATCAGCTCGCCCAGGCGACCGGTTCCAATGTGACCTACGGCGTCCTGGTGGAGTCTGTGGTGGCCGGCGGTCCCGCAGCCCAGGCGGGGCTACGCGGCGGCACTCGGACAGTCACCGTAGAGGGGCAGACCTACCAGATAGGCGGAGACGTTATCGTCGCGGTGAACGGCACCAAGGTGATAAGCACGGATGCCCTTAGCGCGTGGCTGGAGGTGCACGCCCTCCCAGGACAGACCGTCCAGCTAGGGATAATCCGGGCGGGCTCACCGAGCACCATCAGTGTTAAAGTTGGCACTCTCCCATAGCAAACCAGGTCCCGGGACCTCGATGCCCGGCTCTCCATGGACGAAGGCCGCGCGGACCCCGGGCGGAGGCTCGATACTGTTATTGCGACCGGCTTATGACGATTTGCTCGCGTTGGATGCTTTCGAGCGCCTTCTCTGGTGGCTGTTCGCGGGGAGCACCGGTGCCTCCACCAGGGCGGAGGTCCTGAGGGCCGTCAGGGAGCAGCCCAGGAACGCCCAGCAGCTGTCCCAGGCCCTAGGCCTGGACTACACGACGGTCCGCCACCACCTTAGGGTGCTCGTGGACAACCGCGTCGTGGTGACCGAGGGGGAGACATACGGCAAGCTCTACTTCGTGTCCGACTCCATGGATGCCCACTGGCCTGCGCTGGAGGCGATCCTCGAGAAGTCAAGAGGGAGGAGACTGAAATGACAGAGCAGCCCGCGCCAGCGGGGGCACCCTCCAGGAGAAGGGGGCCTTCGAAGGTCCTGGTGCCAGTGGTGCTCGTCATAGGGGCCCTCCTCGGCTTCGCCCTGTCGGCCTACGTCCCCCTCCCCTACGGGCCGGGACCCTTCGGGGTTCAATTCTACTTCCAGCTCAGAAACCTGATGGTGGTGCACACCATCCTCTCCACGGTCAGCATCGCCCTCTTGGTGGCCATTGTCGCGGTCTACGTCAGGATCTATGCACAGACGAAGGCGCGGTTCAGTCTGGGCATCCTCGTGGTGATGTTCGCGCTGCTCTTCCAGTCGGTCTTCCAGTACCCGCTCCTGCTGGGCTACGTGGGGACATTCTCCGAAGTGTTCGGGCCCTACTTCTCGGCGGCAGACATGTTCACCGTGGTGGCGTATACCATACTGCTGTACCTGAGCCTCGAATAGAGCCTGGAGAAGGGAGGGCCGTCGCGCTTCGACGGCATGGGTCCAGAACGGGCCTTCAGAGACAGGAGGCAGTCATAGTGGCTCGAACCTCCCTTTCACAGAGAAAGCCATCGGTCCTTTAATACCAACCCTGAAGCCCGGAGGTGGAGTAGCGGTCATGGTCGAGATCGAGTACCGTCCATATCAGAAGATCGTCGTCCACGAAATCAGGAAGCTCGACGTCCCCGAGTTCTTCAAGTCGATAATCGAGCAGACAGAGGCGCAGAAGCAAGCGGGAATCCCCGCGGTCAACTGGATCGACGGCGTAGCATTCGTCATCGGCCAGTTCCCACCGACCCCGGAGACGATATCGGAGAGCCTGAAGGGGATAATCCACTACGCGGTGGTCAATTTCACCGAGACAAGCTTCCAGGACGAGAAGAGGGCGCTGGTCAACAGCCGGGAGTTCCCGGTGAGGATGATAAGGGCAGAGAAGAACCCCGACTTCGTCGAGTTGGTCAAGTACCTGAAGACGTTCGAGCCTGCGTCGGCCGCTCCCTGACAAGGCAGACGGTGAACCCACCCCCTCGGGACGGGGTTGGCCCTTGCCCGCCTTCAGACCACTGTTCGTGCCGCGCAGGCATCCGCCCCCGCGCTCTACGAGCAAAGGATAGTGTACGCCGTGATGTGGAATGAGCGTCCGACTCTCCATTACATCGGCCCAAGGGAAGCGGCTTACCAATAGCGGCTACTCTCCGAGAGGAGAGCCTCGAACAGTTGCGCCTTCA
>JAFLZE010000129.1 GCA_029785685.1 Nitrososphaerota archaeon | reverse complement strand
CGAGGTCAAGAGGCGCGGGATCAATGGGTCCGACGACCCGAGGCTCGAGGAAGCGACCGCTGAGCTCTACAAGGCGGAGTTCCACCGCGGCGTCATGAAGGAGAACACGGGCCCGTACCGGGGGGCGAAGGTGAGCGAGGCGAAGGACAAGGTCATCGCGGACATGAAGGCCGAGGGCATCCTCTCGGTGATGGGCGAGCTCCCCCAGAAGGTGGTCTGCAAGTGCGCTACGAGGTGCTACGTCAAGATACTCGAGAACCAGTGGTTCCTCAACTATTCCGACCCCGCCTGGAAGGAGAGGACGAAAGACCTGATCAGGGCGGCGAGCGTCTTCCCCGAACAGTCCCTAGAGTGGTACTTCTCCACGATCGACTGGCTCAGAAACTGGCCCTGCGCGCGCAAGTCGGGGATGGGTACGCGGCTCCCGTGGGACAAGGACTGGATCGTGGAGACGCTCTCAGACTCGACCATCTACATGGCGTTCTACACGATCTCCCAGTACGTGAATTCCGAGACCGTGAGGTTCGACCAGCTCCTCCCGGAGGTCTTCGACTACGTCCTCCTGGGGAGGGGCTCCGAGGCGCACGTCTCGAAGCTCTCGGGCATAGAGCTCAGGCACCTGAAGGCGATGCGGAGCTCGTTCCTCTATTGGTACCCCGTAGACCTCAGGAACTCTGCGAAGGAGCTTATCCCCAACCACCTCACCTTCTTCGCCTTCCAGCACGCCGCGCTCTTCGAGCCCAAGCACTGGCCGCGGGGGTTCAGCGTCAACGGGATGATTCAGATAGAGGGCCAGAAGATGAGCAAGTCGAGGAACGTCTTCGTCACCTGGAGGCGTGCCCTCGACCAGTACGGCGCGGACGGCCTACGCGCCACGCTCGCCCTGGCCGCGGATGGGATGGACGATGCCGACTGGAAGGCGAAGAACGCGGAAGACATCAGCTCAAAGATCGGCTCTCTCTTCTCCTTCGTTGAGAAGAACCTCGCTGGAGCTGCCGAGCGCCCAGCCGACCTGTCAGACCGTTGGTTGCTCTCCGTCCTGCACCGGAGGGTCGAGGCTGTGACCTCCTCGCTCGAGGAGATGAAGATCAGGAAGGCGATCTCGGTGGGTCTCCTCGACGTCTGGAACGACATCCGGTGGTACCTCAGGAGGACGGGCGAACCCAGGTACGACACCCTGCGCACCGCCTTCGAGACATGGATCCGCCTCATCGCCCCCTTCACCCCCTTTGCCTCAGAGGAGCTCAACAAGAGGCTGGGCAACAAGGGGCTGATCGCGACTGCCGACTGGCCGTCGGCCGTGGACTTACCAATCGACGAGTCCGCGGAGCTGTCCGAGTTGCTAGTCACCAAGGTGATAGAGGACGCCAGGAACCTCCTGCGCATAATCAAAGAACGGAAAGGCCGACTGACGATATACGCCGCCTCGGACCAGGCGTCGAGCTACTTCCTCGAGCTCGCAAAGGCGGAACGTGGTGAAGGCAACCGCGGGGCCGTCATCAGGAAGCACGCCTCCTCCGGGATAAGACCCGAGCGGGTCATCAAGCTCCAACACGAGCTCGGCGGGGAGCTCGTCTCGAGGCTCGCCGCGCTCGGCTCGCTAGATGAGCACGCGGTCCTAAGCGGTGCCGCGCCCTTCCTCTCGGGCGAGGTTGGAATCGACGTGAGGGTCTTCAAGGCCGGGGCGAAGGGGACGGAGGACCCCGCCAACAAGGCCAAGGATGCGCTCCCGTTCAAGCCGTCGTTCTACCTGGAGTGAGGAAAAGTAGGAGGCGAGCGCGGACAGGTGTCCGGGCTCAGCCGCCGATCTTGAAGATCTTAGTCCCGCATTTCGGGCATACGCCTTGGACCGCCTTCCTCCCGTTCTTCATCACTATGTTCTGGGGGTTCTTGATCTCTTGTTTCGCCTTGCAGCGCACACAATATCCTGTCACCATCAGATCTCGCTGCACTTCTCCGAGGAGGCCGGTTTAACCCGCCCAGCCCGAAAGGCTTCGCCCCTGGCTTCACTAGATTAGACAAGTCCCTGAGCCTTATTACGTCGTGCGCCCTCGAGCGGGAGCGTCGAGGTTACGATGACGACGGTCCTCTACGGAGTGAGCCCGATCGGGTTCGGGCACGCTTCCCGCTCGGCCGCGGTGGGGCTCAAGCTGAAGGAGATGTCCCTGGAGCCGGAGTTCGCGACCGGGGGCCCCGCCGCAAGGTTCCTCGCCTCCTACGGCTTCAAGGTCCACGACGTCGTGACCGAACCCATCCCCTCCGAGTCTGGTGGCGAGATGAAGATGGCCGCGCTCTGGTACCTGAGGTACTGGCTCGGCTACCGGTCGACAAGGAAGAGGATGGCCGCCCTCCTGGACAGGCTCTCGCCCGAGTTGGTGGTGGGGGACGAGGAGTTCACCTCCGTCTCCCTCGCTCTCGAGAGGGGGGTGAGGCACGCCATGATATCCGACGAGCTGGAGCTGGGCTTCGCGAGGGGCGCGGTCGCGAGGAGGGTTGAGGCGCGCGTGGGCGCTTGGTACTCCGACCTGCAGGGGCGGGTCTCAGACCTCATCGTCCCGGACTTTGGGAAAGACCATTCCAACGTGCACTACGTGGGGCCTGTCGTGAGGGAGGTGACCAAGCCGCGCGAAGCGACAATGGCCCAGTACGGGCTCCCAAGCAGCTCGAGCCTCGTCCTCTTCAGCGCGAGCGGGAGCGGGATCGGGAGGTTCCTCCTCAGGAGGTCGCTGGAGGCGTTCTCCAATGTCTGCACCGGATCCGAGGTCTTCGTCACGGTCGGTCTCGGGGAGGCCAGCCCGGGGGCCGGGAGGGTCAGGGAGCTCGGGACCGTCCGCGACAACCAGGACCTCGTCGCCGCGGCCGACCTGGTAATCTCCACCGCTGGGAAGAGTACCATAGACGAGGCTGTGAGCAGCGGGACCCCCATAATCGCCATCCCTGTCAAGAACCACGCGGAGCAGGAAAGGAACGCCTCCGAGCTCGGGTTCGCACCCGGCGACATCGACCGCCTGGAGGAGCTGATGCCCAAGATGCTGGGGAAAAGGGGGGTGCCCGCTCGCTATCCCGGCGCCCTGCGGACGGCCGAGCGACTCGCATCCGCGCTCAGTCGTGGATAGGCCGCGCCCTGACCCTCACGCCCTTCGCCGCGCGCAGGGCCCTCCTGACCGCGTCCTTTGGACTGGCGCCTGCAAGCACCTTCACGGTACTCCTCTGGTCGATGTACCTGCCCGCCCACTCGTCGGCCGCTCCGCCCGTCCCTCTCACCGCAACGATCGGCCTCGCGGCCTGGTACGCCGCTGCCATCTCGATGAGGGTGCCTGCCCCTCCTCCCACGACGACCATGGCGTCCCCGGAGTACGCCACGAGGAAGTTCCTAGAGCCGCCGATTCCCGTGGCGACCACCACGTCGCAGAACGCGTTGGCGCTGCCCGGCTCCTCCGAAGGGACCACCCCCACGGAGATGCCGCCGCCATCGCTCGCCCCCCTGCAGGCTGCTTCCATCACCCCTCCGAGTCCCCCACACACGACTATCCCGCCCCCCTCCGCCACGGCCCTCCCTACCTGGTACGCCGCGTCTCTGGCCGTCTCCGTGCACGAGTCTTCGTTGTACCCGACCACCGAGACGTGAAGGTGCCTGGCCACGCCCCATGAGAAGCGCTCGAGCCCTTAAAGCCTAGACGGGCGACGAGCCTTACGAGGACGGTCGCCCGTGACGTTGTTCGCCGATCGGAGGGACGCGGGGAGGGCACTCGCCGTCGTGGTCAGGATGGAGTTCACGCGCGGAATCCACAACGAGCCGCTCGTCCTTGCGATCCCGCGGGGCGGCGTGCCCGTCGGACGGGACGTGGCCGCCGCCCTGGGCGCCGAGCTAGACCTCGTGGTTCCGAGAAAAATCGGGGCCGCGGCCAACCCTGAATATGGCATAGGCGCAGTGATGCCCGACGGCACGCTCTACCTCGACCCAGCGGCGGTCGCCATGACAGGGTCGAGGCCAGAGTACATCGAAGCCGAGAAGGCCAGGGAGATGGAGGAGGCGTCCAGGCGCCTCCGGGCATACCGCGCGGGCCGTCCCGAGCCTGTCGTCAAGGGAAGGTCTGTCGTGGTGGTCGACGACGGGATTGCCACCGGCGCGACCATGACGGTCGCG
>JAFLZE010000128.1 GCA_029785685.1 Nitrososphaerota archaeon | reverse complement strand
GATAAGGCCACAGTAGAACAGATGGTGGGACTTATCCAACGTGAGGTTATCGCTCGATTTCGCCATCGTCGGTTCTATTCCCTAGGGGAACTGAACCTTGCCATCGCAACAGAGATGAAGCGGGTCAATGACCTAGTAGTAGCCGACTATGGTACTTCTCGCAGAGAACGCTTCTTAGAGGTAGAACGACAGCAGCTAGGTTCGCTTCCCCTCCTACGCTTCTCATTCGGAATTTGGTCGAATGTCCGCGCACGCTCCAACTATCACGTCAAGGTAGACCACAACTACTACTCAGTCCCTTGGCGCTTTGCGAACGAGACCCTACGATGCAAACTCGGGGCCAATACGGTCGAAATCTACGATCGCACGACCTTGGTCGCATTGCATGAACGCTCGATTGGTAAAGGGATATACAAAACCGCTGAGGCTCATATGCCAGAGTCTCATCGGTCATTTGCTCGATCGAACAGTTTCGAAGGACTGATGAAGCAGATCGCAGAGATAGGCGAAAAGACCGAGGAGTTTGCCAAGGTGGTGTACAACCACATTGGCAAAGAGGGACTTGCTTTACAGTCGCTCACCCTCATTGCCAATGTCGCCAAGACCTATGGCACAGCCGAGACCGAGTTTGTTGTTTCGGAATTCTTTGACGCTCGGGATCTTCTTCAGGTGAAGTACGAGATGCTAAGGAAGGTCACCCACGAGGGAGCTAGCATTAGCGAGGCAGCGAGCACCTTTGGCTTCTCGAGACCCTCGTTCTATGAGACTCGGAGTGCCTATGAGGAGGGAGGGATCCCTGGACTCTTGCCCAAGAAACCAGGACCCAAGCGAGCCCACAAGCTCTCCGAGGAGGTCATCGAGCGACTCATCTTAGCCAAAGTGGCTAATCCATCGCTCTCTTCAGCGGACCTCGCTCAACTCGCTAGGGACGACTTCGGTCTTCGCGTACACTCACGAAGTGTTGAACGGGCGCTCGCGCGTTACCCAAAAGACCGTCAGGAGCCGACCCTATGAGTACTCGATCTAAAGATGAGTTCGCATCTGCCTATGAGACATTGCGCGCGAGGGTGACCGAGGTGGGGTTCTCTGGGGCTCCACTTGGCCTCCGTTTGTTGCTTAACCAGGGTATTAGTACCTGGATGCGGACGTTACCCGTAACTGGGTTGGAACTTCCCTCACTTGGGCCGGTGGCCAACGGTGATCGTGAAATGAGAGGCAACCTTGAGCTCGTGCACGTGTTAGCTGCGATGGCGCTTGCGAATAACTGCCACCTGGAGGCGTCGTGAACCTCGAGGCTACATCCAAGATCACCACCTCGCATCTCTCCCGAGCAGCCTACCTCTATGTCCGTCAGTCAACACTACGCCAGGTAATGGAGAACACCGAATCAACCAAGCGCCAGTACGCACTGCGCGAACGGGCGATACAGATGGGGTGGCAACCAGACCAGGTCGTGGTCGTCGACTCCGATCTTGGACGTTCAGGGGCCGACTCAGATCGGGTTGGCTTTCAACGCATGGTCGCAGCCGTTGGCATGGGCGAGGTGGGCGTGGTCATTGGACTCGAGGTCTCTCGTCTTGCCCGCAGCTCCTCAGATTGGCACCGTCTGTTGGAGATCTGCGCACTAAGCGATACACTTATCCTTGACGAAGACGGTCTCTATGACCCCGCTCACTTCAACGACCGATTGGTCCTTGGCATGAAGGGAACTATGTCAGAGGCTGAACTCCATGTCATTCGGTCTCGATTGGTCGGCGGCCAACGGGCAAAGGCGCGTCGGGGCGAACTCAAGGTTCTTCTACCGGTCGGTCTCGTCTATGACGCTGCCGACAAGATTGTTCTTGACCCGGACCTCTCGGTCCAGGGGGCCATTCGGGAGTTCTTTGCGACCTTTGTGAGAACGGGATCGGCGACGGCGACGGTGCGTAGCTTTCACCAACGAGGTCTCCTCTTTCCTCGTCGACTTTCAACCGGTGAGTTTGCCTGGGGATCCTTGGTGCACCATCGGGCTCTACAGATCCTGAAGAACCCCTGTTATACAGGTGCTTATGTCTATGGGCGCACCAAGATGACAAAGACGCTTCCTGGCCTAAAGGCCAAGCAACGATGCCTACCCAGAGACCAGTGGCAGACCCTCATCCCTGACCAACACCCTGGTTACATCACCTGGGCAGAGTACGAGGCAAACATCGCCAAGCTCAATGCCAACGCAGCCGCCTATGGGCAAGATCGTAGGGCTGGTCCGCCCAGGGAAGGGCCGGCTCTCCTCCAGGGACTTGTCATCTGTGGGCGTTGTGGTATGAGAATGACGGTCAATTACCACACCCGACATGGTGCCTCTGTACCCCTGTACCGCTGCCAGCGCAAAGGCATCGAAGAGGCGGAACCGATCTGTCAATCCATCAACGGTGAGGCGATCGATCGCAGCATTGCCGAACTTCTGGTGGACTCGGTGACTCCGCTCGCGCTAGCGGTCACCCTTCAGGTACAGGACGAACTCGCGAGCCAGGCGGTCGACACCGACCGCCTGCGCCACCAACAGGTGGAGCGTGCCCGTTACGAGGCAGAACTCGCTCAGCGTCGTTATCTCCATGTCGATCCAGGGAACCGGCTTGTCGCGGCTACCTTGGAGGCTGAGTGGAATGCAAAACTAAACGCCCTTGTACAGGCCCAAGACGACTATGGACGCCAACGAGAGGCCGATGTACTCTTCGATGAGGCAAAACGACAGCGCATACTTGGGTTGGCCGTCGATTTTCCCCGACTCTTTAGGGACCCTGAAACCCCCGCACAGCTGCGCAAACGCATGATACGACTCCTCATTGAGGACGTAACCCTCTTCAAGGAGGATGAGGTCACCCTCCATGTCCGCTTCCGTGGTGGTCGTACCCAGAGCCTCACCATTGCTCGCCCTAAGTCCGCGGCCGAACTCGCCAAGCTCGATCCAACCATCGTGAGTGAGGTCGACCAACTGATGGAGGATAACACGGACGCAGAGATTGCTAGCGTACTCAATGCCCGCGGCTATCAGCCACCTCTTGGGTCTCAGTTCACTGTCTCCATTATCGCCAAGATCCGCACCGCCTACGGACTTGAATCTCGCTTTCATCGTCTCCGCAACAAGGGGATGTTGACCCTTGACGAGATGGCCCAAGCCCTTGGTGTGCATCCAAGTACCGTGAACATGCACGCGAGACGTGGTTGGCTTGTCTCAGTGGCCTACAACGGCAAACAACGGCTCTATGCTCCCTTACCCCTGGCGGAACCGACGATCCCTTGTGCACGATGTCAAAAGCCCACTCCAGAGCGCACGCGAGGTCAACGACGCAGGTACTGCAGTGTTACCTGTCGGACAAGTGACTACGCTGCTAGGCGGAGAGAATCTGGTTGGGTCCGACCCAAGCGAGAGAGATGAACGAGTTTATGAGTTGTTCCATTACGGGTTCGTTCCCGATCTACCAGGAGGTGTAGTCAGTTGTCCAAGCTTTATCTTTTGGTTTTTTAACTCTGGTTGGAGAGACCATCGTGCCTAAGTCCGGACTTCCGGAGATAATTGGCATTTTTAGGGGTCCGCCATGACATAATCCCTGGTCAGAGCGGTTTGGGTTCTCAAAAACGCTGAAAAGCGTAGGCACACGCCTGGCAGCCTGAGCTGTGAAAGGGGGCTATAATGTAGGTGTGTACTTACGTGAATCCAGTCGTCGGAACAAAGATGGTTCGAAGGTCACCTATCTGCAGTTGGCCCATAACGAACGCCACCCAAAAACTGGCGTGCCTATGGCACGGGTCATCCATAACTTCGGTCGCAAAGACAAGGTCGACAAAGAGGCACTAAGACGACTCGTCTCTTCGATCAGTAGGATCCTCGATCAGCCAACTGAGGAATCATCACTTCGTGCCTCCGATATTGAGATCGTCGACTCCCGCCGACTAGGTGGAGCTTTCGTACTTGATCAGATTTGGGAACGGTTGGGTATCTCAGATGCACTTATATCTTGCGCCAAAGGTCGGCGCATCGACGCTGATGTGGTGGAACGGATCTGCTTCGCACTCGTCGCCCAGCGTTGTTTGGAACCGGCATCGAAGTTGGCGTCCATAGTCGTCTTGGGCCTGTACAAGGGCGTTTAGTTTTGCATTCCACTCAGCCTCCAAGGTAGCCGCG
>JAFLZE010000127.1 GCA_029785685.1 Nitrososphaerota archaeon | reverse complement strand
GTCGGAGATGACAGGTGCATTCAATGTGCAGGTGGCCACGACCGCCCTCGTCGAGGAGCGTTCGTCCACGGTGAGCACGAGAACGGGTCCAGTCGGGAGGAGATGCGCTCCCGGTCAGCGGCTTGAGCTGTCCCCGTCGGCGATCTTGCGGGAAAGCGGATAGCTCTGGAGCTGCGAAGTTTCATAGAAGCCGCTCGAAAAGGAGTCGCCGCAGACGGAGCTCACCCTCCCTACGTACTCGACCGTCTCCGCCAGAGCCTCTGCCGGAACCACCAGTTCTGCAAAATAGACGAAGCCGTCGGAGTCCTTCCCCCAGGCCTCCAGGGCAGCGTAGGGGACGTTCCTGATCGAGGCCCTGATGGCCCCAAAGGCGTCTTCCCGGAGGGAGTGGTAATAGACGATGAGCCCGGCCTGTCCTGCCCCCGGCCCATGAAAGCCCCAGCCGATAGGAAATTCGCGGACGAGCCTGGTCGCTTCGGAGCGCCCTTTCGGCCCGACGCCGGTCGCGCCGGAGATGTCCTTCAAGCTCTCTGCCGTGGGGTTCTTCATAATCTCGTTCAGGGCGAGGATGACGTCCCCGCGGAGCAGAGCCTGCCTCTCTTTTCCCTCGGGTTCATCAAACGCCCGACGGGGGAGGCTGTCCCAGGCGAAATCGAACGACCGCCTCTCCTCGTTGAAGAATGGAATCTGGGCCGTCAGGAGGCGGATGTCCTCGAGCGGCCTGACGGAGATCGCGTCCATGGTTCCGTCTTTCTGCTTCGAGTGCCAATAAGCCCTGTACGCGGCGATGCCGACCGGCGGCGCGGCCAACATCACGTCATGCAGAGACGACGAACGGTACGACCTGACGGCGAAGGAACCCTCCCCGGCCACGTCCCATAGGTTCTCTCTTCCCCTGACGCGCGCAAGGACAAGGGCCGGTTTAAGACCGAGCATGCCGAAGTTCAGGTTCACGCCGACGCTCAGGCCCGACCCGACCAGCGGGGCGAGCGCCCTTCTGTCCTTCTCGTCGATTCCCCACCACCCCGCGCCGCGGAGGTGTTCCGCGGCGGCTACGCCGTCTGGAGCGTGGTGAGGAGGCTCTGTGTCCTCTCTTTTTGCCATGTCCAGTGACCCTCTTCGAGCGAAAAAGATGGGAAGGGGAGCGAGAAGTTGGAAAAGAGCGACGGGAAGGCGACGTTCATCCCCTCGGGCGCGTTATGGCTCAGAAAATCCAGGTAGCCTGGGATTAGCCCTGAAGGCGCAGAGAAGATCGAGAAGTAGGACCCTGATTCGACGCTGGCGCCGTCTGTCCTGAGGTAGGGTATGGACGTCGAAGCCATGGCCGAACGCGTGATCTCGTTTCTGCCGAGCCCTTCCCACCAGAGCGTGAAGGACGCCCAGTGGTGTCTCTTTCTCCGGGTGAGGTCAGGCTCTCCCCTCGACAGGTGCATGGGGAACGAGTCCACGAACCTCATCGCTCCCCTCAGCCTGCGGTTCCAGTCGTAACTCGGGTCAGAAACACAGTCCTTCGGTCCCTCGTAGCCATTCTCCGCCCACTTCGTCACCGTCTTGACAAGGCCCGCTAGGTTTGCGTTGGGCCCTGCTTGCAGGGCAGACAGAACCAGCAGTTCCCCATAATCAAGCTTTGGCCGTCCAATCTCCGTCTCGCCTTCGGGGACGTAGGTCAGCGGTCCGGAGGTGACCTGCTCCAAGGATCCGACGTTCTTCCAGGGCGCCCTGATCGAATGATACCTCACCCAGCTCAGAGGGACGGGTCTGCCGGCATGGAGGATGGAGCCGTCCTCTGCCATGTTCAGGAAGTCGCCGAGCCGCGGCAACAATTCTGGCGGAATGGTGAAAATCAGCAGGTAGACGTTGTACGGGTCGAGTTTCTGATAATGCTCGAGATATGCGTAATCTCCCATCAGATTGAAGAGCGAATCCAGTTGCTGCTGACGGCCTTCCCTGCCTGGTTTCGCAAACGCCATGAACCTTCCGAGTCCCAGCTTCTCCATGCGAATGTTTGGCCTTGGTCCGAGCCCTTCAGCTCCGAGTCTGGCATAGGCGCGCACTACCGTCTCCCTCGAAACCCCCAGCCTACGAGCGATTTTTGACAGGTTCCTGGGTCCATACGCCGAGACGAGCCTGACCAGAAAATCGTCGCGCAATGCCTCTCTACCTCCTGGACGGGTCGCGCCGAGCACCTTCGCGAAGAGCTGTGGTGGTGACGTCTTCGTCTACGGACCAACCCCACTGCCGGTGCACGAGGGGAGCCGAGCCCGGATGCGTCGAGGACAAGTCGATCGTCATGG
Organism: Nitrososphaerota archaeon; assembly: GCA_029785685.1. Next base: position 1,896 of record JAFLZE010000127.1, on the reverse strand, counting down.
GCTCTCCCTCGGCACCTTTGCCACCACGCACTTCGAAGAGTCGATTTTGTAGTGACAACTGGGGCAGGTCACGTACTTTAGCTTCGACCGGGTGTCCCACTCGTAGCCGCACTTGTGGCACCTGAGTCTTCGCTCGGGCAACGGCTGCCACACGGGCGCCTTCGAGGACTTCTGTTGCCTCGCCCCATACGACTGGCTCAAGAGCGCCTGCTCCTTCGGTCCTAGCGCACCGGCGGCGTCGGGTCGCGGATCAAGTCGGAGCATCGCTGCCGATGACGGGGTCAGAGATTAGAACCTGCAAGGGCGGGCTGAAGTTGGTCTTGTCGCTTAGGCCGAGCGCTATCTGAACGGTGCCTGCGAAGATTTGAGACTTGGCAGCAAACACCGCGTCCCCTTGACCGTCGGTTGTCATGAGGCCGTAGGACCGAGCGAAGACGCCGCCCGTCGAGTTGAAGAACGAGACTTTTGCGATGTATTGGGTGTTGGGCATGGCGCCAATGAGCGTCACAATGTAGTTCATCTGCGTGGATGCTGGGTTTATGGTTCCGGACCACGTGCCGCTGCCAAACAGGTAACCTTGAGGGGTGAGCGCCGTGTTGTAGGGCTGCAGAGAAACGGAGAACTCTTGGGCGACCGGAGAATTCTTGCCCGATGCGACCGCAGCCGGTGCTAAGGCGAACAGCACAACCAGCAGAAGCGCGCCCCCAAACAGAGTGCTCTTCTTTGGCGCTCGTCTCAGCATGGATTTGCTGCCACTACCACCACCACTATTTAAGAGCGGTGCGGGTAGCGAAGGTGTCTCTCGTGCCTCTCCTTCTTGATGAGGTCCGACACGCTATCCACGCTTGGCCCATCCGCGAAGAACGACGACACGATTGCGTTGACGATCTCGCTCCTGTTCACGGCCAGCTCCGTTGAGCTCTCGACGGCGCCATCTAGCTCACGAATCACGTTGTGGTCGAAGGACACCCCTGTACGAACCTTCCTCGATGATGCGCTGCTGGCCGTCATTGTTCCCGTTCCTCAGTCATATCTTTCCTGACCAACGATCTGGGCGCCATGCATCTACGGAATGGGCCCGGTGAGATTCTTCCGGGCGAGCTCTTGGCCCTGTCCGGCATTCTGCGCACTCATAGTGTCCACCGCCCCCTTGAAAACTATCACGCTTGCGCTGCCGACCTGCAGCAATAGCTCGTTCCTCCCATTCGCTTTCAGGAGGCCCTCGAGAACTCGCCCGCTCCGCAGCCTCACGACGACATGCTTGTCCTTCCAGAGAGAAATGAGCTCCATCTCTTCACTTTTCCTACCTCCCGCCACGTCTCCCTCTTCCTGAACAATCCTGGGCATCAAGTCCCCCGCTGCCATTCTGCGGCCGACTGACTCGTGCTCTGGCTCGGCACTCCTTCGTTGAAACGCTCCGTCCCCGCTACCAGACTCACCAACCCGTTCAATCTGTACATTGTTTCTCCTTCTCTTGCCGAGACAACGCAGTCACACTGCCACTACTACTACGACTACTACTATTTATTGCCGATGGTTATTCCATGATCATCAGCGGTCAGGATTTTCTTCCCTCCTTCACGTGACGATTGAGATGGAAATCACCAATGCAGGGCGTCTCCCATCGCTTATCCCCTTCAGATTGGAGGCTTTCCAGTCATCTTGACCTCCAGCGTAGCAGAAATCGCGGCGGATGGAGGGCGTGCCCCAACAAGTAGGGTTGTATTCTCCAGGTGGTAGAATCCCACCCACACGAATCGATAGCCTGCCTCACAAGGCCGAACGAGTGTTTCGAGCAAGACTTCGCTTATGTCGAAACGTAGAATTGCAGAACAGACTTCCAAAGGAGAAAGTAAGCTTTGTCAGCTACCTGCTTCACCTGCCAGTGATTCTGCA
>JAFLZE010000126.1 GCA_029785685.1 Nitrososphaerota archaeon | reverse complement strand
CTGGCGTAGAAGGCGGCCACCGTTCCCTGCGGCTCCACCCTCATGTTGGCCCTCGCGCACTGCCCCATTATCCACCTCAGGTACCTGCTCCCGGATTTCATTATCGGGCCGTGATACGTCCTCCCTCCGGACGAGTGGGTCGACGGGGCCAGCCCAGCGTACGCGACCAGGCTCGGGGAGTCTTCGAACCTTTGGATCTCCCCAATCTCGCTGGTTATGAGCAGCGCTGAGTAGAATGAGATGCCAGGGATGGTCATCAGGAGCCTGGCTTCCTCACTCTCACCCGCCTTCTCTCGTATCGTGTTCGAGGCGCCGCGTATCTCCTCATTCAGGCCGTCGATTAGCCTCAGGTAGCTCTGCACCCTCGGCTCCTCCATCCTCCTCAGCTCCTCTACGAAATCGTTGGTGAACGGGTGGGCGTCGATGCGTATGTTGTTCATCAGCAGGTAGGCGTGGACCCAGTTCTTCAGCCTAGTCCTCTCCCTGACGAGGTTGGCCCTGTGCCTGACCAGCTCCCTGAGGTCTATGGTCTCTCTCGGCGGCACGTAGGACTCTGCCAGGAAGTTTCCTCTCAAAAGTGTGGCGAGCATGATGGAGTCGACCTTGTCGGTCTTCACCTTGGCTGACGCTATGGCCTTGTTCCTCACAGGGTTTGAGAGGACGACGTTGTGCCTCTCCGAGAGGAGCTTGTAGGCCCAGTACCAGGTAGAGGAGGACTCGATGGCCATTGAGGTCGATGCAGGCAGGCTCTCGGAGAATTCGCGCATTTCATCCAGACCGTTTTCTATCCGACCTTGCTTCAACAGATTGCCATCAATGTCCATGACGGCAAACTCAGAATACCTCTTGTGGAGGTCCAATCCAACGAACATGCGTGCAGAATCGCCTGTTCGCCTAATACGCTTCCTGCGGCCCACATACGACCAAAAAATATATTGGGAGATGCGCGGGAAATATCCGCAACGAAATCCCTGGCAACCCTGCCAGCCGAGTGCTGCGAACAATCAATCGTTGGTACCTATTGGCCCTATGGCGTCCTAGGAGGCTCTTTCAAGGCCGTCCCTGGGCGCCAACATACCTTTCATCGTCGCCATATTTCAGTCCAGAGAGAGAAACTGAGTTAGACGCTTCATTATGCGCTCCCGGTATTTAACGCGCCTACGAAGGGTTGCCAAATCTATCGCAGGGTTGCCAACCGAAACGTCGTTTTCTGCCCGATTTTGGCAACCCTAAGAGCCAGAATTGGCAACCCTGCAGATTGAGGTTGCCAACTGATGTCCAAGGTTGCCAAATCATGGCTCAGGGTTGCCACTCGAGCGCGGAAGGCCGCAATACCGCTGCGGTGGTGTGGAAGAGAATCGACAGCGAACCATTTGACAGTATAGGCATGAATTGTAATCACGGGGGACCAGTTCCGCATCTTCTCTTGTTAAATACCGTTGGATTCCATTTACACGTGAGCCAGACCAAGCGGTCCGCCCCGGTGGAGGGATTCGTCCCTGTCAAGAGGTCTGACCTGGATAGGATCTTAGAACTACTCTCCAGATTGGAAAATCGAAACGCGCAAGGTGCTTCGGTTTGACAGTCAGAGGTTGGGTCTGCCCTACGGACAGAGTGTAACTCCAAAGGCTGCAGAAGTATTCCTCTAGAGTGCATGGGCCGAATAGGGATAATGTTGTATAAACTTATATACCATCCATCGCGCCTGAAGCGTAGATGGCTACGACGCAAGTGCTGCACGAACCGCGCCTCGACACTGTTCTGATGGTCGAGCGGGCGATCAAGGAGTCTGAAACCTACCCGAGCAAGAGGCAGCTCTGGAAGAGCCTCCCTAGGAAGATGCAATATCAGACCTTCCTGCGAATCATCGACTACCTGGAGAGCTCGAACAAGATACTCTTTCATGGCAGGTCGATAGTGTGGGTGTTCCCTGATAACCCGAAGCTGAAGAAGCTGATTGAAGAGAGCGTCCGTCTGAAGTAGAGGAAGCAGCTAGTAGCCGAACACCTTTTCGTATTCCTTGTGCGTCATGAAGTCGATGGCAAGCACCTTCACCTGTCCTAGTTCCGCGTAGACTGTGTACAGTAGTCTGTGTGCCCCGGCCAAGTTGCATTTGTAGAGGTTCGTGGCGCCGTAACTCCTAATGTAATCCGCCGGCCACAGGTTTCTGGGTATCTTTGTTCCTGCTTGGGAGTCGGCCTTCAACTTCTCCAGCCAGGCGTCTATGGACTTCCAAAGTTCGTCCCTCTTATCTAGCGAAGCCAACTTGGAGGCAAAGCGGGTTGTTCCGTTGACTTCGAGCGCAGGCCGTCCCAACGCTTCCGCTGCCTCGCTGAACCTCTAATACGTTCCTCCGCTCGGGCGGTGTGGATGTTCCGTCGCCGCTCAGATCAGAGTCAGGAGCGACTCCCCGACTAGCCTTACCCGCGAGGGGACTCGGACACAGGGCCAAGCTTTGCCCTGCGTCGTTGATTTGCTCCTCTTGAGGCAGTCTTCGGTACGCCAAAGACGTCGTAGAAGCTCGTCAATTGACCCCTCTTTGGTTGGAATCTCTCTCTCCTTCTGGCCTATCGGTGGGCAGAACTCCTGCCGCCGAACCGTCCTTGGCACCAGGATCGTGAAGGTACTTCTCCAGTAGTCCCCTGAGCTCCGTCACCTCCCTCCTGGTGCTCTCCTCCTGTATCGCCATCTTCGCCCTCTCCGACCGGTCCAGCGGCGTGGCGCACTTCGGGCAGTACGTCATCCCCGGCGGCGCCTTCTCCTTGCACCTCGGGCAGATGACAGGGGCGAACTCAGGCTTCGGCGGCTCCACCGGCCCCCCGGAGTAGACTGCCTGGTACTTCCTGTCCAGGTCCCCGCCCGAGAGGTGGATGTAGGTCGCCGGGGTCCTGGAGCTCATCGACCAGCCGTACATCAGCCTGAGCTCGGAGTCGGTAAGGAACTTCGCGTTACGGGTCGCCGACCCGTGCCTGAACATGTACATGTGGACCCTCGGCTTCTGGATGGCCGCCTTCCTCGCGACGTCCTTGAGCATCGCGGCGCAGGCCTTCCAGCTCAGGGGCTCGTCGAGGTGGTTCAGGCTCAGAGTCAGCCAGAGGGGGGCGTTCGGGTCGCTCCGGAACCGGTGCGTCTCGAGGTAGCGCGCGAGGTGGTCGACGGAGGCGATGAGCCTCAGCGTCCTGGCCCCGGTCTTCCCCTTCCTGATGTGCACCAGGGCCCCTGCGTCGTCGAACTGGACGTCCCCCACTTTGAGGAGGAGCAACTCGCTGACCCGCACCCCGAGCTCGGCAGCGACGGAAATCAGCGCCTTGTCCCTCGTAGTCGAGGCGGCCTTGATCAACGCGTGGACCTCCTCGTCCGTGAAGAAGAGCGGCTCCTGCTTCTCGCTCGCCTTGATCGTCTTCCTGAGCCACCTCACCTCTTCAGGGTAAGGGGTGTCCTTGTCGGTGTCGCCGTACCTGACGAACTTCATGAACCGCTTGACCATGATCTTGAAGTCGGCCATGGTCTCGGCGGAGTAGTGGCGCCTGCTCTCGGTCCCGTCCCAGTTCCTCTTCGTGAACTCGTGGTCCGCCAGCCGGGTCATCAGGTCCTCCACGTCCTTCCTCTTCGCCCTGCGGAAGGGGACCCTCATGTGGTGGGCGACTGTCGTCAGGGTGTTGACGTACTTGGCCTGGCGCCCGACGGAGACCCCCTGGGCCTTCACCTGCCTCATGAACGCCTGTATCAGCTTCCTGTCCTGGGGGCGGACCTTGGCGTCGCGCCCCAGCCTGCTCTCCGCGTTCCTCAGCTGGTAAGGGTAGTCGTGGATGTCGTCCGGGGTCATACGATAGGTGGCGCCGGCGCCTTTTAACGAAGGGTAACTTTCGAGCCTGGGATTGGCCATCGCTCCAGGCTATATCCGGCCGGGGCATACCTTTTCGGGTCAAGTCCGAGGTATTCCGGGTCGGAAGAGGAGGATGACAACCTAAATCGCCATCGAGATTCCATCAATGTCATTGGCGCAAGGTTACCGCAATTAGGACGAACTGGCAGACCTACGAGGCGGAGTGGCGGGAGAGCAAGCTCTGCAAGGAGGCAGCAAGGATGTGCGAGTATGCGAAGAACCGGCCGCCCGGCCTAGTCCATCTTCCTGCACTCGCCATGGATGCCTCATGTTGGACTTCTTTTACCAAATAGAGCCTAGGGATGCCCCGGCC
>JAFLZE010000125.1 GCA_029785685.1 Nitrososphaerota archaeon | reverse complement strand
CCCTTGGACCGCCCGCTAGGGCTCCTTTCCCGCCGCCGTGAAGTCTATCGGCGCCTCCGAACTCCCGGCGACCACCGGCCTGGAGAGTGGAGGGAGGGGCTTGTTCAGCTTCATCCTGACCCAGTTCCGCACGTCGAAGAAGAAGACGTTGTTGTAGGGGCACGCCGAGACGCAGTCGCCAACCCCGATGCACTTGAAGCTCTTGAACTCTCCCTTCTCGATGAAGGCCCCCGGCATGTCGGTGAGGCCCACCGGGCAGACCTTCGCGCAGTCCTTGGTCTTGCAGCTCACGCATGTGTCGCCGCTCCTGACCCTGAGCTTGAAGAGCCCGAACCGCGAGACCAGGTGGTTGAATGACCCCCAGCCGCAGACGCCGGTGGTCGCGCAGGCGTACGTCCCCAAGAACGGGATCATCACCCACACGAGGTACCAGAGGAAACTGAAGTAGAAGGAGTACAGGAAGCCGCTGATGTCCGCGCCGAAGAAGGAGGCTCGCACGACCCCCTCCGAGTTCAGGTAGGAGAGCGCGGCCCCAGCCAGGAGCGAGACCCAGACCAGCGAGGCCACCACCTTGTAGGCGCCCGTGATCCGGCTTGTGAGGAGGTGGCGCCCGACCTTCGACGTCCTATTGAATGAGCTCATGGAGTCGTACGTGGTCCCCTGGTACATCACCGCCGCCGTGCAGAAGACCGAGCAGAGGTTCCTCGAGCCGAAGAGGAACGAGAGCGTCCCAGAGATCAGATACGTCGCGAGTATGACGGCTATCACGTCTGGCGCCGCCGCCCCGGCCGTGCCCAGGCCCATGCTCCACCCCACGAAGGGGACGCGCGGGAGCGAGTCGGGGAAGGCGAATGTCGGGAGGTAGAGGGCGTAGATGGCGTACGCCGCGAGCATGAGGGCGAGCCTGAGCTTGGTCTCCGTCTCGCGGGCGTACCTCATCTTGAAGACCACGAGCGCCCCCATCTCGACGCCCATCATCGCGAGGAACCAGAACGACGCCGTGACGCTCCCGACGGCGACGATGAAGTCATAGAACACGGCCCCCGCCGCCGTCAGGCCGGGGACTCCTATCGCGGCGAACGGCAGCGACGTGAAGTAGCGCGTCCCATCCGCGACCACGTCGAGGACGCCTCCCATGAAGAACTCCGCAAGGAAGACCCCGCCCAGAAGGCCGAACGTCCAGAGCGGCCTGGACTGCCAGCTGACCAGCGGTTGCGATACGAGGCTCCCCTCGTCAAGGACGATTGCGAAGTACGCCACCATCTCTCCCACTATCGAGAGGACGAAGAGGAGCGGGTCGCCGTCCATCAGCCAGAGGAAGAGGCCGCCCATCATCAGGGTGTACGCGCCCATCAGCCTCAGCAAGTAGGCTGACTCGCCTGCCGCCAGGGTGCGTTTCCTGAAGACGTACTCCATGATCACTATTATCGCCGCTATCATCGCGACGCTGCTCCCGACCGAGGAGTACGTCGACCAGGAGGCGCTCGAGACCGCGGTCGGGGAGAGGACCATCACTGCGACCTGGACGGCCACGAGGCGGCGTATCCACTTCGGGAACCTGCTGCCTACCATGTACAGCGTGGCGGCCATCTCGCCCGCCATCGTGAACACGAACCAGTAGGAGCTCATCGACTCGACGAGCGACGAGACGGGCGCCTGCGACGTCGATGCCACCCCCGAGGACAGGGCGAACGTCCATCCCATGAACGCCTCCGAGAGGAGCGCGAGGGAGACCATCGCCACGATGACCAGCGACCTTGAGGAGATGGCGTTCCCCCTCCTCGTCTCCTCCAGAGGCCTGTCCCCCTTGAAGAGGGCCATCAGCACGGGTATCAGGCCGACGCTCATCGACACCATGTTCAGGGCGACGAGCTCGAAGAGCGTCACGAAGGTGGACGAGTAGAGGTAGACGACGGAGCTCGCGAACATCGAGGCCATCATCACGAAGAGGAACACCACCAGACCCGCGTCGGTGAGCGTCCTGACCTCCGACCCCTTCTTCAGCAACCACGCCGTGAGGCCGGCCATGGCGGCGGCGGTCAGCTCCAGGATGATGGCGTCCAAGCTACCCCGCACCCCGATGCACGAGGGTCAGGCGCGCGCCGCCTCCGAGGCGTCGGAGCCAGGGAGAGTCACGGAGCGACGCGCCGAGGAACTCACTTTAACCATTTTGGCTCAAGCTCCGGCCTGTCCGGGTGCGGGTGCCCGCTAGGACGCCCTTGCCCCGAGGGAGATCCTCTCGGCCGAGCGCAGGTTGAGGTACAGGAGCACCACGGCCACCACGGGGAATAGGAAGTAGGTGACGTAGTAGATCCAGTCTGAGGAGGTCAGGATCGAGGAGGGGGCCGCGAGCTCCACGATCCCCGCCACCGAAATGCAGCAGGAGGCCCCAAGCACCACGCCGATCGCCGGGAGTACGAAGAGGTTCTTGGCCCTCTCGCCCGTGGTCCTGAGCCTGCCGAGCTCGCGCGTCTTGCCTATGTTGGCGACCACGAGGACCCCGATCACGAGCGCGACCGCGATGCTGTAGAAGCTCAGGGCGGCGGAGAAGACCGGTGGGACGTTCATCAAGACCACCGGGTTGTACGAGATGTCGAAAGCCGTGCTGATGAAGGAGGAGGGCAGGTAGACGTTGGTGGTGAGGAGGAAGCCTGCGTCCGTGGCGAAAGTAGAGACTCCGTAGATGGAAGCGAGGATGGCGTCGAGGATGAAGCCGTAGAGGAGAAGGTGGACGGCCAGGTACGCCGCGAAGGCACCCGCCCCGAGCGACGTCTTGACGGCGCCTGCGAACTCGGAAGCGGCAGACCGTAGCGGGAACCTCAGAACGAAGTACAGGAGGGCGACCCAGAAGAAGGCGGGCCCGAGCACCTCGAGGATGTTCAAGGAGACCGGCCCGAGCGCCGACCCGAAGTAGGCCATGGCCACGCCTAGCGCCCCGAGCGCGAGGGAGGAGACCGCCGGCTGCGCGCTCCCGCCCTGACCCTGCCTCCTTACTCCGCCCATCTGGCTTCTCAACGTTTCCTCAACCGACATAAGCCTTTTCGGTCCCGGCGGCGGTCTTGCGGTTGGGAATCGCCCCCGCCCTCAAGGACGGCTGCGCTTCGCGGACCGACCTGCCACGAGGCGCCCTGGGGACCCCCAAGCCGGGGGCAGGGCTGGCCTGATGTGGGCGGGGTGGCGACGGGAACGGGGCTGGGAAGACCACGGCGGCCATGGTCCTCATCAGACTCCTGGGGTCGACCTCGGGGTCGGCTCGCCTCTCTCACCATCAAGAAGATGCAGCAGGCGGCGCGCTAGCCGCCGATGACGTCGACACGCGCTCCCTTCCTACGCCTGAGAATCGACTCCCCCGTTTAAGTAACTCGTCGAGCCTCCGGAACGCAGGTGTCTTGACTTGCAGCGACCAACAATGACGACGGGGACGGGAGCGCTCGAAGGGAAGACCGCGCTGATCACGGGGGCTGGCTCGGGGGTCGGAAGGGCGACGGCGAACCTTTTCGCACGGAACGGGGTTGCGGTGGAGGTGGTCGACCTCGTCCGCGATAGGGTCGACCAGGTCGTCTCCGAGATAGTGTCCTCTGGGGGGAAGGCCTTCGGTCTGGTGCTGGACCTCTCGGTCAAGGGCGAGCCGGAGCGGATGGTCGACGAGGCGATCAAGTCGCTCGGAAGGCTGGACATACTCTTCAACAACGCCGGGATAATGGACGGGGTCAGGCCGGTCGCGGACACCCCAGACGACGTCTGGGAGAAAGTCCTCAGGATCAACCTCTACGCTCCGTTCTACGCGAGCAGGAGGGCGATCCCCGCGATGGTCGCCCAGGGAGGGGGCGTGGTCATCAACACAGCGTCCGTGGCGGGGCTCTACGGGGGGTTCGCGGGGACCGCCTACACCGTCTCCAAGCACGGGCTGATCGGGCTCACCCGGAGCATCGCGTCCTTCTATGGGTCGAAGGGGATACGGTGCAACGCCATGGTCCTCGGCGGGGTAAACACGAACATAGGGGTCGGGGCAGGGCAGCCCGACGCAGGAGGCATGGAGCACCTAGGCAAGGTCTCCGGGTTGATGCCGAGGCTCGCCGAGCCGGCGGAGATCGCCGAGCTGGCGCTGTTCCTCGCGTCCCCGCTGTCAGGGTACGTCAACGGGTCGGCCGTTGTGGCGGACGGCGGATGGACGGTCTTCTGAGCCCTGGGCGACCACGTGGGC
>JAFLZE010000124.1 GCA_029785685.1 Nitrososphaerota archaeon | reverse complement strand
GGGGGTGAAGCAAGTCTTCGACTTTGTGGCCAAGGCCAAGGACGGTAGCGCCTATGGGTACGCGGTCCTTAGGGACGTGGATGAAGCCCATGTGCTCGGGCTCTTCGTGAAGCAGCTCGATACGGGGCTCGGGGCGAGGGTGGTCTACACCGGTAGCGTTTCCTCCGAGGCCAAGGCTCTGGCCAGCAGCTACGCGGTCAGGCTGGAGCATTGGATCGGCGAAGAGGAGCAGAAACAGATCATAGGGACCAAGCTTGACCTGGCGCGGCTCTCCGGGAAGAAGGTGCTGCTGCAGGTCGACCCCAGCGTGGGGTACGAATCGGCTGTGAGGTCGGCCGTATCAGACTGCCTGGCCGAAGGCCGGAAGGTGTTCACCTTCACCTGGAGGGGGAGCCCCATATACGATGCGGTCTCCACGCTCGAGGGCATGGTCCTGTACACCATGAACTCCGAAGTCTCCTACACGACGGCCGTGCCCGGGAGGGACGAGTTCCTGGTCCCCGAAGGGGACGGAGCGGTCCTCTTGGACGTGATGGCCAAGGCGATAGAAGCGGACCGCCGGGAGGGGGTGGTGATTGTCTTCGATAGCATCTCTGACATGCTGATGATTTCGGGGGTCCAGCAGACTTTCGAGTTCCTAAGGCAGATGGCCAAGATAGCCGCCGGGGCGGACGTCACCACCTTCTCGATCCTCAAGCTCCTTTCCCAAGACGAGAGGACGACCAGCCTCATCAAGGGCATCTACTCTTCCCACCTGGTCTACGACGCCTCTGGGATCAAGGTCACTCGCTGAAATCGACGCCCTGGCCCTTTCAACCCCGCAAAGCGGGGACGGGCTCGGGCACGCCGTCCCGGCGGCCATCCCCCTCGTCGTGAAGGTCATCAGCGGGGTAATGGGGAGCTTCGGAGCATCCAGTGCCGGCTTCTTCGGAGGCGGGACGGCTTCGCTTGCCATCGTTAACAGCACAGTGGACATAGTCACGGTGGTCGCAGCAGGCGCCATAGCCTTCACGATGACGAGGGCGACGGACTTCACTTCGAAGAATACGCTCAGCATGACGATTCTCTTCGTCCTGGCGGTGCTGGCCGTCGTCCTCGCGCAGTACCTGCTGGGGAGCTTCTCGTTCGGGTTCTGACCTGCCCTGCCATCTCTGTGCAGGGAGCGCTCAACCTTATGGGACGGTCCGACAATCAGGGCAAGGAATCAAATCTCCCCGGCCCGGCGGGACAAAAGGCCCTTCTCAGACCTTGGCAGACTCTTCCAGGCTCTTCTTCTTTAGCTCCGGACCGAGCAGAATCTCGGCGAGGGCGCCTACGAGCAGCACCACCCCCGTGATGACGAACAGAGGCGTGAGCCCGCCCACAGTGCCTATGAACGATGCCAGGGCGAAGGGAGCGAGTATTCCTCCAAGCCTTCCGAACCCGACCGCCGTCCCCAGCGCGGAGCCCCTCGCCTTGGTCGGGAACATCTCCCCAATCTGAGGATAGAGGACGCCGGCTGCCGCGTACACGAAGAAATACAGTATGACGAGCAGAGCGATGAAAGACGCGAACGAGATTGAAGTCACGATCAGCCCAATCACTATGGAGAGGAGCCCGGCGACGCCGTACGAGATTGTTATGCCGGACCGGCGGCCAACCGCGTCGAGGACGTAGGACATAACGAAGACCCCGAGGACTCCGGCGCCGGTTATGGTCGCGAGCAGCAGCGCCACCGTGGAGCCGGGGTAATTGAACACCTTTGTCAGTATCAGCGGAATCACAGAGAAAGCCGAATAGTACGGCCAGGTCTCTGTGAAGTTCAGCGTCCATGCCAGAATCAGCCTGTTACGGTATGCCGTGAACAACCTGCCGTATCCCCCTGCCTCGGACCCCCCGAAGTCGAGCTCGATAGGCTGCACCGGCGTGAGCGGCTTCCCTGCCTTCTTGGCCGACTCTTCGATCCTTTCGACCACCCTTGTCGCCTCCTCGGTCCTTCCCTTCGAGAGCAGGAACCTAGGCGACTCCGGCAGTCCCACCCGTCCGATGAATATGGCCACAGCTATCACCACACCGACGAGGAATGCTGTGCCGACGGCTGTGGATGGAAGGAGGACGGACAGCAGGAAGAAGACGGTGAAGGATGCGATGACGCCCCCAAGGTCGAAGAGCACGGCGTTTCCCGTCCCCGTGAAGAAGGCCCTAATCCTAGCAGGCGTGAACTCTTGGAGGGCCGAGATGGACGCACCGAACTCGCCGCCGACCCCGAAGCCTGTGATGGCCCTGAGGACTGCGAGGCTCGCGAAGTTCAGTGCGTTGGCCACGAACAGCAGCCCCACCATGACGTCACCTACCATTATGATTGCGAGGCTCACCATGAAGAGCAGCTTCCGTCCGCGCGTGTCGGCCAGGTGACCGAGGTAGACGGCTCCGAAGAGCTCGCCTATCAGGAAGATTGGTGTGACGGAGAGGCTTTCCAGAGTCGTCAGGTTGAGGACATGGGATATCACTCCCAGCTGCGAACCTGCGACGCTCACGCTGAAGCCCTCGAGGAACAGTCCGCTCCCCAAAATCAGGAGAATCCTATAGTGCCAGGATGTTGTAGGTAGCCGGTCCAGCCTCGGCAATAAATCGGTGCTCGTCTTGGTATCTTCCCTTTTACCGGAAGACAACGCCCAGCCGGAATATGAAAATCGATATATAAGCCTTAGAAAGGCTTGCTCCCACAAGATTTTGCCTGAGAGCCAACGGTTCCACTCTTCGGAGAGGCCTTCGGGTTGACGAGGCAGAGACCGATTGAATCGGCAGAACTAAAATCTCCATCCGGCAAGAGCAGAGGGGAAGACTACACAGGCTAGCTCGGATACGGAGATGACAGCGCATTCTGGCCTTCGTTAAAAGCCAGCCACGACCTCACCGCCGATGAAGTTCTCACTTCACACACGTCAAAGAAGCGCCATCTCCACGAATCATCGCCACAATCCTCGTCGTCGCAATGACCATAGTCGCGGCCGGGGTCCTCTACACCTACTTCAGCACTACAGCCTCGAGGGCGCAGAACACGAACCAGATCCAGGTCAGCGCAAGCCTCGCCGTCCCCAGCGGTTCCGGCACGGGGACAGGCACCTTGACCGTGACCAACTCCGGCTCTGTCGCGCTTACGGGACTGACGGCCACGTTCGACGCCAAGCTCGGCACCATCACTGGGAGCACGTTCACAGGCACGCTCGCTTCGGCAATCCCCCGGGGAGCGCCATGAGCGAGACGTTCACCGCGAGCACGGCCACCTCCGGGGTATCCTGCGCCGTGACGATCCAGGCGACCTTCGCCAACGGCGCCACCCAGACCCAAGTTCTCACTGTGACTGCACAGTGGCAAGATCAAGAGCGGGCCTGCATGGCGCCGCGGGCCCTTCCCCTCCTTTTAGCGGTGAAAGTTCTCCTCCGGAGATGAAGTTGCGAGCCCAGAAAAGGAGAGCTCAGGCAGAGATCATAGGCGCCCCCTTCTTCATGGTCCTCGCGATGGCCGTTTTCAGCCTCTTCATGGCCCTCACGGCAGCGCAGTACTCCATGGCGAGGCAGGCGGCCGACGCGCAGCTGGTTGTGGGAGGAAAGGCGGACGAGAGCCTGTCGGTCAGCCTCGGCTCTGGGTCGGTGACGGTGCGGAACGGCGGCCCTACGACGGCTGCGATTTTCTACTACATCGGCGTGAACGGGGGCGGGCAGCAGACGATTATCTCTCTGGGCCAGCCGGTCACGGTCGCTCCTCGCGGGACTTCGACGATCTCCGTCAGCGCTTCGTTCCAGAGCGTCGGAGTGGTGACTTCCTACGGAAACGTCTGGTGGAGTAGCATCGGCTGACCGAAGCTTGTCACTTGCGCCGGGCCAGGGCATCTTCAATCATCTTCGCGGTCGCCTCCTTGTCCTCGACCTCGAAGACTATCTTCTTGTAGGACTCGTGGTCCAGGCTGACCGTGATGCACCTGCCAGGGTCGTGCATCTCGAAGAACATGTAGCCGTCGCTGGAAAGGAAGCGCCCGTCCTTCACGACGCCCGGGAGGTTCGCGCCGCCCACCTTGACCTGTCTGAGAAACGCCCAGCCTGGGTCGCCCGTCGAGACCGACTGCACGTGCTCCAGGGGCACCGAAATGCTCCTCTTGATGGACAGTATCTCGTCGATGCCGTGGATCTCGAAGACCAACTGATCCCCATCTATCCTGATTGTGCCGGACACGCCGCCATCGCCTGACACTGCACACGCAGCGC
>JAFLZE010000123.1 GCA_029785685.1 Nitrososphaerota archaeon | reverse complement strand
CCCCAGCGAGTACGTCATGAGGCCGAACCCCACCGCGTTCGCCCCTGCGATCGCGGTCACCACGAATATCTTGATCCCGAGCGAAGGGTGGCTCCCTTCGGGTGCGGACGCCGCTGCGCTCTGGGCGGGGGAGGGGTCGGGAGAGGAGCCGACGGAGAAGTGCTTCTGCGCCGCCGCCGCGGCCTCCGCGTGCTTCCCTTTGGCCTCCAGCCACCTGATCGACTCCGGCATCTTCAGCCTGCTGAAGAGGAGGACCGCCAAGATCGGGATGAACATCACGGCCACGAGCTCTTTCGAGAAGGAGAGCGAGCCGTACTCGGAGGCCGCGATGTAGCCGACCAGGCCCAGGACCACCCCTCCCACGTTGATGAAATTGATCTCCCAGAACATGGTCCTGCTCCTGTACTTGCGCGGCATTATCTCGTGGTTCGCCGCCATTATGGTGTTCATCTCCCCGCCAGCCGCGAATAGGAGGAGTGCCAGGAAGAAGAGGACCTCCGTGTAGGCGGAGAAGAGAAAGATCCCGACGGCCCCGACTGCATATAGCGCCATCGTGAAGAAGAAGGTGAGCCTCCGCCCCAGGGCGTCGGCGATGGGGCCGGCGAAAGCTATGCCCAGGATGAGGAAGAGCGGCGACCAGACCAGGGCGAGGGTCCCGAGAAGGCTCGGCAGCGTGGTGAACCAGGCGGCCGCGAAGCTACCGAGGCCGTAGATGTAGGCTTCCGCGAGCATCCCGACGGCAAACGCGATGAAGGTCCAGGTATGCGCCGAAGTCCAAGCTGATTCCTCCAGCCTGCTGGAGTACGACAACCACAGGGACCTTCGGGGACCCACTAATAAGGTGCCTACGTCCGCAGGTCGGACGGCCGCGCTACTCCTTCTTGTAGGGGAGGGCAAGTGCCGCGGGGGGTCTGAGCCGCTTGGAGGCGATGGCGAGCACCACCACGGTGACGATGTAAGGCATCGTCGAAAGCAGATACCCCTGCACGGAAGACACCGCGAAGACTGGCCTCAACGCCTCGGAGACCCCGAACAGGATGCTCACCCCCAGCACGTACCCCGGCTTCCAACCCCCCGCAATCACGGCCGCCAGGGCGATGAACGCAGGGAAGATGGCCTGTGAGTAGTCCGGGACGAAGTTCGGGTTGAAGTCGACGGTGAGGTAGGCTCCTGCGAGGCCGAGGAACACCCCGCCGATGGTGGTGGCCGTTATCCTCGTCCAGGCGACGTCGATGCCGGCCGCTTCGGCTGCCTTCGGGTTTTCGCCGACCGCCCTGATGTGCAGCCCCAGCTTGCTCCTCGAAAGCAGGAGGTAAACCAGGACGGGAGCGACGAACATGAGCGCCATCAAGGGGCTGACGCTGAGCCTGACCCCCTGGGCAAGGCCCGCTATGGACACCAGCGGCGCCACCTGGTGGCCGTTGGGGGTCCCGTCGAGCGCGTAGAAGCGCTCGAGGAAGACGGCGGTGATCCCTACCGCGAATATGTTGAGCCCGATCCCGGCGATGACCTGGTCGATGTGTATCTTTGTAGAAAGGTAGGCGAAGAGGAAGTTCAATCCTGCCCCGGTGACCATTGCCGCCAGGAGCCCGGCGTAAGCCGAGTCCCGCCCGAGGGCGCCTGCGAGCTCTATGTTCGTCGCAGCGGCGACGAACGCTGGTATGGCCATGGCGGCGTAAAGGCCGATGTTCAGGATACCGGACTTCTCTGTCAACAGCTCCCCCTGGGCCCCGACCCCGATGGGGACGGCGAACTGCAGCCCGAACACCGCCAGCAGCACCAGGGAAGTCAGGTCCATCTGGACTTCCTCCTGAAGCTGAGTATCATCCTGCTAAGCTGCGGGGCGGCCATGAAGATGATTATGATCCCCTGCATCGCCCACACTACGTAGATCTCCTGGTAGACGAACGGCATCCCCGCCGCCAGGACCCCGAAGAAGACGGCCGAGAAGATGCTCCCCAGGGGGTCGTTGGCCGCCACGAGCGCGACGGCTATCCCCCCGAAGCCGAAACCCCCGAACCATCCTGTCGCGAACCCGTCCTGATAGCAGGCGATGTTCCCGCACCCGTGCCCGACGCTCATTACCGCCCCAGCCCCCGCCAGCCCTGCGATGCCGCCTCCGATGAGCATGGCAAGGACCTTTGAGGTCCTCGGGTTGATCCCCTTCGACTCGGCCGGCCTGGACCCGAGCCCCGTCGCCCTGATCTTGTACCCGAGGGTCGTCCTCCCCAGCAAGAAGGCGCACCCCACCGCCACCAGGGGGGCGACGATGACCATGATGGAGGACGTGAAGTACGGGAGGGTCGGGAGGGTCGCCCCCGCCGGGAAGTTGACCCACGTCAGGTTGCTCGAGACGTGCGCCTTCGGTATGAGGACGTAGTAAAGGACGAAAGTCGCCAGGCTCGCGGCGATGAAGTTCATCATGATGGTCGTGACAATGGCGGACGCGTTCCTGTAGGCCTCCAAAATCCCGGAGACCGCTGACCACGCGGCGCCCGCGAGGGCGGCCACGACGATGGCCGTCAGAGGCCACAGGACGGGCGGGAGGACTACGTACTCCACCAGGAGGGCGGCTGTCACCCCGCCCAGGATCGCCTGCCCCTGCCCCCCGATGTTCCAGATCCCCGCCTTCCCTGGGAGCAAGAAGGCGAGCGCGAGGAGGAGGTATGCGTACATGTAGTTGAGGACCGAAGACTGGCCGAACTGCGTCGTGAGGGCGCCGCTGAACAGCGCCGAGAACACACCGACAGGGTCCTCGCCGAAGAGTATCATGACGAGGGACGCCACGAGGAGGCCCAGAGCCAACGCCACAAGGGACGGGACGGCGGACCTCAGGACCCTCCGCAGGACGCGGCCTTCGCTGCCGCTCACGACGCAGCTATCCCCCCCAGCAGCTTCCCGAGCTCTCCTATGCTGGCACCCCGGCCCAGCTCGCCTATGACCTTCCCTTCGTATAGTACCAGGATCCTGTCGCTCAGGTCCAGTATCTCATCGAAGTCGGCGCTCACGAGCAGCACCCCCCTCCCCGCGTTCCTCGCCTGCACGAGGAGCGACTGGATGTACTCGGTGCTCGCGACGTCGAGCCCCCTGGTAGGCTGGTGCGCGACGAGAAGGTGAGGCTCCCCCGCGAGCTCCCTTCCGACGATGATCTTCTGCTGGTTCCCCCCCGAGAGGTTCCTGGCCTTCACGTCGATCCCTGCAGTGGAGACGTTGAACGACGCCACTATCTTCCTCGCGAACTCTCGGATCCGCTTCGGGAGGGTGACCCCCTTGGAAGAGAAGTCAGCCTTCTCCGTCGCGCCCAGGACGACGTTCTCTGCGATGGAGAAGTCCAGTATCAGGCCGTTGAGCGCCCTATCTTCGGGGACGTGCCCCACCGACAGCTTCAGCACCTCGGACGTGGTGAGCTCGTTGATCAGCTTCCCGTTCATGCGTATCGTCCCAGACTTCGGCTTCAACATCCCCATGATGCACTCGACGAGCTCCGTCTGGCCGTTCCCCTCTACCCCGGCCACCCCCACTATCTCGCCTGCCCTCACCTTCAACGAGACCCCGTTGACAGCGTTGACCTTGTGCCTTGACGTCGCCCCGAGGCCATCCACTTCGAGGAGGAGCCCCCCGGGCTGATAGGGGCCGAAGGTGAACTTCCTCTCCACCTGCCTCCCGACCATCGCGTTTGCCAGTATGTCGAAGTTGGCGTCCTCTGTGTTGAGGGTGGTAACCACCTTCCCTTTCCTCATTATCGTTATTCTGTTGGTGATCGCCATCACTTCTTTCAGCTTGTGCGTGATGAAGATCACCGTCGACCCTCCCTGGGTCATCCTCCTGATCGACTTGAACAGCTCTTCACACTCGAGCGGGGTCAGGACGGCCGTCGGCTCGTCCAGAATCAGTATCTTCGCCCCCCTGTGGAGGGCCTTCAGTATCTCCACCCTCTGCTTGAACCCCGTCGGGAGGTCCTCTGCCATGGTGTCGAGGTCTATGTCTAGGCCCACCTGTTTCACGAGGTCCCGGACCTGTCGCCTGGCCTCCTCCCTTTCGATGACCCCCATCTTCGTCGGTTCGGAGCCGAGGATGATGTTCTCCATCACGGTCAGGTTCGGGACCAGGGTGAACGCCTGGTGGACCATCCCCAAGCCGAGCCCGATCGCGTCGGCAGAGTTCCTGATGTGGACCTTCTTCCCCTGCATCTCGACGGTCCCGGCGTCCATCGTGTAGAGCCCGTACAGGACGTTCATCAGGGTGCTCT
>JAFLZE010000122.1 GCA_029785685.1 Nitrososphaerota archaeon | reverse complement strand
CCTTGACCCCGGCCTGGCCTGCCATGAGGAGCTCCGCCATAGAGAGCAGCAGGGTCAAAACCCCTCCTCCTTTGACCTCGACGCCTTCGTCGCGAGACCCTTCCAACATCGAGACTACGACTGCCCCAAAGCCCATGAGAACCAACACAAGGCCCAGCAAGAAGAGATCGACCAACGGAGGTCATCGGGAGCGGGTTCTGCTAAATCTTTTTGCGGCGGGACGTGCGCCGATCGGTCCTTGGCTGAATACCGCTGGTGTGAAAAGTGCGGCACGAGGACGGAACACCTGGCTGTAGTGGACACGAGGGACTACAACCCCAGGGGGAGAGGGCTCTACAAGTGCAAGCAGTGCGGAAGGGTGAAGTCGATGCGGCATCTGAGGCCCAGCTCCGAGATAGGGTACTGATTTTCACAACACCCAGAAGGATTTACACATCTGTGCTAAGGACTGGTTATATACGCTCCTTCTTTTTGCGGACAACGATGAGCGGCTCCCAGGAGGAGAACAAGGGTCCGACAGTATTCGCAAGGGACAGCACCGGGCTCGTCAAGAACGTCTCCTTCCTCGACAGCATCGCGCTCAATCTGAGCAACATGTCAATCGGACCGCTCCTCACGACGATCGCGGGGTCGACGACGGCGACCCTCTTCATCGTCCCGACCGTGACGGGGCTCAACTTGGTCGCGGCGTCGGTCATCGCTTTCCTTCTGGCTGTCCCGCAAATCGTGGTCTATACGATGATGTCGAGGAGGTTCCCGCGCACCGGCGGAGACTACGTCTGGATCTCCAGGACCTTCGGCGGCTTCTTCGGGAGCACTCTGTCGTTCTTCGGGTACACCATGGAGACCCTCGCATTCCTCGCGCTGGTGGCCCTATTGACAGACTTCACCGTCGGGAGCGCCGGGCTCACGATGTCTTTCTCCTACTGGGGGTATACGGGGACTGGCGCCCCGCCGTACTTCAACTGGTTCAGCCTATTCTCCGACCCTGCCACCCAGTTCCTCGTCGGCGCGATCCCGTTCGCTGCCGTGATCCTGCTCAACATCTGGAAGCCAAAGGCCGGGTACAGGCTGGTCTCGGTTCTCACGATAATCGGGGTTTTGACCCTGCTGCTCTCTATGGCGGAGCTCCTCATGGCAGGCCAGGCCGGGGTCAAGGCATACATCGACGGGACGGCTCCGTATCTGCAGTACGGCGGGGCCAACTCCACCTACGAGTATCTGAGCTCCCACTACGTCGCTTCAGGGGGCCTGTTTGACATAAACTTCGGCAACACCATCTACATCATGCCAGTCATCTTCGCCTTCGTCTACCCCTGGCTGAACGCAGCTCCAGCGGTGGCGTCCGAAATCAAAGACAAGCGTGCGCTGAAGTGGAACGTCCCGATCTCCGCGGTCACCGCCTTCGTGCTTCTCACTGGGTCCCTCGCGGTCCTGTATGGGGTGGCGGGGATGCCCTTCGTCAATTCCGCGTTCGCCAGTCACGCCTGGGCTAACGACGGGCTGAACTTCTTCACCCTCGCCATGGCGGTCTCAAACAACATCTGGATCGCGGGGATAATCGGCATCGGCTCGGTCCTCATGCAGTTCGGGGTTATCGCCTATGGCGTCATCGTGTTCTCAAGGTACATGCTCGCACAGTCATTGGACAGGTTCCTCCCCTCGAAGCTGTCGTATGTCAGCGCAAGGTTTGGGTCGCCGGTCGTGGCGATGGCCGTCGACCTGGTCATCGCCGTTCTCCTCATCGGGCTCGCATCTTACTTCTCGAGCACCTTCTTCGCCCTGTTCGGCACTATCATCGCTTCGATGATCTACTTCACGATAGTCGGGCTGACGGCGGCCACTCACGGGATCAAGAAGGAGAAGGGTGCCGCCAAGACCCTGTTGGCCGTATTCGGGATACTCGACGCGGGCGTCTTCGCCTTCCTCGTCTACCAGTACCTGACGAGCCCGACGTTCAGCATATTCACGGTCAACCCTGCCTGGCTGAACGAAGCGTACATAGTGACAACCCTGGTCGCAGGCGCAGTCATCTACCTAGCGTCGCGGTGGTACCACAAGAAGCGCGGCATGAACATCGACCTGAACTACAAAGAGCTCCCGCCCGACTAGGTCGTCCGACATGATTGAGGATCCCGTCCTCCTCAACGACTGGCACCCCGTCGCGAAGTCATCTGACGTGCCCGAAGCGACAGTGTTCCCGGCGAGGCTCCTGGGTGAAGACCTGGTCGTATGGCGCATGAACGGCGAAGCGAGGGTCTGGCAGGACCTCTGTGTCCACAGAGGGACGAGGCTGTCACTTGGACGACTGAGAGGGGACCTGCTCGAGTGCGCATATCACGGTTGGACCTACAACGCGGCCGGTGAGTGCGTCAAGATGCCGGCCCACCCGGAGCAGAAGCCCCCAGCCAAGGCAAAAGTTCGGACGTATCGTTCGAGGGAGGACTACGGGCTGATTTGGGCCTGCCTGGGCGAACCTTCCAGAGGGGTGCCCCAATTTGACGAATGGTCGGACCCCTCGTTCAGGAAAGTGTGCAGCGGACCGTTCCGATACAAGGCAAGCGGCACAAGGGCAGTGGAGAATTTCCTTGACGTCGCGCATCTGCCGTTCGTGCACGAGGGCATACTGGGCGAAAGGGCCCACGCGGAGATCCAGGACTATGAAGTCGAACAGACGGAAGAAGGCATCGTCGCCAGAAACGTTAGGATCTGGCAACCCAACCCGGACGGGACCGGGGTCGCCAAGGACGTCAACTACACCTACAAGGTCTTCAGACCGCTTACCATGTATCTCTCCAAGGACACGGCCGAAGGGAGGTTCTCCATCTTCGCCACCGTCTGCCCGGTGAGCGAGTTCGAATCGGTAGCCTGGTTCTGGACGGCGATGAACTACGGCCATGAGATCCCAGACGAGGATCTGATCGCGTCACAGAGCCAGATTACCCAACAGGACATACCGGTGGTCGAGTCGCAGAGACCAGAGCGGCTCCCCCTCGACCTTCAGTCGGAGCTGCACCTCCGCTCCGACAGGATGGCCGTCGCCTACAGGAAATGGATGAGACAGTTGGGGCTGTCTTTTGGGACGTCCTGAGCGGTCAGTCCGTGCTCATCTCGGCAGCCAGCTCTGCGAGCTTCCCGATGTGCTCCGCTTTCGCCCCCCTCTCGAGGAACGAAGCCTCGAATGAGTTCTTCAGCAACTGTGTGACCTCTTTCTCGCCGAGCGCGAAGGCGTCGATCACGGCGTCAAGGTTCTCCGCGATGTATCCCTTGAAATAGGCGGGGTCGTCAGAATTGATACAGGCTACCATCCCGAGGTCAAGAGCTTTCCTGACAGGCATCTCTGCAACTGACCTGAAGTATTCGACCCCTATGGACGCGAGCGGGCAGAATGTCACTGGAATCCGCTCCGCCACCACCCTGCTCACGAGGTCTGGGTCCTCGAACATATGGTACCCGTGGTCTAACCTCGAAACCTTCAACGAGTCGAGAGCCTCCCACACGTACCCGGGCGGCCCCTCTTCCCCTGCATGGGCTACAGCCATGAACCCCTCAGCCCTCGCCCGCGCATATACCTCCGCGAACTTACTCGGCGGGTTTCCCAGCTCTTTGGAGTCCAACCCGACGGACTTTATCCACGCCTTGTGTTTCAGCGCCTGTTCCAGCGTCTCCATCGCCGACTCGGCGCTCATGTCCCTGAGGAAACACATTATGAGGCTAGAAGTGAAGCCAAGGCCCGTCCTGGCGTCTTCGAGCGCCCTGTGGATGCCCTTTACGACGTAGTCGAGCGGGACCCCCCTGCTGGTATGGGCCTGGGGGTCGAAGAATATCTCGGCGTGAACCACCCCCTGGGGCTTTGCCCTCTTGACATAGGCCGTGGTCAGGTCATAGAAGTCGCGCTCTTCGACCAGCGTCCTCATGGCCCCATAGTAGATGTCCAGGAAGCTCTGGAGGTCTGTGAAGTTGTAGGCAACCCTCGCCTCCTCAGGTGACGTGTAAGCGGTCTTCACGCCATTGCGCCGGGAAAGACTCAGCATCATCTCAGGTTCGAGGGTGCCTTCGATGTGCAGATGCAGCTCCGACTTTGGGAGCCTGCGGGCCATCTGCTTCAGATGGACGGGATCTCCCTTGGGCACTGGGCCCCAAGTCTGTCTTTGCCACTTAAGCGTTGGAGTGGAAGTTACAGGCTTGCCGCAATTCCAAACGGAGGACGCGTCCCTCTCCTGAAAACCCGTCCTATAGACCCGACCGCCTCGGAAGAGGAGCCTGC
>JAFLZE010000121.1 GCA_029785685.1 Nitrososphaerota archaeon | reverse complement strand
GAACCTCGGCGCCGACTTGAGTCCTCTCCATGGAACTAAAGCGTTAGCGTCATTCGCACAAGTTCCTCGGTTCAACACGCCGGTGCTAAGCATGTCTTAAATCCAAAAGCAAGTGGGTTCGAGGCACCCATGGAGAGCCTGGTCTTGGCCCCAACCAACGCGCTTGACGCTGCTACGCAGATAATAGACGCGGCCGAAACTCGCGGGGTGAGGCTGCGCCTTCTCGGCGGGCTTGCCTTCAAGAGGCTCTGTCCAAGCTCTATGGACCCGAGGTACTTCCGGGAGAACAAGGACATCGACCTGATAGGTAAGAGAGAGGACTCGAAAGAGATTGTGAAAACCATGGAAACGCTCGGTTACAAGCCGAGGGAGTTGTTCAACAAGCTCAACATGGGGCAGAGGCTGATCTACTACGATATGGGGAACCGACGGAGGGTCGACCTCTTCCTGGACGAGTTCATCATGTGCCACAAGTTCAACTTCGAGGAGAGCATCCTCGCCGGGACACATACGCTCCCCATCACTCAGCTGCTGATGACCAAGCTCCAGGTCGTCGAGAAGACGGAGAAAGAGTACAAGGACCTGGTGGTCGCATTCAAGGACTTCGACGTAACCACGGAGCCAGGGGGGATCAGGGGTGACGAGATCGCCGACCTCTGCTCGAAAGATTGGGGCGTGTACACTACTTTCTGGAAGTCCCTCGAGGCAGTGCTCGCGATGGCGGGGGAGCTGGCAGGAGAAGACGAGGAGCTCCTGGAATCGCGCATCAGGAAGCTTACGGGTATGATGGAGAGATGCCCCAAGAGCTTCGGCTGGAGGATGCGGGCGAGGATAGGCGAGAGGTCGAGGTGGTACGACCTCCCAGACTCTGACGGGGACGCGATGCTGAAGTAGGCGGCGGGTTTCATGCTTTCCTGATTCTTAGGACGGCTGCACCCTCTCTTCCTATGCCATAGTAGACCGTTGAATCGGAGATGCGGAGGGACTTCCCTACCCCCGCAACGGTCAACTCGTAGTTACGGATGGCGCCGTCCTCCAGGACCACCGTGACCTCGGACCCCTTCCTTACCCCGATGCGACTGGCCATCTCTACTGTGAGGAAGACCCCTTCGCCTCCGTCGTCGAACTCCATGCTCGCGTTCCTCCCCCCGTAGCTGGTAGTGCCCATGAAACCGCCTCTGGTGAACGAGGTTACATCGACGACGAAGACAAGCTCGGCCTTGGCGGCCTCGCTCAAGCTGCTACTGCTCCTCTTCTTGGCCCTCGTCCTCTTCTAGCTCTATCGGCATCTCTTCTTCGACCAGCTTCTCGCCATGCTCCCCCGTCAGGTCTTCTATCGGGTACCAGTGTGCGCGACCGTCGAGCTTCTGCATCTCCACCTCGCAGAACCCCACCAGGGTCCGACCCGTCATCGTGCCGGCCCTAGCTCCCTCCTTGATCGAGGCACCCTGGACGCTGACCGATTCGTCGCCGAAGACTGCTTCGCGCTGCGCGTTAACTTTCACCTTGAGTCCCTTCGATGGCTTGAGTTCCATCGAGTTACGCGGACACCTCCGCGGCTACTTAAATCCTAAAGGACTGGATTTCCCGGAGGATCTTTCGCGTCTCCTGGGCGATGCTCGCCAGGCTCGCCGGCTCTTTCCCTTTGATGGCGAACGACGACGCGACCAGGGCAACTCCCGCGACGCCGGTCAACGGCTCGGGCGCGGCGATGAGTGCGACCCCTGCCTTCTTCATGGCAGCCCCCGGGGACCCCGGCTTCGTGACCTTCTCCACCTGGCGCGAAATGGCGGACGAGTCGAGCCCCGACGCCACCTCAGACTTCGAACTGCTGATCCTTTGCAGAGACTGCGCGGTCGACCGAAGGAGCTCCTTTTCTCCCATGCGACGGAAACGAGGGCGCCGCTGGCTCGTAAACTCCCGTTGTCAACTACAGTTGCCGCTTCGGTAAAACTAAAAACGGACGGCCTCTCACAGGCACCTGTGCCGAAGCTCCTGACGCCGCGCCAGGTGGACAGGGCCCTGAAGGGCCTCGAGGAGTGGAGGCACGAAGGGAGTTTCATTTCCAGGACGTTCGAGTTCGACACGTTCATGGAAGGCATCGCATTCGTGGAAAGGGTGGCGGCAGTAGCAGAGAGGCAGGAGCACCATCCTGACATCCACATCAGATACACTACGGTCAGGCTGGCGATCCAGACCCACTCGGAAGGGGGCGTGACCAGCTGGGACATCGGCCTAGCGAGGGCCATACAGGAGGTAGCCCCTCCCCGGAAGCCCGAAAAGACTCGCAGCACCCCCGCTCCCGCAAAACGAATATAAACCACTAGTTGTATACCGAACGAAGACTTACGATGTCAACAACCGCGATTCCGGCAGTCACCCAGTCTGGGCAGCCCGTCCTGATTCTTAAGGAAGGGTCGAGCCAGAGCAGGGGCAGGGAGGCCCAGAGGAACAACATAGCGGCCGCGAAGCTGATCTCAGAGATAGTGAAGAGCTCCATAGGGCCGAGGGGTATGGACAAGATGCTCGTAGACTCTCTCGGGGACGTCACCATCACCAACGACGGCGCAACGATGCTGAAAGAGATCGACGTGCAGCACCCGGCAGCTAAGATGCTGGTAGAAGTTTCCAAGACCACCGACAACGAGGTCGGCGACGGGACGACTTCTGCGGTGGTGCTTGCGGGAGCGCTGCTGGAAAAGGCAGAGGAGCTCCTTGACAAGGACGTGCACCCTACCGTAATAGTAGACGGCTATTCGAAGGCCTCGAGGAAAGCCATCGAGGCCCTGGAGGACGTGGCGGAGAAGGTCTCCGCGGGCGACAAAGAGTGGCTGGTGAAGGTCGCGAAGACCAGCATGCAGACCAAGCTGGTTTCGAAGGAGGCCCAGGACCTTGCTGAGCTCGTGGTCGAGGCGACCCTGGCGGTGGCGGAGAAGGCAGACAAGGGGTTCAGGGTAGACATCGACAACGTAAAGGTGGAGAAGAAGCCCGGCGGCTCGCTGAAAGACACCAGGCTCATACAGGGGATAGTGCTGGACAAAGAAGTAGTCCACTCTGGCATGCCGAAGTCGGTGGACAAGGCCAAGATCGCCCTCATCAGCGCTCCTTTCGAGATAGAGAAGACGGAGTTCGACGCCAAGCTCAACATCAACGACCCCACCATGATGAAGAAGTTCCTGGACGAGGAGACGAAGATGCTGAAGGGGATGGTGGACAAGGTCGCTGAAGTGGGGGCCAACGTGGTCATCTGCCAGAAGGGCATCGACGACATCGCCCAGCACTACCTGGCCAAGTCCGGGATCCTCGCCGTGCGGAGGGCGAAGGAGTCGGATATGACCAAGCTAGCGAAGGCGACGGGCGGCAGGGTGGTGAACAACTTCGAGGACCTTTCTCCCAGCGACCTCGGCTATGCGGGGCACGTAGAGGAGAGGAAGGTCGAAGAAGACAAGTGGGTGTTCGTAGAAGGAGCCAAGAACCCGAAGGCGGTCACCATACTGGTGAGAGGCGGGACCCAGCGCATCGTGGACGAGGGTGAGAGGTCTCTTCACGACGCCCTGATGGTGACCAAGGACGTCATCGAGAGGCCGGCGGTGGTAGCCGGCGGAGGCGCGGCGGAGGCGGAGGCGGCCGCTCAGGTCCTGAAGTGGGCGGACAAGCTCACTGGGAGGGAGCAGCTTGCGGCTCAGAAGTTCGCCGAGGCCCTCGAGTCGATACCCATCGCCCTAGCCCTCAACGCAGGTATGGACCCCATCGACGCGCAGGTGGAGTTCAGAGCGAAGCATGCTACAGAGAACGGGAAGTGGTTCGGGATTGAAGCCGCGGATGGGAAGGTCAAGGACATGTACCAGCGCCAGGTCATCGAGCCTCTGGCCGTGAAGGTCCAGATCATCAGGTCGGCCACCGAGGCGGCCTCGATGATACTTAGGATCGACGACGTCATCGCCGCAGGGAAGTCGAAGGCGCCGGCAGGGCCCCCCGGAGGGGGAGCCGGCGGGATGGGCGGCGAAGGCGGAGAATTCGACTAGCCTACCTCGCTGATTCGCGTCGCAAGGGCCGCGGGCTGCTATTTTCGCCGGGCCTCCAACCGTTATATACGGAAAGCAGGGCTTTCGCTGGACGTGCAGGCTGAAGAGCAGCATGCGACCGCCGGGAAGATACTCGGAGTGGCCTCGAGGATGTTTGCGGAAAAGGGGTTCGCCAACGTCTCGGTGAGGGACATCTGCAGGGTGTCCGGAACCACCGCCCCTGTCATCTACTACTACTTCGGCAAATGGCAGAAGCGCCTGGGCA
>JAFLZE010000120.1 GCA_029785685.1 Nitrososphaerota archaeon | reverse complement strand
GCGGGGGTAGCCGAGCTCAGGCACTCTACCACAGTAGACGGGTTCGAGACCACGTTCCAGGTCGACTATCTGTCGCAGTTCCTCCTCACGAACCTGCTACTTGGCGCCCTCAAGAAAGGTGCCCCTTCACGGGTCGTGTTCGTTTCCTCAATCTCCCATTTCAGCGGGCAACTAGACCTTAGCGACCTCCAGATGGCCAAAGGCTATTCCGTGATGAGGGCGTACTCGCGGGCAAAGCTTGCGCAGGTCCTCTTCACTTATGAGCTCGCGAAAAGGATTCAGGGTACCGGTGTCACGGCGAACTGCCTCCATCCTGGTGCCGTCGCGACGAACATCTGGGGAAGACCTCTGGGCCCTCTCTCATTCCTCGCAAAGTTCGGAAGGCTCTTCCTCATGAGCTCGGAGAAAGGTGCGGAGACCTCGGTTTACCTAGCATCTTCTCCAGAAGTTCAACAGGTTTCAGGCAAATACTACGACCAGAAACGAGAAAGGAGATCGTCTGCGGCCTCTTACGACCAGGTGCTGGCACAGCGGCTATGGGATACGAGCGCGAAGCTGGTCGGCCTAGCATAGGGTTCTTTGCGCGCAGTAGTGTCGCCGGGCGTAAGTTCCTGCCTTTGTGTTGCAGTTGGGTCGCCGTTCCGTCCGAAGTGGGAGTTGCATCCACATTCGGTGGGGGTTCCTCCTTCTCATTGGCCCTGAAACCCCACCACGAACACTCCGGTCTCTTCACCGGGGTTAGGGGTGAAGTTTTCGTGTAGTATGGGCGCCAAGTGGTTGAAGTTCACTCCCGAAGCCGGTCAGGTTCAGCCACGTCTGTGGCGTTGCCACGGTCACCAAGAAGGTTTCTTGCGCATGACGATGCGCCTGAGTGTGCATCATCTATCCGAAGACGCACGTCTCTAGTATCTAGTCCTGTTACTCGGTTCGGTCTTGCCTTGGCTGTTACTTCCTCAGGTGGAGAGGGGATATGTTGAAGGAACTCTGCCTTTTGGGCGTCGGGATAGGGATAGTGGTGGTTGTCTTCCTCGGGGCAGGGGTGTCTCCGTTCATCCCTAGCTAAACCAATGTGCGCCACCCTGACACGCAGATTAAGATTCCTTGGCTTGGGCTCTCAATAACAGCGCGTTGTCTCTCATGCCTGACAGCCGTGCTGGAGACAGGCGAGGTGAGCTTCGGGGGGAGGATGAAACGCCGCATGGTGGAAGATTTCGTACTCGCGTATTACAACGGCTCTCTGAAACCCGACGTCTCTGAGAAGAACCCGACCTCTGGCAGGAATGTCGAATATCTTATGGACGCGCCTCAGTTCGACAGGATTAGGAAGCATGAGATTTGGTCCTATTCGAATGCCACTGGCACGGGTTACCAGTATAGGGTCGTCTACAAGGACCGGAGGTTCTCCGACTTGGACCGTCTGCTGGAGGCGTACTCTGGGACCACGCAGATATCAGATGAAGATCGGGAGCAGGCCGAGCAGAGTCTGTACCAGCTAATCCTACTGATGATTAAAGAGGGCAGGCTGCCGAAGACGTTCAAGCTCCAGTCGATGGATGAGGCCCAAGGGCAGACGATTGCCTCGACCGTGGAGGCTTTGGGCAGGTCGCTTGAAGAGCTCGAAAGGAGGGTCAGGGCGATCGAAGAACAGATCGCGTCCCAGCGAGCGCTGCAGGGTCAACCCCCGGCGGCGCCCGAAAATACTCCCGCAGTATGAAGGGAGCAACATTCCTCCCATAGACTCGCTTCACCCTAGCCGGAAGGAATCTGTAAGCTCTTGCCGTCTTCCTGCAGCCCGGGCTCCCGCATCTACACCTCATCGAAAACCCTGACCAGTCGACGTCGGTGGAGTAGTCGAAGGTCAACTCCTCCCCTACGTTGATGGCCCTTCCGGCGACCAGATACTTCCCTGAGATTAGGCAGTTGGGCTCGCAGGAGTGGTTCATGTACCAGACCACTCCATTCCTCCTCGGGAGGACGTACTTGTCGTAGTCCACCTGGATGGTATAGGGCCATAGCTCCTCCGGTATGTCCCATATCCACCTAGGCCTACCGTAATACCCTGCGACTTTGGTCGATGGCGCTATCGGCGCGGCGGCGAACACCCCTTTGCCCTTGGGACCGGCATCTCCTATGATGACGGAAACTTTCAACTCGAAGGCTCTCCTGACCCCGGAACATTCTCCGGGACGATGTAAAGAGCAATCTCGTTCTCACTGTCAATCGATTTAGGCGCCCACCCTTCAAAGGTCCAGACGTAGGAGACCACTCGTGTTCCTGGCCTGAGCTCTGAGAGTAGCTTCGACTTCAGTTTCTGATTCGTCCCCTGTGTTAGAAACAGTGTAACGACCGTGGCTTCGCCGAGGTGGAAGTGAAAGAAGTTCCCCCAGACAACCCTAGCCCTTCCGTCCAGCCGATTCAGGGACACGGCCAGCCTTGAATAGATGACTCTGATTGGGTCCGCTTCCACCCCGACCGCCTTCGCGTTGCAAGCCCGCGCTGCTTCGATGACGATCCGCCCATCTCCTGACCCGAGGTCGTAGACAACGTCGGAGGGCCCTGTCCCTGACATCTCTAGCATGCGTCTGACCTTCTTTCGGGATGTCGGCTCCCATCCTGCACCTACCGTAGCCGTACCCAGCAGAAACACCCCCAGAGCGGCCCCGAATATCATAAGCACCAGTCCTAATTCGGCCGCACCCATGATGTGAATTCCGGTCGCGTTAGATTTTACCGTTTTGTCGCGGCCGCTCGGGAAGATACCTCAGCATCAGGGCGACAGCCACCACAGTTCCTAGAAGGCTGGCGAGGATAGGAACCTCGTAACCGAAGTACTGGTAAAGATAGCCGCCGATTATCGGAGCGGGGGCAGCCACCAAGCCCCTGAAGGCTGCCACGCGCCCTCCGACTCCGCCTCGGGTCTTCGGGGGGGCATGAGTCATCAGCAGGGAGGAGACACCAGGCACCCAAGTTGTCACGCTGGTTCCAAACAGCGCGGAAAGGAGCAGGAACTCCGGGAGGGTGCTTGAAATGGCCCAGCCCGCCATGAGCACAGTGCCGATCGCCTCGGAAAGGACGAGGGTCTTCTTGGGTCCTAGCGCGATTAGAAGTCTCGTCGCAGGGAACTGGGACGCCAGCATGGCCAGATAGAACACGCTCACTAACAACCCTATCTCCACGTCGGAAAACTGGAATTGGCGCTGGGCCATGGCGTAGATGATGTTGGTCGTGATGCCGAACGCGAAGGCGTCTGCGGCCAGTGAACCATAGAAGCCCCAGGCCGACCGGGGGAAGGTGAAAGCCTCCCTCAACGAGGCCTTCGTTACCTGGTCCCGGGTAGTGGCATGGGTAGTCTCAGAGAGCCCGCGCCAGTAAAGGTAAAGGTCGACGCTCTCCAATGCGGCTGCGGCCGCGAATACGACGAGATAGCCGTAGGAGTCTGCTATCGACCCTGCAAGGTAGGGAGAAAGTACCCCAGGGACAGTCCCGAGGAAGAAGACCAAGCTGTACGCCACGTCCATCTTATGGGAGTCCATTTCTACGGACTCGGCCACCATGGCCTGCGAAGCAGGGCTGCCCAGAATGGAGACCCCGTACAGAAGGAAGGCAACCAGAACCAGGTATCCGTTGGCGGTGAGCGCTGCGCCAGCGAAGCTGAGCATGGACGCGATTGTCACCCCGCTCCCGAGCATGATCGAACGTTTGCGACTGTGTAGGTCGGAGTAGTGCCCGGCAAGGGGCTGGATGAGCGTAGCCGAGACGCCTGAGAACCTGTTGCCCAGCGCCATTAGTATGCCGATAGCCGGGATGCTTAGGCCGATGGTAAGTGGGAAGAGCTGCAGCGCGAAATTGAGCATGCCGATGTAGATCCCGGAGATCAGGCCGGTGATCGCGACGATCCTGATGTTACGGTTGAGCAGAAGGGCCCGAGAAAGCCCAAAGATGCCCCCTGAAGTTCCGGCCACCTATGGGCTTTGGAACTCGATGGTTAAAGAAACTGGGGCGGAGTCCGTCACCCTGCAGGGGTGGAGAAGGAGCATTTCCCCCCATAAGGGAGGACCGGAGAGTAGGGGAGGGACCGGCGTTCGGATTTTCCGACAGGACTAGATGGACACCCTTAACTATCTTCTATTGAGATTAGTGTTCATGCCTCGGATAGAGCTCTATGAAGGGCTTCAGAAGATCGCTGACATCGGGTTGCCTGAAAAGAAGTTCAAGACAGGGTCTGGAGTATATTGGGCGACCCTGAAGCTGGAGATCGGCGGGTAAATGTACCAAGCCCGGTTCCAGCTGGTTCAGA
>JAFLZE010000011.1 GCA_029785685.1 Nitrososphaerota archaeon | reverse complement strand
GCCCCATTCGCTCCCTGAATGGCCTCGCCGAGGGCCCTGAGAGCGCTCTTCAGCGGCTGCCCCAGGCGTGAGGTAGCGATCTTTACTCCGAACCTCCCATCCTGCAGTACGTCCGTGTACGCCTTCTCTTCGACTCTGTATCCCCAGTACGCTCCCGCGGCTTCCTTGGGTATCGCTACTGCAGTCGGAGGACTGACACGGACGATCCTTACTGTAATGCGTCTCCCGACAGGGGCTCTCCCCTCTAGTCTGAAGCTGGCATCTAATCCAACGTCGACAGTGCCGTCTTCGTCGGTCACCCCCTCTCTGACGTCTCCGACGGCCACCTGGTCGAGGCGGACCTTGACCTTATGGGATGGAATCCTGAGCGGCGGCAGGATGCCGGCGTACTTCAGAGATTCGTCGATGGGGTAGATCCTACGTCTCAGGTACTGCGGTGTTTCGAGATATTCGAGTATCTTCCTGACCCACGGCCCCTCTCCTCTCCCCCTCGGGTCGCGGAAAATCTCTATGGTGTCTACACCATAGATGGCGCACGCCCTGGCGATAGTCCCAACCTTCGCCGTCTTCTCTCTGAGTGACTCTTTCTCCTCAAGGACGGTGTCCGGAATCGAAACGGCTAGCTTCTTGCCTAGAAGTGTCAAGCACCGTCGGCCATGGCGCCCGATAATTCAGTCTTGCTCGCGTGCCATCTGTGCAAGACAGATGAACCGATTCGCCGTGGGGGTTGGATTCATGGCATCCGGCTCCGGTTCTGGGAAGGACAGGTGGCTCTACAGCACCTTCCCTGTCTCGGTGGCCACCGGCCCCCTGGGGACCATGGTTCTGCTCTACCTAATCACGCTGAACGGGCAGGCGCTGGGGACCATCTACGGCGGCCTGGCTTCCGCCGTCTACAACGGAATCAGCATACCCGCGGCCCTATTCTGGGGGGTCACCATCGACAGACTGCACAAGCGCAAGGGCCTGATAGCGTTGAGCTACGCCCTGACAGCAGTGGCGCTGGCTTCCTTCTTCTTTGGAGGGTCCGCCGCCGGCACGATCGTGCGATACGGGGTCATCTCCTTCGTCTCCTTCGCGTCGGCGACGCCCCTGAGCCTACTGATAATGGAGACGGAGCAGAAGAGCAGATGGGCCAGTGCATTCGCGAAGCTTTCAATGGTCTCGAGCGTCGGTAACGTCGCTGGCTTGGTGGTCAGCACCCTCTGGACTGACCTCCTACCGAGCCAGCTCGTCCTGCTCTTCGTCCCCATGGGCGCCCTGTCCTTGACTTCGTCCGTGATGGCTCTGCTTATGATCAAAGAGCCTCAATTCGTGCTCGAAAGGGAGACTGTAGTGGCGAGGAGGCCCAGTTTCTTCAGCCGGCTACTGGCCAACCCGGTCTTCTTCGTGGTTATCCCTACCCTCTCTGACTTCAAGCGCGCCTTCCGAGGGATACGCTCCACCCTGACCAGGAGCGTTCCGCTGTTCTACATATCCACCATCCTCTTCTATACGTCCAGCGGGCTGTTCAACACGTCGTTCGTACCGGCGATGCATCTCTTCTCGCTCCCAGACCAAGACGTCTTCGCAGTGATCTTGGTAGGGATGGTCGTCCAGACCATGGCTTTCAGAGTTGCCGGACGCTACGTGAGCTCGCGGAGCCTTGTGACCTCCCTCGTCCAAGGCATACTCCTCAGGGGGTGGATGTATCTTGCTCTGGGGGTCGCGGCTCTGCTGCTCACTGGCCCGTTGTTCCTGATACCTGCAATGGTCCTCTACCCCGTGGCCGGCGGCGTCGCTTTCGCAGTCTACTATACGTCAGCGAACACAATGATATTCACAACGGTGCAGAGCAGGTCGGCAGGGGCTGCTCTGGGCGTCTACTCTGCAGTGGTGGGGATAGCCTCGATGGTCGGCTCCTTCGCCTCCGGCTTCGTCTCGGTGTATGATGGTTACTACACGACGTTCATCCTGGCTGCACTGCTACTCTTCGCGGCAGTGGGTGTGATGGGGCGCTTCCCCACGCCATCGAGCCCCTACGAGGGCGCCCTCCAATAACTCAGAGTCGGCCCGGTGCCTGCTGGTAGAATCCTTAAGTTAGGTATTACCTAACACCATTAGGTGGAATCTAATACTGTCTCAGGAATCAGCAGGAGAGAGTTGGACTGTGTCGAGACAGTCTACTCGCTCTCTTCAAGCGGCTGGCCGGCTAGAGTGAAGGACATCGCAGGCAGGATGAAGGTAACTTCACCTACAGCCGTGCAGTTCTTGGACAAGCTGATTGAGCTAGGCCTCGTCACGAAAGGTCCCAGCGGGTACAGGCTCACGGAGAGTGGGTTGGAGCATCTCAATGGGGCGACCAGAGAACATAGGATTTTCGAAACTCTGCTAGTCAGGAACGGCTTCCCGCTGGAGGACGCGTGCAAGGTCTCCTCCTCCCTCACAGGCACCATAGACGAAACCGTCCTGGAGAAGCTTTGCGCCAACATGAGCCACCCAGACAAGTGCCCTCACGGAAGGCCGATACCCGGAGGAGCCTCGCATGTTTGACCTAAGCGCCATCTTGCATCCTACCTCAGGTCTCGCTATTCCAGTGGTCCTCGGGATCGCCCTCATCCTGGGGATGCTCCATGGATTGACCCCTGACGAGCACACTTGGCCGATCACCTTCAGTTACTCCATAGGGAGCTACAGCACTAGGGGGGGGATGCGCGCGGGATTCATGTTCTCAGGAGGATTCACCGTCCAGCGGACCATATTAGCGGCCCTCGGCTTCGCGGGCCTGGCAACAGTCTACGAGGCCTACAATCTTGATGGCTACGTCTACGTCCTGGTGGGGATAGGCATGCTCCTCGCAGGGTACTATCTGCTGAAGGGGACGGACGTGCACATCCCCCTCGACAGGCTCCTCGGCGGCAAAGAGCACCATACGACCAAAGCAGAGAGACTCCCCATGCACGAATCAGAGGACAGAGCCAAGCCAGTGCCATTGAAGATGGCCACGGCACACGGCTTCATCGCCGGGTGGGGGATAGGCGCCTACGCCAGCATAATCGTATTCATACTTGCGCCGCAGATGCCCAACATATTCTATGCGGCCCTGGTCGGTACCTCCTTCGGGATAGGGACCATGTTCATGCAAATCATCATCGGTTCCGTGTTCGCGAACATAATGAGAGTCAAGAAACTGACAATCGAGCAGATAAAGTATGTCGGCAGATCTGCAGCAGCACGAACTCTCTACCTCGGCGGGCTCGCATTCGCCGCCATCGGGGCCCTGATAGTGGCCTTCCCGTTCATCGACTCTCTGGCCATAAGCACCGGAAACCCTATCCCCAACCTGTCCTCCATCGGCGTCTCTTCCGTTCTGGTCCTCCTCACTGTGGGGATCATCGGGCTCGGGAACCTGTACATGGGGTACAGGGAGATTACAGGTCAGCATCAGGATAGCTAGGAACGAAGGTGGACCGGGGGGGATTTGGACCCCCGACCTCTCCCAGTCTGGATTTCTTTGCCAAGGGACTGGACGGAAACCCTGTATCCTACCAGACTAGACGACCGGCCCGCAATTCCGGGCCTGGGAGCGCGCCATTAAAAGAGTTGGAGGCGCTAGAAGGGTCGGCGCCCATCTTCAGCCACGGAGCTCTCTCAGGACCTGTCCGTACCTGTGCCAGGCACTCTTGGGACCTTTCTTCTCGTCGATGAGCCCGAAATGGTTTTCCTGAGGAGGGAACGATTTCCAGGAGGTGTCGAGATACCGCCATATGCTGATACCTGTCACCCCGTCCAGGGAGTAGGCCTCCTTCAACGCCTGGGCCACATAGGCTGCCTGGTTCTCCTGGCTGTAGCCTAGGATGGAAGGCCCGCTGGGGTACCCCGTCTCGGCTATCAGCACTGGCTTGCCGGTCACCTTGGAGAAGTCTGCCGACCTCCTCACCACCGAGGCATCGACGGGCTCTGGCGACTTGTAGTTGGGATAAAAGTCCAAGCCGAGCACGTCACAGAACTTCACATACTCGGCAGCGTCGAGCTTCCCTTCATCAGCCTCGAGGTTTATCATCGTGGTGGCGCCCTGGTCTTCCTCGTGGACGGCGTCGTTCAGGGTCCTTAGGAGCGCATCTCTGAACCCCTTCCCCTCCAACCAGGATGCGCCTGAGCGCCATCCCCCTGCTTCGTGCATCATCCACCAGTTCGGTTCGTTCTCCAACTGCCAGGACCCAACGTCCATCTTGTAGTGCCTCACCAACAGCCTGGCGTGGAGGTATGCTCTCTCCAGGTACTCGTCGACTCCTATGTCAGGGGTCAGTCCCGCTGGGAGCATCCTGTGGTAACCGCAGGCTAGGACAGGGAGGATAGAGATTCCCTGCGCCCTAAGGGCCTTCACCAGGCTGTCCATAGGCCACTTTTCGTACCCCTTGTCTAAGACTGAACTCAAATCCTCGACAGGGAGAGCATGTGGTTCGAAGTACCTCCAGGGGAACCAGCATCGGACGAAATCAACCCCAATCGACTTCAAGCTGTCTGCGAGTGAGAGAGAGGCTCTGTCAGCTTCGTCCTTGGGGATAGGCTGCTGACGCAGCGCGATGGTCGCCTCTTCCACCCTCTCAAAATTCCCCCTGTCTCTCAGGCTCAGGGTGAGCAGGTGCGGGAATATGATTGACTTCGGCTCCTGCGCACCGGCATACCTCCAGGGGTCGTCCAGGTTTATCCCGAAAGAGAACTTCTGATCAAGATTCATGGCGACGGGTGGGGGGCGCTTCACTTACGGATTTCCATTGTCGCGCTTTGCGAGACAATTCTTCGTTGTTACCATCCCTTTGCTAATCGGCATGCTGTGCTGCGCCAACTCAACCGACGAAATTTAGGTGATGATGCAGATATCTTACACAGCATGTTGTCGAAAAGGCGTATTACCCATGGGCCCAGTAGTACGACCATGGGTATTCCTATCAGAGCCGAGACGGCCATCGACCTCACCCATACGATCAAGAACGGGATGACTGTCTACGTGGGCGATGCCGTTCCACGGGTGGCTAAGTTCAAGACACTGGCGAAGGACGGTGTGAACCTCTCGGTCATCACGCTGGGGTCCCACACAGGGACACACGTGGACGCTCCAGCCCATTTCGTCAAGGGGGGGAGGCCGCTGGATGACCTCCCGGTGGAGACCTTCGTCGGGGAGGCTGCCGTGCTCGACCTCTCCCGGGTGAAGGCCGGATCGGCCATCCGCGCCTCGCACCTCGAAGCACACGAGGACGAGGTGAAGAAGGGGGACATAGTCCTCATCAACACCGGTTTCGGGAGGAGGTGGAGCGACCCGCGCGCGAGAAGAATGTACACTTACCTCGGCGGCGACGCCGCTGAGTGGTTCGTAAGGAAGAAAGTGAAGGCGGTGGGCATTGACTATCTCTCGGTCGAGGAGTTTGGCGCACGCACACCGGTCGCGCACGTCACCCTCCTCTCCCATGGCATACCGATCATCGAGTCTCTGAACGAGAATATAGCTTCCCTCGGACGGAGAGTCTTCTTCGTCTGTCTCCCGATAAAGGTGGGGGGATGCGACGGTGCACCCGCCAGGGCCATGGCCTACCCGATTGAGGGTGGGCATTGACACTGAGCCTCCGCGGCATAGTCTCCCCCATGCCTACACCGTTCGACGGGAGCGGGAACGTCGACGAGAAGAGGCTGGAGGAGCTCACAGACTTCCTCATCCAGGGGGGCATCGACGGGCTCTTCCCCCTGGGGACGACGGGGGAGTTCGCCTTCCTGGACAGGAGCGAGCGGAAACGCGTGCTCGAGGTCGTCGCCGACAGGGCGAACTCGAAGGTCCCGGTCCTGGCGGGTGTCTCTGATCCTTCCCCCAAGAACGTCATCTCTTTCGCGAAAGACGCAGAAGACGCCGGAGTGGACGCGGTCGTGGCCACGGCTCCATACTACTACCTCGTGAGCGAGGAAGGGCTGTATTTGCACTTCAAGGCGATTCACGAGGGAGTTAGCCTCCCACTCATCTTGTATAACATCCCGGAGTGGACCCATAACTACGTCCCGCCGCCCGTAGTCTCTCGCCTAGCCGAGGAGCGGGCGATCATCGGGGTGAAGTACACCGAATACAACATGCTCAACCTGACCGAGTTCATAGAATCGGTCGGGCACAAGATAGCCGTGTTAACCGGTTCCGATGCGATGGCCTTCTCATGCCTGGAGGCTGGAGGGGCCGGCGCGGTCATAAGCGTGTCCAACGTGGCGCCAAGGGCCGCAGCGAGCATCTTCGACCTGGTTGAGGCTTCGAAGTTCAAGGAGGCCCTGTCCGTCCAGAAGTCTCTGCTCCCTGCCATACAAGCGGTGGGGATGGGTTACTTCCCGGCAGGGCTCAAGGAGGCTATGAATGTCGCAGGCTTCCCAGTTGGCGACGTGAGGAAGCCGCAGACTCCTCTCTCCCCGGAAGAGAAAAAGGAGGTCGCCAGGCTGATGGGGATGGCGAGGTTGAAATAGGTGAGGCCGTTGAAGCGCGCCAGAAGGAGCGCCAGATGAAAATCTCAAGTTTCGAAGTATTTACCCTCGGCGAACCCGCGAAGGCCGGTGGTGCCACCTGGGCTGGGATATCCATCATCCTGAAGCTCACTACCTCGAACGGACTCGTCGGCTATGGGGAGGCCGTCCCGACCCTGAGGGTGAGGCCTGTTGTGGAGTCGCTGCGCGAGGTCGGGCGCCTGTACAAAGGCAAGGACCCGGCTGACCTCGAGCTCAACCAGCACGAGTGGCACAAGCACGACTTCTACCTCCCGGTTTCCTTCGAGTCGACCACGGCTCTCAGCGCCTTCGACATAGCCTGCTGGGACATCCTCGGGAAGCACCACGGGGTGCCTGTGTGTAAGCTCCTGGGTGGCACCTTCAGGGAATCTGTGAGGATGTACTCCAACGGCTGGTACTCTGACTGCGTGACTCCCGAGCAGTTCGCAAGCCGCGCAAAGAAGTACGCAGCCATGGGTTACACGGGACTAAAGTTCGACCCATTCGGGAGATATTATGACTGGATTGACTCGCCTGGCCTCGAACTCGCCTACGAAAGGGTGAAGGCTGTGAAAGACGCAACCCGGGGGAAGGTCGACCTCCTCATCGAGCATCATGGCAGGTTCAACCCCAACTCAGCAATCATGGCTGCAAGGAAACTAGAGCCACTCGACCCTCTCTTCGCCGAAGAGCCGATACATCCCGACAATGTGGAGGGGCTCAGGAAGTACAGGTCGTCTACCAAGATTCGCGTCGCCCTCGGAGAGAGGATACTCACCAAAGAGCACGCCGCCTACGTCTGCTCAAACCATCTGACCGACTTCCTGCAGGCGGACGTCACCAACATAGGAGGGATCACCCAGGCGAAGAAGGTGAGCGTCATCGCCGAGGCCTACGGCGTGGAAATGGCCTTCCACAACGCCTTCGGCCCCATCCAGAACGCGGCTACCCTTCAGGTCGATGCCACGATACCCAATTTCCTCATCCAAGAGTCGTTCTACGACGTCTTCCCAGAGTGGAAGAGGAAGCTCGTGAAAGGCGGGACTCCTGTATTGAACGGGTGCTCCAGGGTGCCGGCCAAGCCTGGTCTCGGGGTGGAAGTAGACGAACGCATACTGAAAGAGCACTCCTTCGACGGTCAAGAGACCTTCGATCCAGACGAGCCTGTCTGGATAGTGAAGGACACTTGGAAGAAGTCCTAGAGGCCGTTGCGCATCGCAATCATGATATCATTGACGTTGGTCCCGGTAGGACCGGTCATGATGAGGTCGCCCAGAGCCCGAAAGAAGGTGTTTGAGTCGTTGTCGTCAAGGTATCGTTGAGGGTCGAGCCCCATCGCCAGAGCTCTCTCGACTGTCATGGAATCTGCGTATGCTCCGGCCGCAGTCGTTGACCCGTCGACTCCATCTGTGCCGAAGGACACCACCGCAGTATCAGATGCGCGTCTAAGGCGGAGGGCCGCAGCAAGGGCCAGTTCCTGGTTCCTCCCTCCGGTCCCTCTTCCTCTGGCCGTGACCGTCGTCTCTCCTCCCCAGACCACTGCGATGCGCTTCCCTGGCATAGACTGAACCTGACGAACCAATCGCGCGCCAACCTCCCTCGCTTCGCCGGCGACCGCGCCAGCCGCCCGAACCTTGTACCCAAAGCGTTGCAGGGAGTCCTTGGCCGCCGAAGAGGCGGTGGCATTGGTGCCTATCAGGACATTTGTGACCCTCTTGAATACGGGGTCGCCCGGCTTTGGCGTTTCTCTGATGTGTCCCTCGGTGCCTGAAGTGATTAACTCCCTGACAGACGCCGGAATCCTTCCCCATACTTTCCTAGCCCTAAGGACCTTTGCCGCTTCAGCGAAGGTGGTCGGGTCCGCCGCAGTCGGACCAGACGCCACGGAACTCAAATCGTCCCCTACGACGTCCGAAATTATCAGGCCAAGGACCTGGGCCCCGCCTGCTTTCTCGACTAGGCGGCCTCCCGCTATCTGGGACAGATGCTTCCTCACGCAGTTCATCTCTCTTATCTCCGCGCCGGACTTCAAGAGGAGGCTGGTGGTCATGTCAAGCTCTTTCATGGTCAAACCTTCAAGCGGCGCCGGCATCAGCGCTGACCCTCCCCCGGACAGCAGGACAATCACTAAGTCATCTTCCGACGTTCCTTTCAGCGCACCGAGCATGCGCCGCACGCCTCTCAGCCCCCTCTCGGACGGGAGCGGGTGGGTCGACGCCACGAACCTTATCTTCTCCAGCTTCGGGAGGAACGTCTGATAGTCTGGGACAACCACGACGCCCCGATCTAGCTTCCGTCCCAGCAGGTGTTCCAACTCAGCGGCCATGAGCCCTGATGCCTTCCCTCCTCCTACCACCACGACCTTGTGAAAGTCCGCCAGTCGGTGACCAACGCCATTGACCTCTAGTTCTCCCCCATGAACCCGGACGGCTTTCCTCACGAGCAGGGCTGGATCAGCAGCCTCTAGGGCGGCTTTGACCGCGAAGAGGGCGTCCCTTCTGATTCCCCGCGCTGCATCGATGGCTTCTTCCAAATCCCCAGTGGTCACGAACTGACGGCATCGCACCCTAACATGTAAATACGATGCCCGGCCAATTGTTCTCTTAGTTTGTCGCATATCGCCGAGATGATGTACATCGACGGCGAGTGGGTACGCGGTTCGCGCGAAGAGACAATTAAAGTGGTCAACCCGGCGACAGAGCAGATCTTTGCCACGGTCCCCCGAGGTTCCAGGGAGGATGCCAAAAGTGCGTTGGATTCGGCCGCTGACGCGCAGAGGGGGTGGGAGAGACTAGCTCCCCTCGAGCGCGCATCTTACCTAAAGACCATGGCTGAACTCATCAGGGAAAATAGCGAGAGCCTTGCGGAGGTGCTCACATCGGAGCAGGGCAAGCCCCTCTTCGAGGCAAGGCAGGAGGTAGAAGGCTCGGCAGCACACTTCGAGTACTACGCGGAGTTCGCGCGCAGAATCGAGGGAGATATCCTCCCCAGCGACAACCCGAGGCAGACGGTCATGATACTCAGGCTCCCCATAGGCGTAGTGGCTGCGATTACGCCGTGGAACTTCCCATCGGCTATGGTGGCAAGGAAGCTGGCGCCTGCGCTTATCACAGGCAACACAGTCGTGATAAAGCCATCGAGTAACACCCCGCTCAGTGCCATCGAAATCGTCAAGATTGCGCAACGAGCCGGGATACCAAAGGGGGTCGTAAACCTCGTGACCGGGGACGGGTCAGAGGCAGGAGATGAGCTCTGCGGGAATAAGAAGACGGGTCTAGTGACTATGACCGGGAGCACGGAGGCGGGGAGGAAGATAATGCAGCGGGCATCGGCCCAGATTGGGAAGCTCATCCTCGAGCTTGGCGGGAAAGCCCCCCTGATCGTGTGGCGGGACGCCGACCTGGAGTGGGCGTTGAAATGCGCACTATGGGCAAGGTATTGGAACTGCGGCCAGACCTGCATAAGTGCAGAAAGGATGTATCTTGACAAGGAGGTTAAGGAGAAATTCATGTCGAAGTTCGTGGAGATGTCGAAGAGGCTCAGGATAGGCAACCCTGCATCCCCCGGGACGGACCTCGGCCCGATGGTGAGCGCCCGTGAGCGGGAGACCAGCGAGAAGTTCATCGACCTTGCCCGAGGCGCAGGATCGACTCTCGTACTGGGCGGCGTGCGCCCTCCTTCGATG
The DNA here is from genome assembly GCA_029785685.1 of Nitrososphaerota archaeon. The sequence goes on along the minus strand of JAFLZE010000011.1, from coordinate 26,257 downwards.
CCCAAGGGATGGTACCTCGAGCCAACCATAATCGACGGTGTCGACCAGAGTTCGCCGCTCGTGCAGAAGGAGATTTTCGGGCCGGTCGTACCGGTGCTGGAGGTGGAGTCATTCGACCGTGCCGTCGAAATGGCCAACGACTCCGATTACGGACTGGCCTCCTACGTCTTCACCAGGGACAACCGCAACGTGATGAAGGCGATGCACGAGATCAAGTTTGGTGAGACGTACATCAACCAGGTGGGGCCCGAGCAGCTCCAGGGGGCTCACACAGGCTTCAGGATGTCCGGACTCGGAGCCGAAGGCTCCAGGCACGGCCTCGGCCTCTACACCCAACTGAAAACATGCTATGTGGATTGGAGCGACAAGCCTTCCCTCTCATACTTGTTCCCCTACAGCTGAGCTACTATGAAAGCGATAACTGTTACGCCAGGGACTGCGGGTTCGGTTTCGCTGAAAGAAGTCCCGGAGCCTACCCCGAAACCTCGACAGCTTCTCCTCAAGGTCCTGAAAGTTGGAATCTGCGGCACCGACATGGATATCGTAAACGGGTTCTATGGGGAGGCCCCACCGGGGTCCCCATACCTGATCCTTGGCCACGAGTCACTGTCCAGAGTAGAAAGCATTGGCCCAGGCTGCAAGGGTTTCAAGAAAGGGGACTTGGTGGTTCCCACGGTACGGAGAGGCTGTCTGGAGAACTGTCTCAACTGCAGAAACGGGGAGTCCGACATGTGTCTCACAGGGCACTACAAAGAGCATGGAATCAAGGGCCTCCATGGGTTCGCAAGCGAGTTGACAGTCAGCGATTCACGATTCGTCGTCAAGCTCCCTGAGTCCCTATCGGAGGTGGGTGTTCTCCTCGAACCGCTTACAATAGTGGAGAAGGGAATCGAGCAGGCCTTCCGCATTCAGAATGCGCGGATGAAGTGGAAGCCGAGTACAGCGCTAGTACTGGGGTCCGGGCCAGTCGGACTCCTGGCTACTGCGCTCTTACGGCAGATGGGGCTGGCTGTGACCACCGTTGCCAGGAAGCCCGCAGACACCCCCAAGGCAAGGTTGGCCTCTTCCACTGGTGCGACCTACGTCGATGTCCAGGCCAGGCCATTGTCGTCCATGGAGGACAAGTTCGACCTAGTCTTTGAAGCGACTGGTTCTACGTCGGTGGCCCTGGAGGCTCAGAATCTCTGCGGTACCAATGGCGTGGTCTCATTCATAGGGATTTACAAATCGCAGGCCGAGACAGAAGATGCGGGGAAGGTGTTCACTAATCTAGTACTGGGGAACCGCGTCTACTTCGGTTCTGTCAACGCCAACATCTCATACTTCCGGCAGGGAGCATCTGACTTGGTTAAAATCAGGAGGAAATGGAATGGTTTCCTCGAAGGGATATTGACCAACCATATACCTCTGGCGGAGGCGGAGTCAGCCTACGTCCCCAAGGGAGAAGACGATGTCAAAACCGTCTTGGAAATGGAATGACTCCCAAAATCCGCGTTTCTGACACCAGTGGCCGCGCACGCGCGAGTCCTGAAACGTGAGTCGTGAAACGTAAATACCGGTCGGCGGCGCGACTTCGGGAACGTTCGTACTTGCATCAACATATCTCCCAAAAGCGCAATCAGCCATCCAGAAGTAGGGCAGGAGGTAGTCGATTCACCAATATGATTATCATCTGCTGGGCCGCCGGGCTACGCCAAGGTGTCTCAACACACGACTGACGGTGGAGAGATACAGGGGGGAGTCAGTCCGAAGCCCTTCTCTTTGCCCCCGCCAGACAGCTACAAACCGATTTCCGGGTACGGAATCATCGGGAACACCAGAACAGCCGCCTTGGTCGGATACGACGGTTCCATAGACTGGTGTTGCATGCCTAAGTTCAGCTCTCCAAGCATCTTCGCCGCCATTCTTGATCGCGGCAAGGGAGGACGATGGGTGATACAGCCGTCTGCCACCGCGATTTCGACTCAGTCCTACCTGGAGGACACGAACATACTTAGGACCGAGTTTCGTAACGTGACCTCCCGCGTCGTCCTGACCGACTTCATGCCCTGTTCCCTCACCCAAGAAGCCTGGTCTGCGCCGCCAGAGATCCACAGGGTGGTACAGTGCTTGAGCGGCACGATGCAACTCAAACTAGAATTCAATCCAGTCTTCAACTACGGCTACGTGATGCCCAAGTTCGCCGCGACTGATTTCGGGGTCAAGGTGAAGAGCAGGAAGGAGGAGATCGCCCTCTCGAGTTCCATCCCATTCCAAGTATCCGGGTCCGGAGCGTCAGCAGAGTTCACCCTGGCCCAAGGGGAAAAGAGGGCATTCGTGCTGAGCTACGGCGAGGACGAGCCGCGAAAGGTGAACGAGTACCACACCGAGAGGCAGCGGGCCAAGACCGAGGTGTTCTGGATGGACTGGGTGTCGCTGCTGAGGTACAGGGGAAGGTGGAGAGATGCAGTAGTGAGGTCTGCCCTCACGCTGAAACTTCTCATCTATTCGCCGACGGGAGCGATGGTCGCCGCACCGACCACCTCACTTCCAGAGTCGATAGGCAACGGGCGGAACTGGGACTACAGATATTCTTGGCTCCGGGATTCGGCTAGCGCCCTCTGGGCGTTTCACAACATAGGCTACAGGAGCGAAAGTGAAGCGTACCTTCGCTGGTTGATTGACAACAACCCATCTCTGGATATGGACCTCAGATTGATGTATGACATTGACGGGAGCAGCAGGATAAAGGAAAAGGTCCTCGACCAACTCGAGGGATACAGAAAGTCGCACCCCGTCAGGATAGGGAACCAGGCAGTCAGACAGGTGCAGTATGACGCCTATGGATACATGCTGGACGCCCTCTACTTCTCAACTAGGCATGGCCGCCAGGTTGACAACGAAATGTACTACAGGTTCGTAAAACCCCTTGCCAACTTCATCGTCGAACACTGGTCCGAACCGGGGAACGGAATCTGGGAATTCAGAGGCGTACAGAAGCACTACGTCTACACGAAGGTGTGGTGCCATGCAGGCCTGAAGAGGGCCGTCAAGATAGCCGAGACAGCAGGGCACGAGGACGACATACCATCATGGAAGGCTACCATGAGGCAGATCAAGGGCGAAGTACTCCGCGATGGCTGGAACGCTAAGAGAGGTTCCTTCGTCATGCACTATGGGTCGGAATTTCTGGATGCGGCGACGCTGATGTTCCCGCTCATCGGTTTCCTACCTGCGAACGACGAGAAGATGAGAGCGACTATTGAAGCCGTCAGAAGAGAGCTTTCAGAGGGGGCCCTCGTCTACAGGTACAAGACTGATGATGGCCTTGAGGGGGAGGAAGGCGCGTTCGCGCTATGCGGTTTCTGGTTGGTCGCCTGTCTTGCTAGGCTTGGCAGGGTCGAGGAGGCCACAAAGAACTTCGAGGAACTCCTGGGCCATGCGAACCACCTGGGCCTCTATTCTGAGGAGGTCGACCCCAAGACCGGAGAGGCCCTCGGCAACTTCCCACAGGCCTTCAGCCACATGGGGCTCATACTCGCGGCCAAAGAGATCGAAGACGCCATGATGAGGACCGAATAGTCTATCGAGTAGCCCGGCTCAGCGGTACCCAGACGCGGCCTCTTCAAGAACCGCTTTCACTTCCTTTGCCGCGTCGCCAACCAGGCACCTCTTCACAGTCACGGCTCCGTTGTCCCCAAGATGCTCGCCGCCGGGGCCAATGGCCTTGAGTGCTCCTTCGGCAAGCCCCGCGTCATCGTCTGGTTCAAAGGTATACCCGTTCGACCCTTCGATTACCAGCTCCGACACCCCCGCCCCCTTGCTGACCACTGCCGGCTTCTTGTTTAGCCACCCTTCAAGTACCGTGATGCCGAACCCCTCGATTCTTGACGGCAGCAAGACTGCTGAAGCCAGGGCATAGGCCGCCCTGACATCTTCTACAGGCGCATAGCCTAGGAAGACTGTCCTGTCGCTCACCTTGAGCCGCTTCGCCGTCTCGATGAGGTGTTCCTTCCAGACCATCCCCTTGTCCCTCCCCAGGCCGCCCGTCCTGCTCGAAGAGAAGCTCCCGTTACCCACCAGCAACAGCCTGACCTTTGCCTTGTTCTTCATCTTCGCAGTGGCTCGAATCGCGACATCCTGGGACTTCACAGGGTCCATCCGTGCGACCGTGAGCAGGAGCTTTTCGTCTGCCTTGAGGCCGATCTTCTCCCTTAGCGCCTCCTTCGCAGCCGAGGATGGAGCCTTCCATTCCTTCTCGTCTATGTATGGGTAGAGCTGGTGGGCATGCCCCCTGTATCCAGTCTTGGCCAGGCCCTCAAGATCCTTCTTCGTGCTGACCACGACCGAGTCGAAACCTTCGAGCGCCCTCCGCACGAAGCCTCCAAGGCGGCCGAGGTTCTCGGGCCTGAATGGGACGTGCCACCGAAGCACGGCGGGCGCGGATATCCCGATAAGCTGCCCGGTCTGTATCAGTTGAAAGTCATGGATATAGAAGATATCGACGTCTCCGACGTAGTGGAAGAGCTTCTCGGTGTTCGCCCAGTTATAGTGCACGTACGCTAGATACTCCTTCCTGTTGAACGGGCGGGCCCCCAACCCATGTATGATGGACCAGAATTCTTCTTTGAACGATCCATAGTCTTTGAGGTGCCGCTCTCCGAGCTCCACATGCGAGACCACAACGTCATCAAGCTTGACCCGCGGCGGGTATTTGATTCCCAGGCTAATCCAGACAGAATCTTTGGCAAATCCTGACTTCGTAAGGTGCGATATCAGGGGGAGGACCATCGCCGTGACACCTCCGGGGGCAAACACATAGTCGACTCCCTGCTGCAGGGACTTCAGGTCGACTGGGTCATCCAACTCACCGTACTTCTTCTGTAACTCGGCATAATCGACCTTGAACCTCACTGGGGGGGTCTGGGTGTTGATACAGATTCTCACGGTGTCGAATCAGCGCTCCCGCGAAACAGATCCCTAATGGCTTCCATGGTGCCCTCTCCATCGCTGCTGCCTGCGATGTAGTCAGCCCTCTGTTTGAGTGCATCTACTGAGTTGGCAAGCGCGACTTTGAATCCCGATACGTCGAACATGGGTACATCGTTCTCCCCGTCCCCTACGCAGACAGTCCGGTCGGGGGAAAGATTAAGCATCTTCAGGACGGAAGCGAGTCCAGAGCCCTTCTCCACTCCCATGGGTACAATCATCAGCCTGTCCTTGTTGACTTGGACACTGGACAATCCAGAGACCAGACTCCGTGCGAGAGCCAGGTTTTCGATTGAGGAAGAGATTATCACCTCTTCGCACCCCTTCTCGAACCGAGGCAGCAGTCGGGCCCTCTCCTCAGCCCATCCATCGGGCGCTTGCGGCTCTCTTGCTGACCCTACGGTGAGCATCGCCCCGTTCTCAGAGACGATGGCGTCAAACAGTCCATCTCCGGTGATCTTCATCGCTTCCCCGGAGCACCGGCCGGTCACCAGGATCAGTTTGACGCCACGCTCCCTCATCCTCTTCATCGCATCCACCAGCTCAGGCTTCAGTGGTTGCCCCCCTGAGGTGAGTGTGCCGTCCAAATCCATCGCGAAAGCGTCAATCTGTAAACCGGAGGCCCGCCTTTCCATGTGCCTGCAGTCAGGCGCTGGCCTGCACTTATATCTTTTGTATATCAAATCATTATGATATGTCGAACTTTTAAATACGCGCTCTAAGATGACTTTCGTCATGCTTCTGACGATAGATGAAGTCAGATCCAAGGGAAGGCTCGTTGCAGACAACGAGCGATACCGAGTCCGTGACTACGACCTCGATGATTTGACCGTGTCGCTGACTGAGCTGAAGAAGGGCCAGGGGACCCGCGGCCACGCCCACGATTCAAACGCCGAGGCCTATTTCTTCCCAGGCGGGAAGGCGGAGATGGAGATAGGCGACGAGAAGGTCGGCATCGACGAGGGCGTAGTCCTCATACCCAAGGGTGAATTCCACAGGGTGCTGAACCTGTCCGATGACTCGGAACTCGAGTTCGTTTCTGTCTTCCCGGGAAAGAGGGAGAGTTCGAACGCACGATACTCCAGGGGCGCGAAGGCAAGCGAGGCACGCAGGCATAGTTCCCTCGGCGACAGTGAACCATCCGACGCCACCTAGGTGCAAAGAGAGCTGAGTTGTCTCCTGTCTTGGTCAGGTCCGCCTCAGGATGCTCTCCCTCGGCGCCGACCTGGGAACAACCATAGGGGGCACATGCTGTGACTAGCACTCTGAGGAAGGGTACGAGACCAAGCAGTCATCAACCGCAGACCAAAATCAAGCTGGTCGAGATAATCCGAGACAGCGAAGCAGCAAAGCTGATTTCAGACCCCATGCGGCGAGCCATTCTGAACCTCCTTCGGCGCGGGGCTATGTCCCAGTCCGGGTTGGCACAGAGCCTGGGACTCACCGACGGGACGGTGAACTATCACCTGGGGCTCCTTCGGAAGGCAGGCTTTCTGAAAGTCGCCAGGGTAGAGATGGAGGAGCATGGCATATTGCAGAAATTCTACGCCCCCACTGCGTACCTCTATCTCCCCGATGTCGCGTCGCTGCCCCTGGAGGTTGCGAGATATTACTATCCTGTGAACATCGAGCGGGTCAGAGGAGTTCTCAGCGCCGCCAAGAGTCAGTTGCCTATGCTTCTAAGGCGTGACGTCGACACGTTGGCGGAAGACCTGGCCAAGGAAATCGTGGAAGTTGCAGAAGAATATGTCGGGAAAGAGGTCTTCCAGGGGAAAGGCGAAGAACAGACGAACGAGATCTACTCCAGAGCGCTCTCTAAACTTGTTCGTCGGCTTGATTCAGGGTGAAGAGGCAGGCAAGGGACGGCCGCCCGCCGCGTCCACCTCGGGCACCTAAATCTCAGTCGGGAGGTTGCTCCACTTCTCTGCCACTCAACATGTCTTGGTAGGAATCCTCGGTGGCGCGTTTGGTGTAGTACTGCTCGTAAAGCGATACGTGTCTGTCTTCGAGTCCTACCAAGTATTCGTGAATCATTTGCGCCGCCTCTCTCCCGTGTCCCATGGCTTTCACCACCAACGTCTCTCCAGTAGTCGCGTCGCCCGTAGCAAAGACCTTGGCCATCGAGGTCATATAACGAGCGTCGATTGCGATAGCCCCTCTTGGCCCTGACCTGAGCCCTTCTTTCTTCTCCAGAAAAGAATCAGGGCCCCTACCCACCGCAAGGAGTACGCTGTCGCATTTCACGATGGCTGTCTCCCCGGGGACGGGCTCAGGACGCTTCCTCCCCGTCGAGTCGGGGGCGCCTAGCCGCATAGACTGCACCATCGCTCCGACGAGCTTCCCTTCCAGGCCCTGGTATTCAGAGGGATCTGACAGAAACTTGAACTCGACTCCCTCCTCCTGAGCCTCTTTCACCATTATCGGGTCCGCGGGCATCTCTTTCTCATCTCTCCGATAAAGAATCGAAACGTGTCCCCGGGTGAGTCTGAGGGCGGTCCGAGCACAATCAAGAGCGGTGTCTCCCCCTCCTACTACCAGGATTTCCTTCCCCAGGTTTCGGTGCTTTTCACGGATGTAGGATTCGAGTCCACCCCCGTATACCTCGCGAAGGAACTCGTAACCATCCAGCACGCCGTCAAGGTCGGAGCCTGGCGTATCGAGCTTCTTCACATCCCTCGAGCCTGTGGCGACCAAGATGGCGTCAGACTCCGACAGAAGCGAGGTGATGGATATGTCTCGGCCGACCTTGACTCCCTTCACGACCTTCGCGCCTTGAGCTACTATCCGCTCAGCCTCGTAGGTCAGGACATCCTTGGGTAAGTGGTAGTCAGGTATGCCATACCATGCAGTTCCTCCGAGATTTTGCGCCTCCTCGTAAATCGTCACGCTGTGACCATAGCGGAGGAGCAGCTCTGCCGCAGCGAGTCCAGCCGGCCCTGCACCGACGATTGCGACCCTCTTCCCGGTGAGAGGTTCCGACCCAGGGTCCGGTTGTCTCGACCCTGTCTGTTCCCAGTCTGCGACGAACCTCTGGACCATGCCGATGGATAGAGGCTGGCCCCCCCATCTGACTACGCAGGCGTCTTCACAGAGGCCCTGAAGTTGAGGGCAGCATCTGGCAGTAACTCCAAGCAGAGGATTGGTCTCCCTGATGCGGTGGTACGCCCTTCGGAAGTCTCCGTTCGCGACCGCGTCCATCATCCCCCTTACGTCCAATTGCACAGGGCACGCGTCGATGCAGACGGGGGTCCCACATCTAAGGCAACGGTCCGCCTCCAGCATCACTTCCTCTTTGGTGTACGGCTGCTCGACTTCCGAGAAGTCGTTCTTCCTCTCCTCGGGGTCAGATTTCGGAAAAGGGAACGGGCCGACCCGGTTAGGCTTGATTACTACCAATCACGTGCGCCCTGAGCCGAGTTGTAGAGCAGATATAGCGTCGCCGAAAGCGGGAGTCCAATCTCAAGAAGCTCGCCGGAGAGCGTAACCCTGAACTCCTGTGGGCTTGTCCCATCGATCTCCCCTACCGATGTGCCTCTATGCAACCTGAGGCGCCCCCAGGTTTCCAGGTCCACCGTGTCTAGTCTCGAGAAAGGAAACGAGTCAAGCCGGCTGACATGGCGTTTTCCAAGGACATGGTCTGCTGGCCTGACCCCTTCGGGTATGCCAGTCAGAAGGTAGGCGGCCTCCTTGTAGAAGAACAGGTGGTTCTTGATTTTGACCGCCACCCCGTTCGTGTCTGCGCTGGTGATCTCTGCTGAGAATGGCCTGATCTGCCCATCGTCACGGAGCTCGACCTTCCAGTCTCCAAGAGACGCCGAACGGATGCTGAATATCGCCTTCCCGCTAGGACCTATCGTCGCAACCTCTTTCCCGTCGACGAGTATCCTCGCGGACTGTCTTTCTGTCGCCTTAATGACGAACTCCATCATCGAGTTCGATTTTGCTGTTTGTCCGAGCCTAAATGACTTTCGGGTTCGTCGATTACGAAAGGTTGGCGGGTCCATCGCCGTGGATGGCTGTGAAAGGTACTCACTTCGCTTTGTAGGCGGTGTCGAGTCCTTCCATGAACTCCTTGAAACTGCTCTTCTGGTTCCTTATCCTCCACACGGCCCCGATGGCCGCAATCATGTTCGTTAGGATAATCACATACGTGACCGCGTTCAGGAACGAGTTTGCGTGGGGGAGACCGTCGTTGACGGCGATGATGGCAAGGGTCGCCGGCACAAGTCCTTGAGCGCACATCATTATGATGTCCCGCCTGTTTTGAGCCAGGGGAGAACCCACAGTGGATGCGGTTGTAGCCAGCACCCTGAACAGCATCAGAACGGCGACCACGATTGCTCCCACAGCCAGAAATTCGACCACACTCGACGGGTTTATCTCGAACGTCAGCCCTAGGAACACGAAGAACAACGTCTCCATGAGGAATGTAATCTCTTCTTGGAACAGGCCGAGTCTTTGCTGGAGGAAATCCATGCTCAAATGCCAGTTGGTCACCCTGCTTATCAGCGCATAGTTGCCCAGCACGATGCCGAATATCAGGACAGAGAGCTCCCCGCTACCGCCTAGCTTGTAGCTGATCACATAAGTGATGAAGACAAGACCTAGGGTGAGAACGTAGGTGTACTTCCGCTGTTGGAACTTGTTGAGGATGAACACCCAGGCGATGGACAAGATACCGCCGAGGACGATGCCGACGGAGAAGTTGGCCGATATCGTGGTCAGGGTGGACGCTAAGTTCGTGACACCTGTCCGGTATATGCCGACGAAAGCGAAGAACAGGACGATTGATAGGATTGAGTTCATCGCGGACTCCAGTGCAAGGAATGCGACCGTCGCTTCGGGCAGCTTGAGCGACCTCGAGAGCGGGATCACGACGGCGGCGGCGGTCTCTCCCCCCACCATGGACGCGAAAATGAACGAAGAGATGAGGTTCCAGCCAAGGAAGGCGTTCACGGTGAACGCGATGGCGGCGGTACTTCCGAGTACGTACACTAGCACTTGGAGGAATGCTCTTCCTCCGCCCTTGATGACAGACTCGAGGCCGGTGTCAATCCCGCCATAGAAGAGCACCATCAGGAGCGTCAGCTCTGCGAAGACGCCAAGGGAGGGGAGGAGGGACGTCCGGGGTAGGAACTTCAGCACAGGGCCAATCATTATACCCATGAGAATCAAGAAAACGAGCATCGGGACCCCTGTCTTCTTGAAGAGGAGTTCGCCGAGAAAACCGGTTACTATGATAGCCGCTACGAACGTGAAAATCGACGCCGTATCGATCAATGCCTCTCTCGCGCTGACCTCCTTGATATGTGCTCTCCGTTAGCTCATAGGACGCACGGCGATGATGCGTCCTTGGCTAACGCTTAACTCACCAACGCGAGGCTCGAAGGGCAGTTGCCCATCCCAATCGCAGACTTCGCAAAGGTGGAGATGAAGGTCGGGAAGATCGTTTCGGTCGAGGACATCCCAGGGGCCCGCAAGCCGATGTACAAGCTGCAAGTGGAGTTCGATGAGGGAGTGACCCGGCAGTGCGCGGCAGGAATCAAAGGCAACTACTCCAAAGATGACCTACTGGGGAAGTTGGTGGTGGCGGTCGTCAACCTAGAGCCCAAGTCTGTGGTGGGTGTAGTGTCAGAGTGCATGTTGTTGGCCGCATCCAACGGGGACGAGCTGTCTCTCCTGGCGCCGGAACGGCCAGTCAAAGTCGGCTCGAAGGTCAGTTGAGTTCGCCCCGCAACTTTTTAACCTCCATGATCATGCGACCTGAAACGAGCGGTGGTCGTCTAGCCTGGTCCAGGACAGTAGCCTGCCACGCTACTAACTCGGGAAGTCATGTAAATGACTCGAGAATTCAAATCCCGGCCACCGCATTTACGCTTTCGGGCACGACACGCAGCGGGCCGTCGTGACTTGGAGCAAGCCGGCGCCCCGACTGGGGGTTGGTATCGACCAGACCCTCCTCCGCCTCAGGACACACTTCACTGTTGGCCCACACCCATGAACCGGGTCCCAAACCTAGTGTCGCGTCGTAGAAATCCCTAGCGTCGTGGTTTGAGCTCAGACGCCTAGCTACGCTCTTCAAGATCTCAAGCTATGATTCCGTTCGAGAAAGGAGTGGCTTATTGACAGTCATAACGCCAGATTTGTTATAGACGCGACACTAGTTGACTGCTCATAGAGCCACGCAGCGCTCGACGATGCTATCTGTCGTGTGGAACGTTCGAACCCAAGCTCGAATGCGGCCGGTGACTGCTGGCAAAACACCTATACTCTCCTCACTCATTAGGCCCGTCGAGCCATGATATCGATAGTCGGCAGCGGCAAGATAGGGGCGAACGTAGCGGTTCACCTCGCCATGAAGGGATACGACGACCTCACATTGGTTGACGTGGTCAAAGGGCTTCCTCAGGGTGAAGCGATGGACATCACTCACATGCTCTCAGCCTACGGAGCCGAGACCAAGGTGACCGGCAGCAACGACTACGGGGACATAGCGGGATCTAAGTTAGTGATCGTGGCAGCAGGGTTTGGGAGGAAGCCTGGCCAGACAAGGCTGGACTTGATGAACTCCAACGCCGGAATAATCAAGGATGTCTGTGAGCAGATCCGGAAGAACGCTCCGGACGCAGTGCTGCTGATGGTGACGAACCCACTCGACGTCATGACGTACGTATCCTCTAGAGTCACGGGGTTCGAAAGGCACAGGGTCCTCGGAATGAGCGGGACTCTTGATGGTTCCAGGCTTCGCAACTTCTTGGCAGGCGAGCTGGGCGTAGCTCGCTCATCGGTAACTACCATGATCATCGGCGAGCACGGTGACAGCATGGTTCCGATTCCGGGATACACTACCGTGGGGGGTATCCCCGCATCGAAGCTGATGAGCCCTGAAAAGTTTGATGAGGTGGTCAAGGGCACCAGAGGAGTCGCCGCTGAGGTCATCGCCAGGAAGGGTGCGACGATCCACGGCCCTGCGGCGGCCGTGACTGTCTTGGTCGACGCAATCATCAACGACAAGAAAGCCGTCTTCAACGCGTCGACATACCTTGACGGAGAGTACGGGTTCTCCGACGTCGTGATGGATGTCCCAATGGTGGTGGGTAAGGGAGGGGTGGAGAGGATACTCGAAGTCGAGCTAAACAAAGCCGAGAAGGACGCCCTCGACGCGAGCTACCACATACTGAAGGACGCCATCTCGAAGCTGCAGATTACGCTCCCTCCTCGTAATGACGGTAGCCACTAGGTTACGGCCGAGCAGCTACGTGCGTAGACGCGCATACCGCCGCTAATCCGGGCAACGCGAGCTCCGACGCATTCGCACGTCTTCACACGATTGTCAAGCTGGCCCCATCTCACGTGCCAAACACATAAATCACGAATTCAGATTAACTGAACGGTTGAGCAACTGGAATACCTCTCTCTCTTCAAGACTCATAGGGGCAATCACTGTCATAGCGGCTGCTGCAGTCCTGCTGTCCTTCCTCTTCTACTTCGCCAGGGACATACCGTTCGGCACCCTGCTCCTGACAAAGCTTGCAGTCGCTGTGGTCGCGGGTTACCTCGCGATCGGCATCATATCGAACCAGATCAAGAGAGGGATTTCGAGGACCTCCGGAGCGGAGAGGGGGGCCACGGTGGCCACGGCTTTCAGATTCATCGGTTACATCATCCTCGCCTTCGTAGTGTTGGGGTTGGTTGGCATTACTGGAACCCAACTCCTCGCGGGGGGAACGTTCACCGGGCTCGTGCTCGGATTGGCTAGCCAGCAGACGCTATCGAACGTTTTTGCGGGATTGCTGATCCTCACCTCGCGACCATTCCTGGTGGGGAGCAGGATAACGATTTCGACATGGCAATGGGGGTTCGCTCTACCCTCATACCCCCCGAAGTTCTTCTCCGACAACCTACTGATACCAGGTTACACAGGTGTGGTTGAAGACATCAGGCTGAACTACACCACAATCAGACTGGACGATGGGATTCAGGTCAAAGTTCCGAACAGCATAGTGATCCAGGCCTCGGTCGTGGACCACAGCACGAGCGAAAGGCTCGTCAGGGTGAGGTATGATGTCGCGAAGCCGGTCGACACTACGGCGCTGGCTAGAGCGTTACACGACGTCGTTGCGAGGAACGCGAGTGTTTCTAAGCCTGAAACAGTCGCAGTGTACTTCGAGAACATCACACCTACTGACGTGATTGTCGTTGTCGAGGCATTCTGCAAAGGGGCCTATGAGGCTCCGGCCAGGAGTTCTATGCTTCTAGACATCGAGAATACTGTAACTGAGTTGAAAGAAAACCAGAAGAAACGATGACAGGCTGTCCAACAGGCCAGGTATCTGCCTGTTCGGGCTCAATTCACTCATAGGAAATCCCTGGGCAGACGCAGCGACGCGGAGGCCGCAGTCGCTCGACCCCCACTTCAGGGAGGCCTCTCCTTGTCGTTTCATCTGCGGAGTGCATCGTCTCGAGCTCTCTGGGGAATCGGGCACCTCCCGTTATATGCGCGTGCGAGGCTGTGCGAAACCAGATAGAGAGTCAGGAGCAGTGCCGGCAGGGTCGCCGCAATGAACTCGGGTTGGTAGTACGAGAGGGCCGAGGCGAATGCGACGGCTCCGGTCCCGCCTATCGACCCGGCAAGGAAGAGGCCCGCGCAGGCGGGGCATCCAGTGAACAACCCGACCACCGCCCCCAGCCCGCCTAGCCCGTACTTCGACGCCCCCGCCGCGCTACTATCGCGCGCGAACACGGCGAAGGCGACGTTGAGCCCGACTAATGGCGCGACTATGAGCAGCAGGAGGACGTCCAGGGGGACGATGAAGAGACCAACGTGGTTCATGAGATAGGCAGTGACGGTGGGGATTGATAGGGGTGGCCCGCAGCAGACTGAAACGAAGGCTGAGGGGAATGTGGCGTTGTACGCCTGGATGAAGTTCACTGTGGGCTGATACACGATCATGCTCGTCGCAAAAGCGTAGAGGGCCCCGTACAGTACCGTGGATATCGAGAAGAAGCGCCTGTAGCGCCTTGTCGTGAGCAAGTAAGGGATGAAGGATCCAGGCGTGAGTTGGATGGTGGACGACCCCGCGAGCCCGCGGCCCGCACTGCGAACGTATCCACCTAGGCCGATAAGAACAGCCATGACACCTGCTATGAAGATCACAGCGAACGCGTACGACCCCCACAGCAGGCTCTCTACCCCTGCGGGGCTTATGACGGGGATGCTGTCAACCAAGATGGCGTAGACCACCGACGCACCTCCAACCGCCCCAATGCCGCCCAGCACCAGAGCCATCAGCCTCGTCTGAAGCGCCATCCCCACCCCTTTCAGGTGGCCGAGACTCCGCTCTAGGGTATTAATCATTCGCCGAGGCGAGAAGCGGGATACTCGCGAGATGGCTGTAAATATCCCATGGATTCGCCTGCCCTCGGAAACTAATGATTGAAGAGAGGAATAAGAGCTCAGTGCATCGTCTGGCGGCCCTTGTCTCCCTATCTGCGACACTCATCCTGGGTCTGGTGCTGTCGTACTACGGCTACATCTGGGCAGCGCCTTCGGTCAACCCTGCAGAGTTCGCCGGGGCTTTGGTCTTCTGGGCAGGCTTCGTCTGCCTGCTGCTGGCATTCCCGCTGCGCGCCGTCTTCTTGGACTTCACCCGCTCGCTGAAGACAGTTCTGGGGCCCGTCATCTTTGCAGGCTACCTTGCGACGCACTTGATCCTCTACGGCTTTGTGCTGGAAGGCATCGTGACCGCCATCCAGGGACCCCAGCTCCTCGGCGTCTCCACATCCTCCCTGTACGTCTACACCGACACGTTTGTGCCCCCGTCTCTGTTCAGCGCGCTGTCGGACCTATCCTACAACCCGGCTATCATCTTCACCTATCCCCCCGAGTTCTCCGCCGCCCTGAGCTTCTACAGCATCTCGATGGCAGTGGTCATAGCAATCTTGGTCGTGGCCAACGTAGGGAAGACGCGAGAGTTAGGAAAGATCTGTTCAGCTTCCAAGAGGGCGAAATCCTTCGTCCTGGTCCCGATGATGGGGATTATCCTAGGCTCGTCCTGCTGCCTCTCCGTCGCGGGGCTCGTCAGCTTCTACCTGTTGCCTGTGGCCCTGGCCGACGCCCTCGCTTCAAACCTGTTGCTGTACTACTTCACTTACTTCGTCCTGCCCGCCTTCGCCGTGGCCATACTCTACCTCAACTACGTCTCGGTGGCGAAGCTCTCCTCGACTCTCAGCGGTCACACTAGCGGGCCGTCTCTTCCATGAGTTGACGCAACTCCAGTTCACTTAATGCCGCAGCGCATGATGCCGAGGCTCTGCAGGTTCTTTCAGCCGACCTCAGACCCAGAAACAGGAGACGTTCTCCGGTAACCCGAGCGTGGTTCCTACGACCTTCGTCTCTTCCTGGCGTCACTGCTGCCTCTGGCCGCATGGCCTGCGATAATATACGTCACGACCGACGCAGCCACCCTCGCTGACCGGCCTGAAGGATCCAGGGTCGGGGCAAGTTCCACGACGTCCGCGCACTTCACCTTGTCATTCCGCGAGATTTCATACACTAACCTGAACAGTTGGTCGGCCGATATCCCTCCTGCACTGGGCGCGCTCACTCCAGAGACGTACGCAATGTCAACCGCGTCCAGGTCGACGCTAAGGTATACCGCCTCTGCTCCACGGGACGCCTTCGCGTACGCCTGCCGCGCCACGGCCTCGGGTCCTTTTTCGTACACTTCCCTGGCTGTGACGACTGTTATGCCGAGCTCTTCCGCTGTCTCGTGGTAGCTCTTCGAGTTCAGAAAGCCATGCATCCCGATCTCCACCACTCTTCGGGGATCGAGGCTCTTCAGAGTCCTGACAGCCAGCCCGTAGGATGACCCACTCGTCGGCTTACCATCGATTTCTCCTCGGAGGTCAAAGTGCGAGTCGATGACCACGAGACCAAGCCTCCCAAGTCTCTTCGAAGCAGCGCGGATGCAAGGCAGTGACACGCTATTGTCTCCGCCAAGGACCACCAACAGGGACCCCGGACCGATGTCCTCGGTCGCCTCTGCCTCGATCTGTCTGTGAGCCATGAGGGTGTCCGACTGCTCCACAGAGAGGTCGCCCAGGTCGAGAACTTGCGCTCCTTCGAGACCCAGGGCAAGCTCCACGTTGTAGTTGGAAAAGGCGGACATGGCTTCGCGTATCGCTGCGGGCCCGCCGGCGGCGCCTCTCCTTCCTAGGACAGCCCCATCAAATGGGACCCCCACGACGTTCACCCCTCCTCTCCGCGCGCTGGTCGAGGGCTTGATTATCTGCGTCAGTCGCAGGTCTTCAGGGTCGCTGTATTTTGGGGCTGGATAGCGTGCGGGTATCCTCAACGGGCCGAGGCGGGGGCCAATCGAGTTAAAGATATGTGGTGTGCTTGTCGACCTGCGCTCGGGGACAGCAGGATTGGCAGTAGTAGTCGTAGACGGGAGGTCCCTCACGCTGCGGTTAGCCATGGACGTAGCCGAAGGCGGTGCAGCCGTGAGGGCGAGTCCGGCCAGCTTGAAGAGACTGGAGAGGTTCCGTGCCCTCCTCGAGGGTAAGCTAGCTGGTGGAGCGGTGGTCTATGGGGTCAACACCGGCTTTGGCTCTCTCGCTGACAAGGTTGTGAGCTCTGAGCACTTGGAAGAGCTGCAGCTCAACTTGGTCAGGAGCCATGCGTCGGGGGTCGGTTCCCCTCTCCCCATAACCGTGGTGCGAGCTGCCATGCTAATCCGACTCAACAGCCTCCTGAACGGGAACAGCGCCGTGAGGAAGGGAGTAGCAGAGCTTATCGTGGGGCTGCTGAACAGGAATGTGACGCCCCTTGTGCCCGAGTTCGGGTCGCTCGGCGCATCGGGGGACCTGACGCCCTCGGCACACATGGCATTGACCCTGGTGGGAGAGGGGAAGGCGTACCATCATGGAACCGTGACCGATTCGACCAAAGCCCTCGCAGCCTCGGGTCTGAAGCCAGCGCATCTGAAGGCGAAGGAGGGCCTGTCCCTGATCAATGGGACTGCGTTTACGACCGCCCTGGGGTGTGTTGCGGTCCACAGAGGACAAGCCCTACTGAGGGCGGCCAACTCGGCCTTGGTGACGACCGCAGAGGCGCTTGGTGCCTGTTCCCAGCCATTCGACGAGCGACTGGTCGGGATAAAACTAGACCCTGGCCAGAACTCGGTGGCGAGGGAGCTTCGCACGCTCCTGAAGGGGAGCAGAAGGATGCGGCAGGAGCCGGTCCCCCAGGACCCCTACTCGATTCGGTGCGCCCCGCAGGTACATGGCTCGCTGAGCGATGCGCTGGGCTTCGCAGAGAAGATCGTGGTAAATGAGATGAATTCTGTGTCGGATAACCCTGTCCTCTTGGAGGACGGGGAGGTGCTCCACGGGGGGAACTTCCACGCGCAGCCTGTAGCAATGTCCCTGGACCTCATGTCCCTTGCCCTATCATATCTCGGGGTGATGTCTCTCGCTAGGGTCCACTTCCTGCTTTCGAAGACCTCCCCCGATAGGAAGTACATGGCGGCAAAACCCGGCCTGGAATCAGGACTCATGCTGTTGGAGTACACCGCCACCGCGCTGAACGCCGACAACGCCAAGAACATCTATCCTGAATCATCGTACCCTTCAAACGTCTCGGGGGGGATCGAAGACCACGCAAGCCATGGGGTAAACGCAGGGGTGAAGGCTTTGCAGGTGGCTACCAACGTGTCCCGCATCCTTGCAGTCGAACTGATCTGCTCTTCTAACGCGATTGGACTGGCCACAAGCGGCTTGTCAGAGCACACTAAGGGCCTGTTGGAATTTGTCAGGTCTCTCTCCCCTCTCCTGCGGGGAGACCGCTCACAGGGCCAGGAGATCGAGTCCTTGGCGGGAGAAGTGTTGGCTGGGAAGCTCCACTAGTTCTCTCCGGAACCGTATATCTGCTTCCCCCGTTTGAACACCGCATTGACATACGAACCGCCTACGCGGTAAGGAAGGAATCTGTAGCTTGGCACCCTGTGCACCACGAAATCTGCCTGCGTCCCTATGGCGAGCGCGCCCAAGTCGTCCCTGGCGACTGCCTCTGCTGCGTGCTTGGTGAAGCCTAGGAGTGCCTGGGCGGGGGTCATCTTCATGCCGGTGCATGCCAGGCTCATCACGAACTGCGGAGACTCCACCCAGGAGTTCGGGCTCAGGTCTGTCCCAAGGGCAACCCTGCACCCTGCAGCCATTATCCCTCGGGCGTCCGCGTATGGGATCGACGAGTAGAGCGATGTCCCTGGAAGGAGAACAGCGGTCACCCCCTTCTTCGCCATCGCGCCTATGCCAGTGGCACTGCTCCTCCCAAGATGGTCTGCTGAAACGCATCCTACTTCGGCGGCCAAGGCTGCGCCGCCCGATTCAGCAAACTCGTCTGCGTGTATCTTCAGCCTGAAACCGAGGTCTTTCGAGGCTCGGAGATATCTCGAGCACTCGGACGCCGTGAATACCCCTTCCTCGCAGAAGGAGTCGGAGAATACCGGCCGGTCTCTCCTCCTGGCTACGGCAGGGAGGACCTTGCGGGTCACGAAATCCACGTACCCTCCCACGTCTCTAAACCCGGGGGGCTTGGCATGGAGCCCTAGAAACGTGGGAATGAGCTCCACCGCGGACTCCTCCTTCAGCCTTCGGATCGCGGCGAGGATGTGACTCTCTCCAGCGAGGTCCAACCCGTACCCTGTCTTCACCTCCATTGTGGTGACCCCGTTCATCATAAGCTGGTCAAGGCGCGCCCTCGACGCGCCGACCAATTCCGTGGTGGTTGAAGCCCTGGTCTCGCGGACCGTCCGCAGTATCCCGCCCCCTCCGGCAAGGATGGAGATGTAGCTCTCTCCGGATGCCTTCCTCTCGAGCTCGTCTTCCCTGCTCCCTGCGAATATCGCGTGGGTGTGGGGGTCGACCAGGCCAGGAGTCACAAGGTGTCCTCGCGCGTCGACCGTCCGCTCGACTTTGCCCGTGGACTTCTGGCGGAGCTGCCTGGTCGTTCCGGTCCAGACAATCCTCCCTCCTGATACGAGAAGTGCCCCGTCCTCCACGATGCCGAGCCCCTCCTCGGCCGTCCCGCTCCCCCCGGCACAGGTCACTAGTTCGCCTGCGTGGACCAAAGCGAGGTCGAACAAGCAAGCACCTATTCTCAGAGTCGCACTCACACGTGATAAGGCTTGCCGACCCGTCGGGCCGAAGTCTTAAATCGTGTGCGAGGTTCAGAGTTTCATGCAGCGGCGTGAGGTCCGGGCGCCGAGAGGGACAGCCATCTCCTGCAAAGGCTGGCATCAGGAAGCCGCCCTCAGGATGCTGATGAACAACCTCGACCCCGAAGTCGCCAAGGACCCCGAGCATCTGATAGTCTACGGTGGTACGGGGAGGGCAGCTAGGTCATGGAAGGCCTTCGACGCCATCGTGCGGTCCTTGAAGTCCCTCGAGAACGACGAGACGCTTCTCATTCAGTCGGGGAAGCCGGTTGGGATTTTCAGGACGAGCCCGGCGTCGCCGCGGGTGCTCATCTCAAACGCGATGCTAGTCCCGAAGTGGGCGGACTGGGCCTATTTCAGGGAGCTGGAGGAGCGGGGGCTCACGATGTTCGGCCAGATGACCGCCGGGAGTTGGATGTACATCGGGACCCAGGGGATCCTCCAGGGGACCTATGAAACGCTAGCTGCTGTAGCCAACAAGCATTTCGGCGGCTCCCTGAGAGGCAAGGTCGCGCTGACGTCAGGTCTGGGAGAGATGGGCGGGGCTCAGCCTCTGGCCGTGACCATGAACGAAGGCGTGGCCCTGATAGTGGAGGTGGACAGGAGGGCGATACAGCGCAGGCTCGACAAGGAATACTGTGATGTCGTGACAGAGGACGTGAAGGAGGCGCTCGACCTAGCCCGGGGCGCGGCCGACCGAGGGAAGCCGCTGTCCGTCGCCCTGCTGGGCAACTCCGCAGAAGTCCTCCCTGAACTACTGCAGTCGGGATTCAGGCCTGATATCATCACGGACCAGACGGCCGCCCACGACCCCCTGGCGGGGTACATACCAGAAGGCCTGGGGATAAAGGAGGCAGAGTCGCTTAGGGCATCAGACCCCAAGGCGTACTTGGACCGCTCCATGAAGTCCATCGCCAAGCACGTCAGGGCCATGCTAGAGTTCCAGGAGAGTGGCGCCATAGCGTTCGAGTATGGCAACAACATTAGGAAGATGGCCCAGGACGCGGGGGTAGAATGCGCGTTTAGGATACCCGGTTTCGTCCCTGAATACATAAGGCCGCTCTTCTGCGAGGGGCGAGGGCCATTCCGCTGGGCCGCCCTGTCGGGAGACCCGGAAGACATCTTTGCCACCGACGAGGCTGTGGTCAGGGAGTTCTCCGGCAACCAGTCTCTCGTAAGGTGGATTCAGAAAGCCCACGACAAGGTCCGTTTCCAGGGCCTCCCTGCGCGCGTCTGCTGGTTGGGGTACGGCGAGCGGGCTAAGTTCGGCAAAATAATCAATGGCATGGTGAGTGACGGCAAGATCTCAGCCCCGGTGATCATCGGGAGGGATCATCTGGACTCAGGCTCCGTAGCGTCACCCTATCGGGAGACCGAGGGTATGAAGGATGGGTCTGACGCGATCGCAGACTGGCCTATCCTCAACGCGCTGCTCAACGCCGTGTCTGGATCATCTTGGGTCTCCGTACACCACGGTGGCGGTGTCGGGATTGGATACTCTATCCACGCAGGCTTGGCAGTCCTGTGCGACGGTACCCCCGAGGCCGACGCCACAATCGAAAGGGCACTCACCAATGACCCCGGCCTAGGGGTAGCGAGGCATGTGGACGCAGGGTATGAAGAAGCCATCAAGACCGCGAAGGGCAAAGGTGTCAAGGTCCCGATGATGGAGGTGTAGGCCCCGACTTCATGCGGAATCCAGAGTAGAAGTAGAAACCTATGTAGGCCGCGGAGATGGCCGCGAGTACCCCTGAAAGCCCGTCCACCACCACAGACGACGACGCGAAGGTGTTCCCTGTGAGCCCACCCGCTAGGTAACCCGCGTAAATCAGGACGACAGACCACAGGAAGCATCCTGCCACCGTCATCACGATGAAGCGGGATAGTTTCATCTCGAACAGTCCCGCCGGCAGCGATATAACCGTCCGCAGTCCCGGTATGAACCTAGCAACGAAGACCGTCCACTGGGCCGAGCGTCCGAACCATGCCTCCGCCCTGTCTAGGATGTCCTTGTGCAACTTGAAGAGCCTCAGCAGTCCGACCACGAAGGGCCTCCCCAGCCAGATGGCGAGGATGTAGTCCAGTAGCGCGCCCGCCAGGCTCGCTACGGTGCTTACGCCCACCGCCACCCAGAAGTTCAGGACGCCTGTCCTGACGAAGTAGCCCGCCAAGGGGAGGACTACCTCGCTGGGGACAGGAAGAGACGCGCTTTCGAGCGCCATAAGGCCGAACAGGCTAGCGTAACCATACTTTGTCATGAAATCGGTCAGGGTCGCAGAAGAAAGTACCGAGCCGGCGAGGAAGGAAAACCAAGAGCCGAATGGAATGTTGACGATGTCCGCCGCCTCGAGCGACCCCACGACGAAGACTAGAACGGCGACGGCGAGGAGACATCTGCCGCGTGGCAGCACCGACTCGGGGAGTTTGGGCGATTCCTGCAACTCTGGCGCGACCGAGCTGTTTCGCTTATAGGACTTTCCAAGTCGTATCAAAGGTCAGCCTGTCCTCCCTTCGGGATGCTCCCCAACGCGCCGGCCGACGCGTAAACGCATTCGGACCGCCTTCTTCCAGCACGTAGTCGTATGCGTGTCCCACACGCTCAAGCCACCTCAGCAGCCGATTCATTGAATCAGAGCAGCAGAGGCGTCTGAGGTGATGGTTGGCGACTAGGCCTTCTTTCTGTATTCTTCGACCAGCTCTTTCGCCCGGTCGAACCTGACCTTCTTCTCTTCGACCAGCTTCGCAGCCACGATGTCGATCAGGTCCCCCGTGGCTCCGGCAGAGGAAGCGACGTTATGCGCATGCAGCTTCATGTGGCCCCTCTGGATTCCCTCGCTGGCCAAGGCCCTTAGGGCAGCGAAGTTCTGGGCGAGGCCGACTGCCCCCAGGATCTCTCCCAACTCCGTAGCGGTCTTCACGCCAAGTATCTTGATGTTCACCCTCGCAGTCGGATGTGTCTTCGCCGCACCGCCGACTAGTCCCACGGCCATCGGCATC
This sequence comes from Nitrososphaerota archaeon, assembly GCA_029785685.1. Next base: position 4,073 of record JAFLZE010000011.1, on the reverse strand, counting down.
TCGAGGGTCCCTACGAGATCCCCATCGACATTCTTCTCCCACGTCGTGATTGGCTTGTACTTGCCTGTCCTGGAGGCGTAGCTATGCGCGCCAGCTTCTAGCGCCCTGATATCCTGGCCGCAGGCTATCCCGACCGCTATGACGCCGTTCATGACTCCCTTGTTATGGGTGGCACATCTGTAGGGGTCGGCGTCTGCGAAAGCATAGGCGTAGACCACACCGTCGACCACGTCTTCTCCCCCAATCGCTTCCTTGTCGAAGACCGCTGTTGCCCTGACCAGCCTCCTGTCGGCCAAGTTAGAGATGATCCTGAGGAACACCCTCCCTCCTGTGATTTCTTCCACCATGGGGGCTACCGCTTCCGCCATGGTGTTGACAGCATTAGCCCCCATGGCGTCCCCAGTGTTCACTACGAGCTCGGCGACTATCATGGGTCCCTTGATGCTGGAGAGCACCTTGACGTTGAGGTCCTTGGCTCCCCCACCAAGCGAGACAAGCATGGGGTCCTGGTCGTTCGCCTTCTTCAAGACGTCAGCTTTCTTTGAGAGCAGGTGTGCTTTGGCCTCTTCAGGCTTCGGAACGTTGACCACCTGGATCTGGCCAATCATCACCGGGCCGGTGTTCGTCACCTTGAATCCTCCTTTTACCCTCGCCATCTTGGCTGCATTGCTGGCAGCAGCCACGACGGAAGGCTCTTCGAGGGCCATGGGGACCAAGTAGTCCTTCCCATTGATGCGGAAGTTGGTGGCTATGCCGAGGGGGTATGTGTATCCCCCCACCACGTTCTCAATCATGTGGTCTGCGGTCCCAGGCGGGAGCGACCCGGTCCCTGCCAATATACCGAGTTCTTCATCAGTAAGTCCCGTAGCCTTCTTGAGAAGTTCTCTCCTCTCTTCCATGGAGAGTTTGTAGAACCCCTGAAGTTCCGAGTTTTCTGTCATCTGGCAGCGCCGTCCGTCCATCTGGTTATTTAATTGATAGAATGGCGGCGGAACCGCTCTCGTCAATCGGCGAACGGCATCCTGTTCCAGTTGCCTGGTCGAGGCATGCTAAGCATAAAAGGCAGGTTCGATGGCGGTCTAAACAGGGGCCGGTCGTCTAGCATGGTTAGGACGTCAGGGTGGATCCCGTCAAGCTCTGACACTTGCTAGCAGAAGACGGCGAATCAAACGCGAAGCGCCAAGGTCGGCGGTTCAACTCCGCCCCGGCCCACTTCAATCCTTAATACCAAGACCCGACTCTTCCTTCTGCCATGAACAGGAGCCTCCTGATATTCGGCCTGTTCCTTATCATTGCAGGGGTCTTTGTCGGCTTCTACCTACTGTCTGTCTTCGGCTTTCTCATGGTCATCCCTGCGCTACTCGCCTCTTCGCATCCTCCGCTGCCGCCGGCCTCCAGGCCGCAAAACGAGACGTCCAGGCGGGTCATGCCCCAGAGTGCACAGCCACAGCCCACTGAGGGCCAGACGTCTCCCCCACCTCAGGTCAAGCCGATGGCTGCCATGGCTCCTCCGCCCTCCCCTCAATCACAGCAGTTCAGCTACTCCCCTGCCCTCTTCCCAACCACGCTTCTTCCGTCACTTTCCATTTCGATGCCCGTCCCTCAGCCTCCGTCCGAGCAGGTTCCCAAGAACCAAGCGAGGGAGGACGACCTGGTAGAGATGGGCGCTATCCTCGCCCTGGCTCGCCTCCTGCTGGGCTAGGGGACGTAGACGTTCATTTCTCGGCCAATTTTTCTCAGCCTCTCTACCCTGTGAGGCAGAGAGGGATGGGTGGAGAACATCTCGGTCAGCGAGTTCCCGCGGAACGGGTTGACGATCCACAAAGAGGCAGTCGCCGGCGAAGGCGCCTTGGAGGCATGCGTGGCTATGGGCCTCGTCTGCGCCTTGGCGGTGATCTTCTCCAGTGCTGTCACCAGCCCAGCAGGGTTCCGCGTGAGCCTTGCGCCGTACTCGTCGGCGTTATACTCATCATCCCTGCTGATGCCAAGCTGTACGAAGGTCGCACCCAAGGGCACCAGTATGATGGCCAACAGGGCAAGGGGGGACCCACCGTTCCTGTTTTTCCCTCCGCCTCCGAAGATCATAGAAAGCATCGCGATTTGCCCTATGTATGAGATCGCCCCGGCCATCGTGGCCGCTACACTTGACATCAGGACATCCTGATGCACCACATGCCCTATCTCGTGTCCGATGACTGCCTCTAACTCGTCTGGGGTGAGCGTCTGGAGGATGCTAGATGTGGCGCACACCAATGCCCTAGTTGGTCCTCTCCCCGTCGCGAAGGCGTTGGGCTGTGAGGAGTCGACGACGCCCACCTTGGGCATGGGGATGTTCGCCTTCTGGGCGACACTTCTCACAATCCTAAACAGGCTCGGATACTCGCTCTCTTGGACGATCTTGGCCTTGCTCATCCGGAGGACAAGCGAGTCGCTGTAGTAGTATGAAACGAAGTTGATTACAGCGGCGAGGACTAGGGCCAGCCCTACAAAGGCTACTGGATCTCCGAAAAAGTACCACCCGACGAGGTATCCTATGAGCATGAGTAGCGCCGTGAGCACGAAGAAGAGCACCGTTATCTTCGCATACAGAGCGGTCGACATTCGTACTCTCGCAAAGGCGTTGTGTCTGTAAAAGCTTTTTTCAGATTCCGTCTTTAACCCGGCGGGGCGGAACGAGCTCTGCGTGAAAGGAATAAATCCCTCTACGGGTCCTCAGAAAGGGAATATGGAAGACGACGATAAGGATGACTGGAGCGTCCACAGGAGGCGCAGGGCTCCATTCGGCCCGTGGGGGTTACCTGACATCGACGAGATGATGAAAGAAGTGGAGAGGGCTTTCTCGGTGGAATTCAAGGACCTCGAGAAAGAGCTCCCAAGGAACCTCGTGAGGGAGTCGAAGATACCCGGAGGGGGAGTAAGGAAGGAGATCGGACCATTTGTCTACGGTTACTCTGTGACTATTGGGCCAGACGGGAAGCCGGTGGTAAGAGAGTTCGGGAACGTAAGGCGCGAGGAGGGGAAAGCTTGGAAGTCCATCCAGGATAAGCGCGAGCCCCTCGTCGACGTCGTCACCTCAAGCAAGGATGTCCGGGTGATAGCGGAGATGCCAGGAGTAAGGAAAGAAGACATCAACGTGACGGTAAACGAGAACACAATGATAATCTCTGTAGAGCACGAAGACCGGGGGTACTACAAGAAGCTGGACCTCCCTGGAGTGGTCGACCCGAAGCGTGCTATATCTGCTTACAACAACGGGGTCCTTGAAGTGACTATTCCGTTGAAGACTGCACGGCCCAGTGGGGTCAGGGTCCGAGTCGAATAGGACTACTGATAAGGTCCGTTTTCCATCTTCCCTTCGCTGAACCGCGCCATTGCGTTTAAAGTGGCTTCGCGGTATCCTTGCCTCTCGGCCAGCGACCTGGCGATGTCGCCCGTAGTGATTATCCCCATGAGCGTCCCGACCTGGTCGACGACAACGAGCCTCCTGACGCGGTACCTGGACATCAGTTCAGCGGCGCCGGTCAAGTAAGCGTCGGGGCCGATGGTGATTAGCGGGGTGGACATTATGTCGCGTACGAGTACTTTTTTCGCTTCTATGGACTCGGCGAGCACCTTAGACACTAGGTCTCGCTCCGTCACAATCCCGATGGCTGAACCGCTCTGCGTGATGACAGCGCAGCTAACTCCCTTCTTTGCCATCGCCTTCGCACAGTCTGCGGCACTGACGTTCAACTCGATTGCCATCACCACCTGCGACATCGCCTTTGCGACTGTAGGTTCCTCCACGACCATGTTCTGGCGGCAGGCTTCGGGATGATATACGGGTTGAGAATGCGTGGACCGGGGGGGAATTGAACCCCCGACCTTGGAGCCCTTTCGGGGCTCTTCCGCGTGCAAGGCGGACGTTCGTACCGCTGAACTACCGGCCCACACTCAGCGACGTTCCTTCTGGGCATTTTAAACTAGGGGAATCGGCCTCCGGGCCGAGGCAGCTTGCTGGGCCCACCAGCACTCGCACGCTTATAGAGGATGTCACATGCCCCGGAGGCTGGGCTGGTAGCTCAGTCCCTTAT
>JAFLZE010000119.1 GCA_029785685.1 Nitrososphaerota archaeon | reverse complement strand
GTTTATCTCCGGGACCGAGAGGACGAACTTCTCGAGGAGGTCCGGCCTGGGGTGCTCGTAGCCGTACCACACGGGGTATTGCCCCTTGTCGCCGAGCCGGAAGTCGGCGCTCAGGTCGACGACCCTGAGCCCCGCGTCTGCTATCCGGGGGACGGCCTTGACGGACTCGCCGTGAGGTAGGGCGGCGAAGACCACGTCGGAACTCTCGACGACCTTGGAAGCGTCATCGGGGGAGAACTTCAGCTCGGTCACCCCCCTCAGGTTCGGGTGGACCCTGAAGACATACTCCCCGGCGTGTCTCCTCGAGGTGGCCGCCGTGACCTCGGCGTCCGGGTGCTGAAGGAGGAGCCGCAGCAGCTCCCCTCCGATGTAGCCGGAAGCGCCTAGGATCCCCACCCTGACCATGCTATCTCCTCGCTGACTCGGCTGCGTACTTTACGAGCTGGGCGGGGATGTCGGCGTCCACCGCTGACTGGGCCCCCTTGAACTCTACGGTGTTGTTCACCTCGTGGACGAGGTACCCGGACTCCGGCTCCATGGCGTCCACGCCGAGGATGCCGCCCCCCACCGCCTCCGCGGCTTTGAGTATGATCTCCTTCAGCTCTCCGTCAGGCTTGAACGACTTCGACACGGCCCCTCGCGCCACGTTGGTCCTCCACTCCCCCCTGGGGGCGATCCTGTGGACGCAGGCGACTATGGAGTCTCCGGCGACCACGGCGCGTATGTCCCGCGGAGGCCTTCGCACGTACTCCTGCAGGTAGTACATGTGCTGCTCTGCGGGGTTCGCCAGCTCCTCCTTGAACTCGATCAGCGACTGGAGGGTGGCCCTGTCGCGCACCACGGTCACCATGCGCCCCCAGCTCCCTGTGAACGGCTTGAGGACCAGAGGGTACCCTAACTCCTCTGCCGCCGCCTCGGCTGCCTCTGAGGTCAAGGCCAGCAGCGTCCTCGGGGTCGGGACCCCGGCGTTGGCCAGGGCGATACTCGTCGCCAGCTTGTTGCTGCAGGTCTCGGCCACGTCGAAACTGTTGATCACCTTCAGCCCCGACCCTTCGAGGGTCCGGGTGAGGAGGGAAGACCGGTAGTGGCTGATGCAACGCTGCAGGACCACGTCTCCGAACTCAGGGCGCTTCTTCGGTATCTCGAAGACGAGCCCCTTGACATCCACCAACGAAGGGTTGAGCCCTGCGGACTCCGCCGCGTCGCTGAGCGCCTTCTCCTCCCACCTGAGCCTGTCGAAGGTTATGGTTAGCTTCACTTACTCTCCCCAGTCCTCTCCGACCTGTTCGGCAGGCTTCAGGAGCACGTTGCCGTTGGAAATCTCAGCCACCTCGTATTCGGTGGAGCAGTCCTTGCAGGAGACGATCTCCCCCACTATGGCGTCGTTGGGGACGGCCAGCTCCGCTCCGCACTCTGTGCAGCTTGTGTTCAATCTCTCTATTTCACCTCCCTGGCGATGCCCGAAGCAGCGGCGCGCAGCCTCTTCTCTGACGCCTTCAGGGACGAGCTGAGCAGGGCCACCGATGCCTCGGTAGAGGCCAGGTCCCGCTCGCGGTCCCCCAGCCCCTTCTTGATCTGCCTTGGATTCGACCCCCCTTCCGTCGATATCAGCCCAAGGAACTTCGCGGGGTCCAGAAGGCCGTCGATGGTTCCCCGGCCTAGGGCGACCTTCTTTCCGAACTTCGAGGATACTTCAGGGAGGTGCTTCGCGGCGGTCTCCTGGAGCGGCTCCCCGGTCTCTTCCGAGATCCGGACTAGCTGACCGACCACGGCGTGCGCCTGTCGGAACGAGAGCCCCTGTTCGCTCGCCAGATGGTTGGCGAGGGCGACGGCCGTGGAGTTGCCTCCGGAGGCAGCGGACCGTGCGACAGCCTCCCTGAACTTCGCAGTGCCGACCATCCCGGCAAGGAGGCGCATCGAGGCCGTTGCGTCGTCAAGCGCCCGCCAGAGGTGAGGAGTGACCTCCTGCAGGTCGAGGTTGTACGAATAGGGGAGGGCCTTGAGTATGACGCAGGCTCCGACCAGGTCCCCGATCACGGAACCCGCCTTGGCCCTGACCATCTCTGCCACGACGGCGTTCTTCTTCTGCGGCATTATGCTGCTCGAAGCGGCATAGGCGTCAGAGAGCTCGGCGAGTCCGAACTCGGCCGAGCTCCAGAGGATGAGTTCCTCGGCGAGGCGGCTTGCGTCGAGCATGGCGATTGTGGCGCACGAGAGGGACTCGACCGCCGTGTCCCTCGAGGACACCCCGTCCATGGCGTTCGCGACCAGCCCTGGGAACCCCAGGAGCCGGGCGACATAGCCCCTGTCTATCCTGACAGAGGTCCCGGCCATGGCGGCGGACCCCATGGGAGAGAGGTTCACCCGCTCGTAGAGCTGGAGCGCCCTTTCGGCGTCCCTCTGGAAGGCGTCGAAGTGCGCGAAGAGGTGGTGGGCGAGGGTGACGGGCTGGGCCCGCTGGAGATGAGTGTATCCCGGGAGCATCAGGGCGCCGCTCTTCCTGACCTGCCCGAGCAGGGCCGCCTGCAGGGCGCCGATCGCCCGTGCGAGCTCGACTATAGCCGCTCTGAGCTCCATCCTGATGGCTGTGGCGACCTGGTCGTTCCTGCTCTTGCCGTAGTTGAGGAACCCGGCGGTCTCGACCCCCAGCGCGTCTACCGCTTCCTGCTCCAGGTGCTGGTGGAAGTCCTCTGCCTTGGTCCCGGGTGGGATTTCTGACGACGCGCTGAGGAGGAACTTCAGGCATCTCGCCCCCACCTGGCGGTCGACCTCCTCCGCCTTCACGAGGGCTGCCATGTGGGCCATGTTCACCTCGACGACCCGGCGGGCGATTCGTCCGTCGTCCGCCATAGATGAGGTGAAACTGAGGGCCTCGTCACTTTGCTTCCTTAGCCTTGGTCCTCGTATGTCCATTTTCCCTGTCTTCCTCAACCTGCGAACTCAATCCCGCGGCGACCCTCGACTGGAGCCCCCACAGCTCGATGAACCCCACGGCGCTCTTCTGGTCGAACTTGGACCCGCGGCCGTAGGTCGCGAGCCCGACGTCGTAGACCGAGTACTCCGACGACCTCCCCACGACCCTGGCGGACCCCTTGTAGAGCTTCACCCTGACAGAGCCGGTGACCCTGTGCTGGGTCGCCGAGATGAACCGGTCCAGCGCCGTGCGCAAGGGCTCGAGCCAGAGCCCCGAGTAAACGAGCCAGGCCCACTCCCGCTCCACCTGGGCCTTGAAGTCGAGCTCGTGGCGGGTGAGCACCAGCTTCTCCAGGTCCCTGTGGGCTTCAAGGATCACCGAGGCGGCGGGGCACTCGTAGACTTCGCGGGATTTTATCCCCACCAGCCTGTCTTCTATGTGGTCTATCCTCCCCACGCCGCGCTTTCGATAGTCTACTCCACCGGGAAGCCGGTCATCTTCCTCGGTGTGGGGCAGGGGTACGACGACCTCGTCCCCTTCGACTCGCAGAAGTTCCTCGGCTCGCTGCTGTAGCGCTAGTCTGGCTCTAGGGCGTCCCCCGGGTCTGTCACTTTTCCCGCTCCCCCATCTTCCTCTGCTCCTCCCCTACGAGCTCGGTGAGCGCCTCGAATGCCCTGCTCGCGTCCTTCATCTCGACCAGCATGATCGTGTCCGTGTAGCAGCTGACCGTGTCCTCCACGTTGATGCGCCTCCTGAAGAGCTGGTTGTAGAAGGCGCTGATACATCCGGGGGTCGTCACTATGGCCTCCGGGCTGTGCACCGTTATGGCCGCCTCCCCCTCTCCCTCGTCCAGCACCTCAGCCGCCGCCAGAGACCGCCTGACCCTGGGGTGCAGCTTCTGGTCGAAGATCAGCGTGATGTATGACTGCGACTCCGACACCTGGATGAAGTCCTCCTGGTTCCCCGAGAGCAGGGCGGTGACGGTCTGGAGGGTCCTCCTCGTCCTCTCCACGGAGAGGCGCGAGACGTGGGTCCTGACGTTGACCACGCTCTCGGCGATGACCTTCCCCACTCCGGGAGACGGGACCGAATAGGACCTCCTCAGGCGCTTGAGCGCCGTCGCGACCCCCACCTCGCTGACCCCCTTCGCCTTCTTCCCTGTCCTGGCGGCCACCTTGGGGACCAGGACCCTCGCAAGCGCGCTCAAGTTCACGTAGCCCCTAGCCATGGCGTCCTGTATCGACAGGTCAGAGTCGACCTCTTCCTTGACGGCCCTGGTCACGGAACGGGCGTTGACCAGTTTTGGGTCATGTTTGACCAAAACACGTTTTTCCTGTCCGTAATCTATAAAAATATTGCCTCGGCCCGCGGTGAAAGAAGATTGCGCAGAACCGTCG
>JAFLZE010000118.1 GCA_029785685.1 Nitrososphaerota archaeon | reverse complement strand
ACGAAGGGCCCCCTCTTCTCCAGGACCTGCCTCGCCCGCCCTGTGTTTAGCCCCCGGAGCGATTTAAGGCTTCGACCTCGTCTGCAGGGCCACTTGGGAGGGAGACCGGAACCGGCCGGAAACCGAGATAAGCGGTCGCCATGACCCGGGTGCCCTTGCTCCCCACAGAGTTCAGGCTGGTTGACTGGATTCTAGGGCGCTCAAAGGACGCAAAGTACAACCTCTCCAACAGCGGCCTCCCCGAGCCCCCCCTCGCAGAGCTCGGGGTCGATACCTCATTCGAGGCGTTCAGCAAGGAGAAGGACGTCCACGAGAGGGTTCTGGCAGAGACCGTCGCGAGGATCTATCGCGTCGAAGCAAAGAACGTGGTGGTGACCTCCGGCGCTTCGGAGGCGATCTTCCTTGCTTTCTCCGTCCTGGGCAAGGGGAGCGCCGTCGTCCCCGTCCCCAACTACGAGCCCATGCTCTCCGTCCCCCGCTGGCTCGGGATGAAGGTCGGACACTCGCTCGACGGCGCGGTCCGTCCAGGCGCGGTCTATGGCCTGACCGACCCGAACAACCCGACGGGCGCCAGGCTCGGGAGCGCCGCCCTGGACAGGCTCGGCGAGATCTCGAAGAAGGCGCCGGTCTTCGTGAACGAAACCTACGGCGGCTTCGCCTTCGAGGAGCCCGCCACACTTCATTCGAGGCTGGATGATGTCGTCACATGCAGTTCTATGACCAAATTCTACGGCCTCGGCCGGCTGAGGGTGGGATGGATGATAGCCGACGCCAAGAGGGCCGGTCTTCTGAGGAGGGGGAAGAAGCTGCTGAGCGGCCACGACTCCGAGTACAGCCTCTGGCTGGCGAGGCAGGTCCTGGAGAAGAGGGGGCCCTTCGTCGAAAGGGCGCGGAGGACCTACGAGGAGAACCTGGCGGCGGTCCGGAGGTTCGCCCGCAGAGGCCTCGGGGTGTCGGCGGAACTCTCCGGTGCCGCCCCCTTCCGCCTCTTCCGTTATGAGGGGGGTCCGAACTCGGTCTCCTTCGCGAAGGCCCTGCTGGCGCACCGCAGCGTCCTCGTCGGCCCCGGCGACTTCTTCGGGGCGCCAAGGTCGTTCAGGCTCTGCTTCACCTCGCCCAGAGACGAACTGGAGGCCGGGCTGGAAGAGCTCGCGGCGTTCCTGGGCGACCGGCGCTGACGGACGGTCCGCGAGCCGGTGCACCCCGGAGGAACTCCAAACCCTTAAAAGCGAAACGAAGGAGGTTTCTCTTCTTAGAGTGCCTACTCCGAAAAGGGACGCGCTTCTTCTTCTCGAGGATGGTTCTACTTTCTTTGGTCAGGGCTTCGGGGCCGAAGCAGACTCGGTGGGCGAGGTCGTCTTCAACACAGGCATGGTCGGCTACCTCGAGTCGATGACCGACCCCTCCTACGCGGGACAGATCCTCACGTTCACGTACCCGCTCATAGGAAACTACGGCGTCCCGCCGTACTCTGCCAGGGATGAGTTCGGCCTCCCGCGCTTCTTTGAGTCCGATTCCATCAAAGTGAGCGGGATCGTCGTCCAGGAGGCCTGCGACTCTCCAAGCCACTGGGCCTCGAAGAGGCCGCTGTCGAAGTGGATGGAGTCAGAGGGGATCCCGGGGATACAGGGGGTCGACACCAGGGCCCTCGTCACGAAGCTCAGGGAGGCAGGTGTGATGATGGGGATCCTGGCCAGCGGCCCGGACGCGAAGGACAGGAGGATGCTCGCAGAGTTGCTCGCGAAGGCGAGCAGCTACTCCTCGCAGAACCTGGTGAAGCGGGTGTCGGTCTCCGGCCCCGTGGTCCATGGGGAGCCAGGCACGAGGGTCGTCGTCCTCGACTGCGGGACAAAGCTCGGGATAGTGAGGAACCTGCTCAGGCGCGGATTCCAGGTGGTCCGCCTCCCCTACGACTCCTCATATTCGGCGGTCATGAAGTACGACCCAGCGGGGGTCGTCGTCTGCAACGGCCCGGGGGACCCTAATCTACTGGCCGACACCGCGAAGTGCGTCGGCTCGCTCATAGACGGAGATGTCCCCGTCCTGGGGATCTGCCTCGGGGAGCAGGTGGTGGGGATGTCCCAGGGGGCCGAGACCTTCAAGCTGAAGTACGGTCACAGGGGGCAGAACAAGCCCTGCGTGGACCTCACCACCGGGAGGGGATACGTGACCAGCCAGAACCACGGCTACGCCATCTCGGAGAAGACCCTGAAGGGGACCGATCTCCGCCAGTGGTTCGTCAACGCAGACGACAAGACCATCGAAGGCGTCTTCCACGCTTCCAGGCCGTGCATGGCCGTCCAGTTCCATCCGGAGGCGACCCCGGGACCCTACGACACCCTCTTCGTATTCGACAGGTTCGCGGAGATGGCGCGGAGGGGAAGGCAGCCAAGAGGTGAAGAGCTTCGAAGCGTGAGAGCGTAAAGAAAGTACTCGTAATCGGGAGCGGCGCCATCAAGATCGGCGAAGCGGGGGAGTTCGACTACTCCGGGAGCCAGTGCCTGAAAGCGCTGAAGGAGGAGGGGGTCGACTCAGTCCTGGTCAACCCCAACATAGCTACGATACAGACCAGCTCGCAGTTCTCCGACCGCATCCACTTCGTCCCTGTGTCGGTCGACTCGGTCACCAGCGTCATCGAGAGGGAGCGGCCGGACGGCATCCTCCTCGGCTTCGGGGGCCAGACGGCCCTCAACTGCGGCATAGGCCTCTCCGAGTCCGGCGCCCTCGAAAGGTACGGGGTGAAGGTCCTCGGCACCCCCATCCGAGGGATCCAGCTTACCGAAGACAGGGACCTGTTCAAGAAGACCATGATCGGCTGCGACGTCCCCGTTCCGCGCAGCTTCGCCGTCTACTCCTTCGACGAGGCGAAGAAGGCGGCGGACGAGCTGGGCTTCCCTGTGATAATCCGGGTGGCCTACACCCTCGGGGGGAAGGGCGGCGGGGTCGCGAGGAACCTCCAGGAGCTCGCGCAGATAGTCGAGCGCGGCCTGAACAGCTCCCTCGCGCACCAGGTCCTGGTGGAGGAGTACCTCGGCGGGTGGAAGCAGATCGAGTACGAGATAATGCGCGACAGAGATGACAACAGCGTCATCATCTGCAACATGGAGAACATGCTCGGCATGCGCGTCCACACCGGGGACAACATCGTGGTCGCCCCCTCCCAAACGCTCACCAACGCCGAGTATCACCTGCTCCGCACCGCCTCCCTCCGGGCAGCTCGGACCTGCGGCATCGTCGGGGAGTGCAACATCCAGTTCGCCCTCCACCCGGGCTCCGAGAGGTACGCCTCCATCGAGATCAACGCCCGGCTATCGAGGTCGTCGGCCCTCGCCTCCAAGGCGACCGGGTACCCCCTGGCCTACGTGGCAGCGAAGCTCGCCCTCGGCTACCACCTCACCGAGCTGAAGAACAGGGTGTCGGGGACCACCACCGCCCTCTTCGAGCCTTCCCTGGACTATCTGGTGGTGAAGATGCCCCGCTGGGACACGGTGAAGTTCGACGGAGCCGCCAGGGGGATCGGGACGTCGATGAAGTCAATCGGGGAGGTCATGGCTGTGGGGAGGGGCTTCGAGGAGGCCATCCAGAAGGCGGCCCGCATGGCCAACCCGCAACACGACGGCGTGGTCAGGAGAGGGAGCCCCCCCGCGCTCTCGGCAGCCCTGGGGATGCTCGAGCGCCCGTCCGATACCATCGCCTTCGACCTGGCGGAGGCGCTCCGCGCAGGGGCGGGGGAGAAGGAGGTCGCCGCCAAGAGCGAGGTGGACCCGTGGTTCGTAAGCAAGTACAAGAACGTCGTCGACTTCCACGCCTTCCTCGAGTCTCAACCCCCCGGCGCCGCCCCAAGCAAGGAGATCCTGACCAGGGCGAAGAAGCTCGGATTCTCCGACAGGCAGATCGGGGACCTCCTGGGGATCGGGGAGGACAGGGTGAGGGAGGCACGGGTGCGCATGGGGGTGACTCCTGTCACCAAGGTCATCGACACCCTCGCAGCCGAGTGGCCTTCCAGGACCAACTACCTCTACCAGACCTTCGACGCAGCGGTCGACGAGGCCCCTCCCACGTCCGGGCGTAAGGTGATGGTCCTCGGGGCGGGCCCCTACCGGATTGGGAGCTCGGTGGAGTTCGACTGGGGGACGATGAACATGGCCTGGGCGCTGAAGGGGCTGGGCTACGAGGTCGTGGTGGTGAACTGCAACCCAGAGACCGTCTCGACCGACTTCGACATGAGCGACAGGCTCTACTTCGAGGAGCTGACGGTCGAGAGGCTCCTCGCCATCTACGACAGGGAGAAGCCCGAAGGGATGGTCCTCTGC
>JAFLZE010000117.1 GCA_029785685.1 Nitrososphaerota archaeon | reverse complement strand
GGAGGCATTCCCCAGCATGTACATGGCGTTCAAGACGGCGAAGATGGTCCCGTACAAGACGCAGGAGACGATCGCGGACGGGATAGCGGTCAAGCAGCCCGGGAAGCTAACCTACAAACTGATCAGGAAGCACGTGGACGACGTCGTCCTGGTCTCCGACGCGGACATCGCGGGCGCGATCTTCTTCATGCTGGAGAGGATGAAGCTCGTCGCGGAGCCCGCAGGGGCCGCCAGCGTGGCCGCCTGCATGGCAGGGCTGGTGAAGGCGAGGGGGACGAGGACCGCCGCGGTGGTCAGCGGCGGGAACATAGACATGTACCTGCTCGACCAGATAGTGACGAAGGTGCTCGAGAAGCAGCGCAGGCTGGTCAGGGTGAGGATCCTCATCTCCGACAAGCCCACCGCCTTGAGGGACATCATGGACGTGGTTGCCGGGTCGAGGGCGCACGTCATCAGCATCGAGCACGACAGGGTGGGAGAGGGCGTCCCGATCGGCAAGGCGGAGGTGATATTCAACCTGGAGACCCAGAACGCGCAGCACACGAAGACCCTGGTCTCGGCGCTGGCCAAGTCCAGGATGAAGTACAGGGTGGAGAGCTAGCCTCAGCCGGCCCTCGAGTGGAGCCCCTTGATCTCGAGGAGCGCCCCAGAGATCACCCGGATCGAGCCGAGGTAGTCTGGGATCTCGACGAACTCCATCTCGGTGTGGCCGAGGTTGGAGTCGGCGGGCCCGTAGGTGAGGCAGGGGATCTTCATCCTCTCCGCGAGCGTGTTCATGTCGCCGGTCCCGGTCTTGTGGGTCAGGACAGGCCTGGTGTTCAGGGTCTTCAGGATGGAGCGCTGGAAGCCCCTCACCACGACCGAGTCCAACGGGGCGTCGTAGGCCTCGGTCGAGCCTTCGAACTCGACGGCCGCCTCGAGCCCCCCCTTCATCCGCGCGTAGCCTCCCACGATCGCGGCGAGGTCATCCTTGACCCCGGCCGAGGTCCTGCCAGGAGGGATCCGGACGTCGAAGGTCATGTCGCACTTCTTCGGGACGACGTTCGAGTACCCCCCTCCCCTTATCACCGTCAGCGAGGCGCTGAGCGACCTGAAATGGTCGCCCACCACGGTGTTCTTGGCCTCGTACTCCTTGATGAGGGACATTATCGCGAGGGACTCGTCCACCGCGCTCGGGTGCGCCCACGAGGAGGACGCGTGCCCCCCGTGGGTCTTCACGGAGACCCTGGCGGCGGTCCTCCCCCTGTACCCGACGGTTATCCGCGCGGCGCCGGCGGGCTCGCCGAAGACCGCGTAGTCGTAGTCCCCCCCTGCCGCTATTAGCGTCTCGACCCCGAGGCTGTCTCCCTCCTCCCTGGTCACGCAGGCCATGGTGACCTTCATCCCCTCGGGGACGGCTCCCCGGCTCACCGCGGAGAGCATCGCGCACATCGGGGACTTTGCGTCCGAGGCCCCTCGGCCGTAGACCCGGTCCCCCACGACCCTCGGCTTGATGAAGCCCGGGACGGTGTCCATGTGCCCGCAGAGCAGGACGTGCGGGCGCCCGCTCCCGACCTCGCCGATCGCGTTCCCCGCCTTGTCCGTCCGGACGCCCTTGAACCCCCGCTCCTTCATACGCGCCCTGAGGAGCTTCGAGAGTCGCTCCTCCTTCGTGGAGACCGAGTAGGTCCCGAGGGCGTCCAGGAGGAGCCTTACCGCCGGGTCGACGGCCGGTCTCATCGAGGTCATCGCTTGTCGAGGGAGGCGAGGTACTCGATCGCCAGCCCAGGGATGTCGATGCCGGTGGCGGGGACGGTGTTCTTGAACTCGGTGGTGTTGTTCACCTCGTGGCAGACGAGGCCCGAGGGCGACTCCATGAGGTCGACGCCGACGAAGACCCCCCCGACCGCCTTCGCAGCCCTCACCGATATGTCGTCTATCTCGTTGGTTACCTTGCAGGGCTCCGCCTTGCTCCCCCTCGCGGTGTTGGTCCTCCAGTCGTCCCCGGAGACGCGGTAGATCGCGGCGATGGTCCTCCCGCCCAGGACGAATGTCCGGATGTCCCGCGGGGGGCGCTTCACGTACTCCTGCAGGTAGTAGACGTGGTAGCTCGGGTGCATGTACTCCCTGTCCTCTATGACCGCCCGGAGGAAGTCCCTGTCCTTCAGCTTCACGGAGAGCCGCCCCCAGCTCCCGACGACCGGCTTCAGGACGGCGGGGTAGCCCAGCTCCTCGGCCGCCTTCGCGGCGCCCTCCTCGGTGAACGCCACCAGGGTCTCCGGGGTGGGCACGCCGGCCTTTGAGAGGGCGATGCTCCCGAGGAGCTTGTCGCTGGAGGTCAGGGCGGTCTCGAACGAGTTGACCACCGTGTGGCCAAGGTTCTCAAGGAGGGCGGTGGAGTAGAGGTTCCGGTAGTGGCTGACACACCTCTGGAGGACCGTCCTCTCGCCGACGCCCGACTTGCCGCCGCGCTTCACGGCCAGCGACATCTCGCGCGAGTCGACCATGGCGAGCCCGACGCCCCTCTTGTCCGCGGCTATGGAGAGGGCCTTCTCTTCCCACCTAATGACGTCGTACAGGAGAGCGAGCGAAGCCAAAGCGGCTACTCGCCCCAGTCCTCTTGCTCTTTGTCGGCAGGCTTTAGCGTGACCAGCCCGGAGGACTCGTCCTTCTTCACCTCGTAGGACGTCCCGCAGTCCTTGCATGCGACTATCTCGCCGTTGATCGCGTCGCCAGGGATCGTGAGCTGTGCATCGCACTCTTCGCAGTTCGTCAGCGACTCACCTCCGGGTCCATTCGACCGCTCGACTGGAGACTCTATTTAATGATAACCCCTTCAAGCTCATCGTATGGTCCGCAGGATGATGGTCGTCTCGGTCTTGAGGACCCCGCCGATCCTGCGTATCTCCTCCACGGACCTGTTCACCTCCTCGATGTTAGCGCCCTTGATTATGGCCGCGATGTCGTACGAGCCGGTCGTCTCGTAGATCGACTCGACCCCCGGGATCGACTCGAGCTTCTTGCTGACCTCCGAGGTCGGGTGGGAAGGGGAGACCGAGACGTACGTTATCGCGCTCGTCGACTCCTTGTCCTCTTCTACGACGACGGTGAACTTCTTTATCGTCCCCGCCTGCACGAGGTTCGCGACCCTCCTGCGGACGGCGGCCTCCGAGAGGCCCACCCTCCCTGCTATCTCTACGAAGGGGAGCCTGGCGTCATCCCGGAGGGCCTTCAGTATGAGCCCGTCAGTCTCGTCCAAGCGCACCGCCGCCCGAAGCGTGAGACCGCTTCGCCTCCTCCGCGCCCACCGCGTCCCCGAGCAGCCTCACGGCCGTTGCGATCTGGGCGTCGGTGATGACGAGGGGCGGGAGCATCCGGATTATCGTGCGCCCGGAGTACGTGAATATGACGCCGCGCCTTATCGAGTCGTTGAGGACGTCTGGCATGTCGACCCTCATCTCGTACGCGAGCATCAGCCCCATCCCCCTCGCCTCCCTCGTGAGGAAGTGCTCCGCCCCCATCTTCTTGAGCCTGTCCAGGTACACCCTCCCCTTCGCCTTCGCCTTTCCGGGGAGGTCGTTCTTCACGATGTGGTTGAGGGTCGCCGTCCCAGCGGCGCAGGCGAGCGGGTTGCCCCCGAAGGTGCTCGTCTGCTCGCCCTTCTTGAGCGAGTTGAGTATCTCCGCAGTCGTCACGGTAGCACCTATGGGCACGCCTCCGGCCAGGCCCTTGGCGAGGGTCATCACGTCGGGGACGACCCCCCAGTTCTCCATCGCCCAGAGCTTCCCGGTGCGGCCGAGCCCCGTCTGGATCTCGTCGGCGATGAGCAGCACGCCCTTCTTGTCGCAGATCTCCCTGACCCCCTTGAAGAAGCCGTCTGGGGGGAGCATGATCCCGCCCTCCCCCTGGATAGGCTCCACTATGACAGCCCCGACGTCGTCGTCAACCTCTCGCTCGACGGCGGCGAGGTCGCCCAGGGCGACGTGCCTGACCCCCTCGAGGAGCGGCTCGAACGGCTCCTTGTACTTCTTGCTCCAGGTGGCTGAGAGGGCCCCGGCGGTCTTGCCGTGGTACGCCCCCTGCATCGCCACGAGCCCCTTCCTTCCGGTCACCTTTCGGGCGAGCTTGAGCGCGACCTCGACCGCCTCCGCCCCGCTGTTGGAGAGGAATGCTGCGTCCAGCCCCCTGGGCGAGTACCTCGCGAGGGTATCGAGGAACTCCGCCCGGGCGTCGTTGTACAGCGAGCCGTGGCAGATTATCAGCTTCTCCGCCTGCCGCTTTATCGCAGCGACGACGGCGGGGTTTGAGTGGCCGACGATGGCGACTCCATAGCCTCCCATGCTGTCGATGTAC
>JAFLZE010000116.1 GCA_029785685.1 Nitrososphaerota archaeon | reverse complement strand
CAGGTCCAATGCGATCGAGAACGTCCTCATCCCCAGGCTCCAGGCCAACGCACGCTACATCAAGTTCAGGTTCGACGAGATGGAGAGGGAGAGCTTCACCAAGCTAAAGACCGTGAAGAGGAAGCTCGCGGAGAGGGAGGAGGGTTCCAAGCATGAGTGAGAAGCCAAAGCGGCCCCTGGGCATCCCGCCCTTCTACTGGGCCGCCCCGCCCAAGCCAGTGCGGAAAGGGTTCGTCAACCCCCAGCAAAGGCGGTTCTACTTCGTCATGACGGCCCTCAAGGTGGCCAAGGTGGCGGCATTCGCGGCCGTGGCCCTCATCATAATCGGGATGGTCTAGAATGTCGACAAACTACACCGACACCCTGAAGAAGATCAAGGAGGCGGAGGAGGCCAGCAACCGCCAGGTCTCGGAGAGGCGGAAGAGCCTCGAGGCCGAGCTTCTCTCCCTGGAGCAGCAGGCCGACAGGTCGATTTCGGACGCCAAGGCGGCGGCCGAGTCTTACGTCGCGGGCGAGGCAGAGAAGGCCAGGAGCGCCTCCCAGAAGGAGGCCGAAGCGCTGCTCGCCTCCACCAAGAAGAAGGCCGCCGCCCTCTCCGCAAGGGCGCTCGACAAGAAGCAGCTCCGCGAGATAATCGACAAGGTGCTGCTCTCAGAGTTCAAGGGCGAATAGCTTTGCTAAAGCCGGCGGCGATGCAGAGGGTGGGGGTCGTCGGGTCCCGCGAAGAGAGGCAGCGCGTCGTAGCCTTGCTCCACGACCTCGGCGTAGTCCAGATAGAGCCGCTCTCCGAGGGCGCCGCCGCCCTGCTGCACGCCGACGCCGAGGCCGCGGCCTCGAAGGAGGTCTCCGAGGAGCTGCTGAGGATAAGGTCGCTCATGTCGGCCCTCCCGCGATCTGCCTCCACCGGGAAGAGAGGGTTCTCCTCCACCGGGGAGGTCATGGAGGTCGCAAGGTCGGTCAAGATAGACGCCGAAGTGGCCTCACTAAAGCAGAGCGAGGAGCGCCTGAGGTCGAGGATTGACGACCTCAGATCCAGGGCAGCGCTGGTCAAGAGCCTCGACTTCATCAGCGCAGACCTCGGGGTCCTCGACCTCGAGAGCGCGGCGTCCTTCTTCGCGAGTCTCCCGAAGGACTCCTTCGCCCAGCTATCGAAAGGACTCGCCTCCCTCCCCGGGGTGATGCTCCAGTCGGCTGGCGGCGACCCGGTCAGGGTGGTGGTGGTCGTCCCCAGGGACACCCTCGAGAAGTTCGGCGCGGTGGTCCAGGCCGCCAACGTCAGGCTCGAGCGCGTCCCCCCGATGAAGGGTACGGCGCCTCAAGTCCTCTCCGCGATCGACTCCGACATGGCGCAGGCAGAGTCGGAGCTCTCCAAGGTCGAGCAGGGACTCCGCGGGCTCTCTGAGAAGTACTACGCCACCCTCTCCGCAGTCGAGGAGCAGCTCTCGATCGAGGCCAGGGTCTACGAGGTGATCAACCAGTTCGGGTTCACCGAGAGCAGCTTCGTGATGGAGGGGTGGGTCCCCCGGAAGAGCGTGCAGGCGCTCAGGGACGCGCTCGCGCGCCACAGCCCCTCTACGAGCCTCTTCGACATACCGAGCGAGACCAGGCCCCCCACCCTCATGGAGACGCCGAAGAGACTGCGGTTCTTCGAGTCGTTCGTGAGGTTCTACTCGCTCCCCCAGTCGAACGAGTTCGACCCGACAGTGCTCTTCGCGCTCACGTTCCCGCTCTTCTTCGGTCTGATGCTCGGAGACGTAGGGTACGGCGTGATAATCCTCGGGATAGCTCTCTGGATAATCAACCGGGTCGAGCACCCCGGGGGTAAGACCATGGTCCCAGCGGCCCTCAGGAGGTTCGCCAGGAACATCTTCAGGCCAGCCCAGTTCAGGAAGCTCGCGATGGCGATGGTACCGGGCTCGATACTGGGAATAGTCTTCGGCTTCATCTTCAACGCGTACTTCGGGTTCCACATCAACCAGTACCTCTTCTCGTACCTCAATACCGCGCTCAAGCTCAACCTCTCGCAGAGCCTCACCACCAACGGTGCGATACTCGACCCGATATCCTCGAGGGGCCTCAAGACGCTCCTTCTCCTGAGCGGGTACATCGGGCTCTTCGAGGTCTCCCTAGGCCTCGTGATGGGGATGGTCAACAAGTACTGGGAGGGTGAGACGCGGCACATCTACGGCAAGCTCGGCTGGCTCTTCGTCGCCTGGGGAATAGTCCTTATCGGGCTGACCGTCCTCCACCACGGGGACGTCAGTCCCTCCTCCAACCCGCTCGCCGGGGGCTATATCGGGCTCGCGGTCGCCGGGATCGTCCTGATCGCATACGGCGAGGGAGGGCAGGCTCTCATCGAGCTCCCCTCGATCGTCAGCCACATACTC
The DNA here is from genome assembly GCA_029785685.1 of Nitrososphaerota archaeon. The sequence continues at coordinate 1,957 of JAFLZE010000116.1, read as the reverse complement.
TCGTACACCAGGCTCGTCGGGATACTCCTGGCCTCCGTCGCCCTAGCTCTTGTTGTCGACACGCTCTTCCTTGGCGACCTCTCCGGCGGGGTGGCCTACGCCGTCGTGGGGGTCGTCATACTCGTCGTGGGGCAGCTCTTCAACCTCGTCCTGGCCCTCTTCGAGCCCGGCATACAGGGGGCCAGGCTCATCTACGTCGAGTTCTTCTCGAAGTTCTACCACGGACAGGGCAGGCCGTTCACCCCGTTCAGGGGGAAGCGCACCTACACGGTCAGCGGGATGGAGATGGCGAAGATGGGCCCCGCCGAGGTCCCTGGCCCCCGGCCGGTCCCCGCCAGATAGGGCGTCCCTCGCCTTCGCTTTGGCTAGCCAGGGCTGGGCGACGCCTGCGTAGGGGATTCCTTTGCGGTGAGCCTCTCGAGCGCGTGGAGCGTCCCGCTCCTAAAGTGACCTGCGCTCCAGCTTGAGGTGAGCTTGAAGAGCCCGGTGAAATTGACCTCCCAGTCCACCTCGAGCGAGTTGCCCACCACCCTCACGACCTGCGTCCCCCTGAACGGCCCCGACGTGTACTCTGAGGTGAGGGTCTTCGTAGAGTCGTCCGAGGTTATCGCCACCTCGCCTCCCCCGCCGAACGCGAACTTCGACCTCGCCCTCACCGTCTCCCTGCCCGGGCCCTTCTGCTCCCTGCCGAGGACGGTGAGCGAACGCGTCCCGTGCCAGAACTCGGGTATCCTCTCGACGTCCGAGAGGCGCCCCCAGACAGCCTCCGGGTCCCCCTCGAACTGGACTTTCTCCTGGATGATCATGACCCTGCGGATTCACCCGGCGCTATAACGATTATGTAGCCCCGAAACCCTGTCGTCGGACGGCTTGCCCTACGCCTCGATCAACTACACCTTCACCCAGAGGTTCGCCGTCCCCGTCGAGAGGGCGTTCGCCTGGTCGACAGACTACGACCCTGGCCCTGCCGACTGGAAGCGGATGGGACTCGAGGGGAGCAGGAGGATCAGGAAGCTCACCGAGGACGCGATAATCCTGGACGACACGCGCCAGACCGACCGGGGCCGGGTAACGAAGAGGCGCCTCGTCAGGATAAACCGAGAGAGGCGTTCCCTTGTGAACACGCACATCGGGGGCCCGACCCCCTACTCCCAATTCCTCTACGAGTTCTTCCCCGAGCCCGACGGGGGCTCGCGGCTCGAGTTCACCGGGATGCTCCTCCTCTCCGTAAGGAAAGAGGTCTCTCCAGCCGAGGTGGCTCGGTTGGCCGCGGCCGAGCGCGCGGGCGACTCGAAGATATGGAAGAACCTCGCGAAGGCCATGGAAGCCGAGCTCAAAGAGCAGGCTGCCCACTGAGGGGGGACAGGGGCCTTCCGGAGCCTGCAGCGCCCCGAGGGGAGCCGCCAGGGCGCACTATTCGCACTTTGAGTACCCGCAGCTGGTGCACTTGTAGCACCCTCCCTCGAAGATGAGGGCGTTCTCGTGGCAGTCGGGGCAGGTCCCGCCCTGGGTGAGCGGGGTGGCCGCCTCCTTCTTGACCTTCCCCGCCGTCAGCACCTCGAGTGCCTTTGCCACGGCGTCCGGGATCGAGAGCAACTGGACCCCCTCGTCCCACGAGACGTACTTGCCGCGGATGCCCTTGAGCATGTTCACCACGCTCTGGATCTCACCGCCGTGCTGGAGGTAGAGGCTGATGAGCCTCCCTATCGCCTCGGCGTCCGCCTTCTCGTCGCCGCCCAGCTTGCCCAGCGTCACGAACACCTCCTTCAGGGTCCCGACCTCGTCTGAGTTGGCGGTGACGTAGAGCCCTCCCTGGGGGAGCTTGAGCTTCAGCGTCCTCCCGACCATTACCTTGGGCCTCTCGAACGCCCCGGCGGCCTCCTGCCTGGGTTCCTCCCTCGGGGCCGCCCCCGCCTCCTTCTTGTCGACGTTGGTCGTCTCGAGGATCCCCTCCCTG
>JAFLZE010000115.1 GCA_029785685.1 Nitrososphaerota archaeon | reverse complement strand
GTTTGTGCGTTTACTACTTATGCATGGAAGCCACGCGACATGGCGAAATGTCTATAGTGCGGGGAGAATGAACGCCTGCTAAGTAAGATAACAAAGAGCGACGATCAAGATGACTACTGGTATGCCTGCCCCTCTTGCGGCTACAAGTGGCCGTTCTAGTGCTCCATCGTTCGTCCAAAAGATTTACAGTATCCCTCAGACCCCGAGCGCGACGATGGTCGTGGCGTCGGCCGCGGTCAGCGCCGCGTCCGCCGTGTCCTCGATCGACTGGGCGAGGTCCCTCATCGTGATCAGGTCCCTGTAACCGTGGACCGACTTTATCAGCTCGGTGATGAGCTCGCGGTGCTTCGTGTCTATCTCGCTCTCCAGCTTCTGGACGTGCGCGGCCATCTCTATCGACTGGTCGGGGTTTATCGAGAGGGCGCGGACGCAGTCGTTCTGCTTTGAGATCGCCTCTATCAGCGTGTTGATCAGCTCGCCGTAGGACTCTTTGTACTTTTTGAGCCTGATGACGGTCCTTCTCACCTGGGAGAGCTTGAAAGCGCACCCGTTGACGTGGCCGACCACGCTCTCGATGGCGAACGCCACCCTGAGCAGGTCCTCCTTGTTCATCAGGAGGGTCCCCACCTGCGCCAGCTCCCTGATCAGGGAGCGCCTGAGCGTGACGACGTCCTCCTCCGCCTTTTTCACCCTCTCCTGGCAGGACTTTAGAGAGGCCTTGTCGTTCGAGAGCACGGCCTGGTACTCCTCCCTGAGCACCCTTGCCGCGTCCGTGACACGCCTTACCTCGTCCTCGAGGACAAGGAGCGTCCGCCTGCGCGCCTGAAGGTCCGCCTCTGAGCCTGACAGTATCTCTCCCGCTAACGCTATGAATGTTGAGAATATAAGATAAAGGGGATTTACCCGTTTAGGACTCGGTGGGGGCAGAATCAGGCTTTTATCGGGGCAGCCCGGCTCGCCGCACATGTCCGGGGCGGCTTCCTGGTGGAGGGTCGGGCTGGCCCTGGTGCTCGCCGCCGTCCTGCTCGGGACCTTCGCCCTCAGGGCCTCCGCCGCGGGGCAGGAGGGGCAGGTCGTGGTCGTCGACTTCTCCGTACCCGTGGACCCGGGGGCGTCGAGCCTGATGGCGGAGGCGGTCACCGTGGCGAAGGTCGACCACTCTCCGGCCATCGTGATAGAGATGAACACGCCGGGGGGGCTCCTCAGCGACATGACGAACATCATCTCGACCATCCAGGACGCGAACCAGTCGGGGATCCCCACCTACACCTACGTGCCCCCGAGCGCCCTGGCGGCCTCCGCCGGGAGCTACATCGCGATGGCCACCAACCGCATCCTCATGGGGTCGGGCTCTGAGATCGGGCCCTCCACCCCCATAGTGCAGGGCGGGTCCGCCCTCCAGCAGAACCACACCGAGGACGCGATGGTCTCGCTGATGGTGAGCCTGGCGCAAAAGTGGGGGAGGAACGCCACGGCTGCCCGGGAGATGGTCCTCTCGGACGTCGCCTACTCCGCCTCCGCCGCCATCAAGAACGGGCTGGTCGAGGGGTCGGCCACAAGCCTCGGCGGCGCCCTGGCCCAGCTCGGCCTCCCCGCGGCGTACACCACCGTCCAGGAAGGGTTCTACGACCAGCTCCTGAGCGCGCTCAGCGACCCCAACCTCAACGGGATACTGATATTCGTGGGCGCCCTCGCCATCGTCCTCGACCTCTGGCACCCCACCTTCGTCCTCTCGGTCGCGGGGGCGGTGGCCCTTGTCGCCGGGCTCGTGGGTATCGAGGTCGTGGGCGCCTCGACTCTTGGCGCGGTCGTGATACTCTCGGGGGTGGCCCTTATGTTCCTCGAGCTCAGGCTGGGGCACGGGCTGGCGATGATGGCGGGGGCGATCGTTGGGGCTGCGGGGGTCTACCTCCTCTTCCAGGGGATCCAGTACTCCGCCTCGGGGACCGCTTACTACTCCCAGGTCGAGGCGGTCGCGCTAGGGGGGGCCGGGCTGGTCGCCGCGCTCTACATGAGGTGGATACTCGGGCCGCTGAGGAGCGGGAGGAAGCTGACGGGGGCAGAGTCGCTGGTGGGGAAGGCGGGGGTGGCGGTCTCACCCACGGAGGTGCGGGTGGAGGGCGTGGTCTGGCAAGCGAGGGCGGCCTCCGGGGCGATCGCGGAGGGCGACCGCGTCATCGTGAAGAAGGTGGAGGGGCTCACCATCCTCGTCGAGCGCGAGGCCGGCCAGCCCCCCGCCTAGGTCCCGGTCCAATCCCGTGGCCGGGGAGAACGCCTATATGCAGCGGGTGCCCTTGAGCAGCGGACTGGTCTCATGGTCAACGTCGCGGGCCTGGCTGTCGAAGTCCTTGTCGTGCTCGTCGTAGCGGCGGTCCTCCTGAGCGGGGTGCGCATCCTGAAGGAGTGGGAGAGGGCGCCCGTGCTGAGCCTGGGCAGGTACCGGGGGCTGAGGGGCCCTGGCGTGATCTACATCGTCCCGTTCATCAACCGCGTCCCGTTCGTCATATCGACCCGGCTGCAGGTCGTCTCGTTCAAGACCGAGCAGACCTTCACCAAGGACAACGTCCCCGTGGTGGTCGACTCGGTGATGTACTTCCAACCCTTCGACCTCCAGAAGGTCGTCCTGGGTGCCGAGAACTACATGATGGCGACCCAGCTCGCCGCCCAGACCACCCTCAGGGAGGTGATAGGGCAGGTCAGCTTCGACGACCTGCTCACGGAGCGCGAGAAGATAGGGGCGAACGCCCGGGGGGTCATCGACAGCAAGACCGAGGTGTGGGGGGTGAAGGTGACCTCCGTGGAGATAAGGGACGTCGGGATCCCCGCGGCGCTCCAGGACGCGATGTCCAGGAACGCCCAGGCCGAGAGGGAGAGGAGGGCGAGGGTGACCCTGGCGCTCGCCGAGTTCGAGGCGGCCCAGAAGATGGTCGACGCCGCCGACCTCTACGCGAACAACGACCGCGCCTTCCAGCTCAGGTGGATGAACATAATCTACGAGCTGGGGCTCGAGGGGAAGAACACGATGCTCCTGATCCCGTCCAACATCCCCACGGCGGGCGCCGCCGCGGGCATGCCGATCTCGCCGGTCGGCGTGATGGGGATCAACGAGCTCACCAAGAAAGCCAAGGCCGCCGCGGACGAAGAAAAGTGACCTAGGGGGGCCCGGCGCCCTTCGCCTTTGACATCACGCGCTTCTGCATGGAGTACATCTCCTGGATCTCCTTCACGGTGGTGGCGTCCTCTGGCCCCTTCTCGTCCCTGACCTTCCCGGTGAACTTCGGGAACCTAAGGGCGAGGCCGCTCCCCTCCCTTACGGCGTTCATCGCAGCCGGATGGATGGGTGAGAGGGTTATCTCCGAGGCTATCGTCTCTATCACTACCCTGGGACGGTACCAGATGTCGGGGACGAGGTTGGACTCCACGTCCGGGGGCTTCACGTGGCTCTCGTACCTCCTCAGGAGCTTGGGGAACCTCGCGAGGTCCGCGTCCGTGAAGCCCGTGCCGACCTTGGTGACGCTAGGGTAGACCTTCCTCTCGGCGTCGTACGCCGCGAGCAGGTAGCTCCCGTAGACGCCCGTCCTCCCTCCCCTCCCGTGGAATGCCCCGATTATCACCAGGTCGATCGTGTCCGTGAGCTCGCGGCTGTACTCGCGCTTCAGCTTGATCCAGAGGAACCCGCGCGCCCCGGCCTGGTACGCGCCGCCGGGGTTCTTCGCCATTATCCCCTCGCAGCCCTCGGAGATCGCCACCTCCATGAACTCCTCCATCTCGCCGGCGGTCTTGACCAGCTTTGATGTGACGACCCTGGTCTGCTCCGTCTCCTCGACCACCCGCTCGAGCTCAGACCGGCGCCTCGAGTAGGGCTTCCCGGTGGCGTCCTTCCCGTCGACGAAGAGCGCGTCGAAGAAGTTTATCGCCACCGGGTACCTCTTCATGGTCTCCTCTATCCCGTGCTTCCTCCTCCGGTGCATCAGCTCCTGGAAGGGGAGGTACTCCCCGGTCTCGGCGTTGACCGCCACCACCTCGCCTTCGAGGATCGCGCGCCTCGACCTCACGTGGGCCTTCACGTAGCCCACCACGTCTGGGTAGTTGTAGGTGATCCTCTCGAGCCTCCGGGAGAAGAGCTCGACCTTCTCCCCGTCCTTGTGCATCTGCAGCCTCTCCCCGTCCAGCTTGTACTCGACCGCGACCTCCCCGCCTATCTGGTCGAGGATCGCCTGGGCCGACGGGAGCCGCTCGGCCAGCATGGGGCGGATCGGCCTGCCCACCTGGGGGTGGACCCTCTCGACGCCTCCCAGCCCCTCCTCCCACGAGACCTTAACGACGGAACACAGCTCAGAGCTCACGTTGC
>JAFLZE010000114.1 GCA_029785685.1 Nitrososphaerota archaeon | reverse complement strand
CACGCTCTACGGGAGGTACAAGGCCAAGGTCTCCCTCCGCGCCCTCGACGGCTCTTCGCGCGGGAAGCTGGTCCTCGTGACAGGCATCACCCCGACCCCCCACGGGGAGGGCAAGACCGTGGTCTCGGTCGGGCTGGGGATGGGCCTGGGTAGGCTCGGAAGGCGGGCGGTCGCGTGCATCAGGCAGCCGTCTCTCGGGCCCGTGTTCGGGGTGAAGGGAGGAGGGGCGGGAGGAGGCATGGCGACCCTCGAGCCGATGCTCGACGTCAACCTCCGCCTCACGGGCGACATCGACGCGATCACGGCGGCGCACAACCTGCTCGCGGCCGCGATAGACAACCACGTCTTCCACGGAAACGCGCTCTCGATCGACCCGAGCGCCATCCTCTGGCCGAGGGTCGTCGACGTGGAGGACAGAGCCCTCCGCCAGGTGCAGGTGAGCCTCGCGGAGAAGAGCGGGCCTCCCCACCGAGGGAGCTTCATAATAACGGCCGCCTCCGAGGTGATGGCGATACTCTGCCTCAGCAGGGGATACGCCGACCTGAAGGCCCGGCTGGCGAAGATGCTCGTGGCCTACGACACGGAGGGGCGCCCCGTCACCGCGGGCGACCTCAAGGTCGTGGGCGCCATGGCGGCGCTCCTGAAGGAGGCGATGGAGCCTAACATCGTCCAGACGCGCGAGGGGACGCCTGCGATCGTCCACGGAGGGCCATTCGGGAACATAGCCCACGGGACGTGCAGCGTAGTCTCCATGCTTCTGGCGCTCCAGACCGCCGACTACGCCGTGGTCGAGGCGGGGTTCGGGAGCGACCTCGGGGCTGAGAAGTTTGTAGACATCGTCGTCCGAGCGGCGGGGGTGAGCGTGGGGACGGCGGTCGTCGTGGCGACCGTGAGGGCGCTCAGGCACCACGGCGACCCCGGTGCCCAGGGGCGCGACGTCGCGGCCGTTACGGCGGGGCTGGCGAACCTCGCGAAGCACGTGGAGAACGTGCGCACGCTCGGGCTGCGCCCCGTGGTGGCCCTGAACATCTTCGACGGGGACGGCGAGGAGGAGGTCGAGGCGATAGAGCGCTTCTGCGAGGAGGAGGGGGTGCCGTTCGCGCGCACCACCGCCTTTCGGGACGGCGGGGAGGGGTCGAGGCGCCTGGCCGAGGTGGTGATGGCCGAGGCCGAGAAAGGCGGGGAGTGCGCGCCGCTGTACGAGCTCGGGGACACGGTCCGCCAGAAGGTCGCGACGCTGGTAGAGGAGATGTACGGCGGGGAGGGCGTCAGCTACACCGAGGAGGGGGAAAGGCAGCTGGAAGAGGTGGCGGAGCTAGGATTTGGAGGGCTCCCGGTATGCGTCGCCAAGACCTCGAACTCCCTCTCGGACGACCCCAAGCTCGCAGGGAGGCCGCGGGGGTTCGTGGTCACCGTCCACGCCGTCGAGGCGGCCGCCGGGGCGGGGTACGTCATAGTGGAGATGGGCCAGATATCCAGGATGCCGGGGCTCCCCTCGTCGCCGGCCGCAGAGAGGGTCTCGCTGGGCGACGACGGCGAGGTCTCCGGGGTCTCCTGACCCTCAGATGGAGATCCCGAAGATCGCCCTGACGATGCTCCCGAAGACGTAGAGGGCGACGGTGGCGCCCAGCATCACTCCGGCGAGCTCCGAGAACTCCCTCACGAAGCGGCTCCCGACCATGACCGAGTTGTACCAGGTCACGAAGGCGATTATGGTCAGCCCGACGACCACCGAGATGGTGATCGCGAAGAGCATCGCCTTGGTCAGGAAGTACGGCAGCGCGAGCGCCACCGCCGCGATGAAGTAGGAACCCCCCGTGTATCCGGCCGCGAGCCCGGGCGACCCCTCGAACCCTTGTTTGGCCTGGGCATACGCCGCTGAGGCCATCGCCAGCGAGGCTGCGGCGCCCGCGACTATGCCTGCGAGCCCGGTAAGCTCGGTGGAGTTGTAGATTCCCAGCGAGCCCGCATGGATCCCGGCGATCTCGACCAGTGCGTCGGCCAGGCCGAGGACAACGAACGAGATGTACTTCACGTAGCTCCCGGTCACAGCCTCGGCGAAGCCCGTCTCGTGCCCCTTCTCGTCGTCGATCATGGACTGGAAGGCAGCCCGCCCCTCGGCGGGGACTGAGCTCTTGAGCGCCTCGTAGGCGGCGACCGTTGACTTTTCCCTCTGCTCGAGGAACCGGATCGCGAACGACGCCCCGAAGACGGTGCGGAGGAGGATGACCAGGAACACCGTGAGCCCCCTTGGGCCTATCGCCGCCGTGCCGGGGGGGCAGTACCCCATCCAGAGCTCGTAGTGGGCGTGCTCCATCTCGCTCAGCTTCCTGAACATCTCGCGGCCGGCCTGGGACTTTTCTGAGCGGGAGAGCCTGCTATACACCGTGTAGTCGGTCATCTCGTTCTTCGCCTCCCGCAGGGCGATTGTGGAGAGCGCCTGGTCGGACACCTGGGATTCCTGGCACGCGCTCCCGCCGGAGGCCGGATTAAACCTTGACGCGGCCCCTTACTTCTCGAGGGTAGAGCGGCCCGTCCTCAGGTACGAGTCGTCGCCCGCGAGCCAGTCCTCTCTCAGAGGGCTGAAGCAGTCGATGTCGTCGCAGTCCTCGAGCGCCACCGCTGAGTGCACCACGTTCGGGGGGATGATGAGCACCCCTCCCGCCGCCACGGTCACCGCCTTCCCCGCCACGGTGAACCTCAGCGAGCCGCTCATGACCATCGTGATCTGCTCTGCGAGGTGCTTGTGAGGGGGGACGACCGCTCCCTTCGAGAGGCGCAGCCGCCCGACCATCTCGTTCCGGCCGACCGCGAGCTTCCGCGTCATCTTGTCGTTCATCTTCTCCTCCTCTATCTCGGACCACCTGAGGAGCTGCGGCTTCTTCGCGGCTTCCTTCCTCCTGGCGAGCTTGTCCTTGGCCAACGCGGTCTACCCTCCTGAGGCATAGTATTTGCGGGATTTAACGTGTGGGCGGGCGAGTCATGGGTGGACCTCCTTCCCGGTGGTCCCGTCGAGCCAGACGACCCTCTTCCTCCTTCGCATGATCAGCTCGACCCTGTAGAGCGGGTAGACGAACCGCTTGAAGCTCTGGACGTCGGAGTGGGGCATCAGTCCCCTCACCACCTCGCGGACCTTGCCCTCGTCCAGCTTGTACTCCTCGACCCTGCCCTTCGGCTCCACGGCCTCCAGCGGCCTCTCCGACTGGTGCCACTGAGGGTCTGGAAAGCTGAAGATGCGCCGGTAGACCTTCGCCCTTCCGATCTCTGACGACCTGACGAGCCTCTTCTCCTCCAGGACGCGTATCGGCCTCCTGAGCATCTCCTTGGAGAGCCCCAGCTTGTTGGCTATCTCTAGCGCGCTCGCCTCCTTGTCCGGAGGCGTGGTCTTGAGCACCTCTATCTGATCGGAGGTCAGCCCCATAAGGCGCTGGAACCCCTCGAAAAGGACGGGCGCGTCTCCCAGCTCGACGAACTTGCCCGTCTGACCGTCGACTATGAGATAGCGCATCTCTATCCTCCTCTTTATCACCCCGGTCTTGACCGCGACGCCCATCTCCACCATGGGCCTCAAGACGAGCTCAGCGTTGGCCACCGTCTCCTCCTTCCCGAAGAAGATGAAGCTCTTGTCCCGCTTCACGATGTCGGGAACGTCCTCGGGACGGAAGGTGGGATTGATCCCGAGGAGGTCTTCTTTGCGCCCCGCTCTGGGCTGGGCGCGGGCGGCCTTCACCGCCCCAGGGACGAAGGGCTTCACTACGCGGGCCCCCAGCTTGGGGGTCCCCCCTCCGTAGCGGGTGTCCTTCTTGCGGATGGCGATTGAGCGCGGGCTCGAGGAGAGCCCTCCCATCGCGTAGAACCTCCCAGCGGGCAGGGTCGTCAGGTACTTTGGAAGCTCGTGCCCGGAGAAGAACTGGGCGACAGCCTGGAGGTCGTTCTTGATCACGAGCTTGCCTATCAGCTGGTTCCCGCACTGGCTGAGGATGTTCTTGTCCACGAGCGAAGGCCTCTGCGTGCAGACCATCAATCCCATCCCCCGCTTCCTGCCCCTCCTTGCGACCTCGCCGAAGATCGGGAGCCTCTCCCCGTTCTGGGGGACGAACCTGTCGGCCTCCTCGACTATCACGAGGTAGGGGGTCCTGCGGCGCTCCACCTCCAGGTAGAGGGCGCTCAGGAGTCCGCCGATGACCTCCCTGGGATTCTCGGTCTCCGAGACGTCGAGGATGAGGGGCGCGATGTCAGGGGCTTGGCTCGCGAGCTCCGAGACGTCTAGGTCTGACCACCTGACGTCGGCCGAAGGGTCGTCGGCCACCCAGATCACGTCGAACTTCTCCTTGAGCCCAGAGTGCTCGCCCTCGGTGTCCAC
>JAFLZE010000113.1 GCA_029785685.1 Nitrososphaerota archaeon | reverse complement strand
GGTGACCGGGAGAGGGGTGCAGTTGAAGGAGCCCTACCATGTGTGGGTATACTCCTACGAGGAGGAGCACGAATGCCGGCGCTGCAAGCATAGATGGATCGAGTACGTCACGAAGCAGAGGCCTTGGTAGGCAGACTGGAGGTCGGCATAGCACTTCTCCATCGCCAGGTCCTAGGAAAAGGCCCAGCGCCTGGTTGCCGTGATATGGTTGCTCCACCCCCGTCACCTTTGCCTGCCGTTACCAGGTTACGCAGGCTGCCTCTGATGAGTGAACCCCAGGCGTCGGCATAGGAGTCACAGCATCCCAGCGTTGGGACTGGGCTCTGGTGGGTGAATCTGCCCCGGAGCGAAGGCCGAGCCTGAAGGGCGTCGGCTGGTGCAGGCGAGCTTCCGATGAGGGACAGAAGGATCGCCCAATCGCTTTATCTATCTCCAGGGGAGTGATAGTCGAATTGGCAAAGACGGAGCAGAAGTACCTGGTCGACAGGGAGACCGTAGAACACTTGGTGGCTATGCTAAGGGACGGCGTTGAGAAGGGCGCAAGCGACGAGGAGATTAGAGAGCAGACTTGGGAAATCCTCGACTCCGGCTATCGCGAGAAGACCGACCAGGCGCTCAGGGAAATGAAAGAAGGAAGAGTCAAGCGACTCAAGAACGCAAAGCAAATGATACGAGACCTAGAGACGCGCTGAGCGACCTTGCCCTGGGTCCCTGCATACACTCCCACGTTCAGGAGAGACTACAAGAACCTCGGCCATCAGGACCAGCAAAGGGTGAACGAAGCAATCAAGACCGCCCTGGACTCTGACAATCCGGCAGCCCTGGGCAGGCCCAAGTACGGTAAATGGAAAGGCGCCCATGGCTACGACGTCGGGCGGTCAATCAGGGTTCTCTATTCGGTCGATTCGAGGGAGAGAGTCGTGGTATTCCTGAGGTGCGGTCCGCACACGATATACTGAACCGCTCGCTGGTCAGGCACGCTTCGCCGAGGGATGCCCTGACAAGGATTCTCCTAATCAATTCAGTGGACCGGAAGGGACCCGACCGCTTCATTCGTTGATAATTCCGGCCCAGACCCTTGGCCTCCTTGACGAGGATTCGGGGCGGGTGAATCCGAAGCCTTGGCACAGTGCAGCATCGTCACATTACAGCCTCTCCACGTTCTCTTTTTTCGCTATTTACGCGCCAATGCATTCGAAGCTATGTTCAACAGGGGGAATTGCGTCGAACCATGATTCGTTCAGCCTACGACGAAGCGTGAGTTAAGCACCGTGCCCGTTCGGCAGAGCGGGGGAAATCCTGCGTGCTACGACCCACCTACGCATCGCAATCTTACGCACCTTCTTGAACCCGGTCTTCTCAAACATGCCCAAGGTCCCGCTGCATAAGAACGAATTGGAAGTCTTCTCCCCGGTGTAGTCCTCCGGATAAGCCTCGACCGTTCCGCCACCGGATTGAGCGATATATCGGAGCGCTTCGCGGAGGGCGAAAGCGGCAATGCCATCTCCTCGACGTTCCCGGTCGATGAAGAAACAGGTAATACGCCAGTCTGGAAGCTTGCGCAGTCCCTCCTCGTAGGCCTTCTTGCTCCGAATGTTGGGGAGCTCCGCGGTGGGGCCGAACTGGCACCACCCGACTGCGTTCTGGCCGTCAAAGACGAGCGCGGCGTGCGCCTGCCCTTGCCGGATTAGGGCCTTCTTCATCGCTTTGTATGCCGCGTAACCATGCCTCTTCTCCCCTGGCTCAAGATGAAAGGAGATGCACCAGCACCCGCCGAAAATCCCATTGTGCTTCTCCACGAGTCGGGCAAAGGCGGGCCAGGTCTTGGCCGTGAGCGGCTTCGACGTGAGAGCCATCGTCTCCGCGTTGGAGGGCTTGCATATATAGCTGGGTCGGCCCCCAAAATGGGGTCACATGGCGATGGCAGAGTTCCTAGAAGTCCCTGGCGGAAAAATTGCGTACGACGTCGCCGGACCCGAGGGAGGGTCTTCAATCGTTCTAGTCCACGAAGGGATAACCGACCGAAGACTGTGGGACCGGGAGTTCGCCGCCCTTGCCAAGAGCCACCGCGTGGTACGCTATGACCTCCGGGGGTACGGCGGGTCCACTCCCGCGGAACTGACGTTCTCATCAATCGACGACCTCAAAGCAATCTTGGCCCACCTGAAGCTCGAACGCCCCCTCATCGTAGGGGCGAGCATTGGAGGAAGGATAGCCCTGGATTTCGTGATCGCTCACCCTGGCTTGGTACGGGGGCTCCTCTTGGTCTCCCCCGGCTTCTCGGGGATGGACTACCCGATGTTCCCAGAAGGGGCTTTCGACGTCGACGAGAAGGTGTCCAAGGCGGCCTACGAGGCGTACAAGGCAGGGAATGTCGACGAAGCGGTCGAGCATCTCCGAGGGCTGTGGGGAGCTGCGCTCAAAGGGAATGACCTCGAACTCTTTCGGGCCATGGTGCTCAAGAACTCGGACGAAGTCTTCCTGGACCGCTCCGGCAAGCACGAACTCCCCGTGGAACCCAAAGCCGCGACCCAGCTCTCCAACCTCAACATACCTGTACTGATCCTCGTCGGAGACCGTGACAACCCTGCTCAGCCGCACATAGCGCGCTATTTGGCGAATCATGTCCCCGGCGCCAAGATGCGGGTGGTCTCAGGCGCAGACCACTTGCTGAATCTTACAGCCCCGAAAGCGTTCGACGAGGCTGTTGAAGAAGCGATGAAGTGGTAGCTTTCGCCGGACAAGTGATGGACGATTAATGGGTGGGAAGGAAGCGGCGTTCAAGACAGAACTACTGACATCCTAAATGGCGTGCTATCAGCGGCTGGGTTCTCTGCTGCCCTGTCAAACACGATGCTCAAACTGTCCAATGGAGAGAACAAGTCAACTCGCCACCGTCAAACCCCGTAATCAGCTTGAAAAGATTGGCTTAACACAGTTTATTCTCGGCTACTTTCGAAATGGGTCGGAAGGGATTCGATGCGTTTTTGGTGCTGGAAACCGTATCAAAATGATTCTCATTGCAAGAAACTCTTCATCTGAAAGTTCTTTCGCTCCATTGGGCTGAAGCAGGACTTGACATCGGGAGGTAGTCTTCAGGCATCGAGTCATTGGTCCTCCTTTAACAAGAAAGATTATCTGTAGTCAGGGACAGATATTGACAATGAATCAAGATCAACAAGCCAGTCTTTGGCGAGTTCAAAGTTCGGTAACTAGAGTGAGCCGGTCCGGAAGAGCAATCGATGAGCTCTCTTCGAGCTTGAGCAATCTCCGCGAGGTGAGTCAGCGACTTGTCGCTCACTACATGGGAAATAGCGACGGGACGACAGGTCCCATTACAGGAGAGAGGCTCAAAGAAGTCGACCTGCGTTACGCAAATGCGATGTTCGACCGCCTGCTGGAATTGGGTCCTCCGATGCTGTCCAGGGATCGGCCTCCGGAAGAACGGTTGCCCGGTTGCTGCAGAGACTACGCAGTCTTGTTCGTTTCCATGGCGCGGCACAAGGGTCTATCCGCTCGGGTCAGAGTCGGTTATGCAAACTACTTCAAACCCGGTTGGTACCTCGACCACGTTATTGCGGAGGTCTGGGACTCCGACGAGAAGCGCTGGCGACTTGTTGAACCAGAAATCACGAACGCGATTGTCGCCAAGGTTGGCTTTGACCCTCTTGACGTTCCGCTCGAGCGGTTCGTGACGGGCCCGCGCGCTTGGATCAAGGCGCGGTCGGGTCAAATCGATCCGGAGCGGTTCGTAGTGGCGCCTGACTTGGAGATTCCGTACACACGGGGATGGCTCTCCTTGCGGCACCATATTGTCCAGGACCTGGCGGCGCTGAACAAGGCCGAAATGCTGGTCTGGGACCAGTGGGGAATTCTCAACGAGGACGAACCCCTCCGCCACGCAATGCTACTTGATGAGCTCGCAAAAAAGACTGCAGAAGCGAATTGCTCGGCCGCTGCCGTTTCGAGGTGGTCACGAACCGAGGGATTGCGGATTACGCCCACGGTGACCAGCTACAGCCCGGCGCACGAGTCACCACTGGAGGTCGACGTCAAAGCTGTGCTTGAGGGCACCCTCCCCTTGTAGTGTTATCCGAATGGCGAACCTGGAATCTTAGGCATTGTTACGGGCATAATTAGGTTCGCAATTTGCAAGAAATGAATCAGTGTCAAAATCAAGATCTGAATCTGAAGAGGCAAGGTGAATTAGAGTCGGGGGCTCGAAACCATGTGGATTCGAACCATGGGCCGGAAGGGATTCGAACCCTTGGCCTCCCGATTATCAGTCGGGTGCTCTAGCCAAGCTGCTCCCCCATAAGGGACTGAGCTACCAGCCCAGCCTCCGGGGCATGTGACATCCTCTATAAGCGTGCGAGTGCTGGTGGGCCCAG
>JAFLZE010000112.1 GCA_029785685.1 Nitrososphaerota archaeon | reverse complement strand
TCTCATTCCTGGGGGGGAACTTGCTGGAAGACCCTGTTCTCCTCCAGTCTGCCAGGACCACGGTAGAGACTTTCGCTCGGACAAGGGCGCCCCTCGGGCAGATAGCCAACTTCTACGACCTTGGCACGAGCCAGGCGGAGTTCGGCTTCTCCGGGTCGACCGACTCTTCGTGCTGGTATGTGGTCGGTCTGGCGAGCCTGTATCATGCCACCGAAGACAGGAGCCTCCTCGGCGGGCCCCTGGATGCCGCAGTTGACGCCTACAAGTTCGTACGCTACCAGGACGCAAACAACTCATGGCTTGTCGACTCACCGCAGGGTGCGGACTGGATGGACGCCGCGATACAGAGGACAGGCAAGACGCTCTACAACAACGTCCTTTTCCTCACGGCGACGAGGTGCCTGACAAAACTCCTGGAGGCGGGGGGGAGGTCAGGCTCCTCGGCAGGGCTCCTCGCGTACCAGGAGCTGAGGGAGAGGCTGACTGACGTGTTCCTCCCGGGGGAAGACAGCGCGGGACGCATATCGAAGTATTGGCCGAGGCTCGCCGAGCACCACAAGGGCAAAAATGGGGTCGACACATCCAGGAAGTACTTCCTTCACTACATCTCTTTCGCCCGCGTCGACTCTCACTTTGACACACTGTCGAACATCCTCTGCTGCCTGTGGGGGGTCGCCGGTGAGTCCGTATCCCGTTCCATCCTCGCGACCATCAAGGACAGGGGGCTGGCCTCCCCGTTCCCCGTGAGGGTCCTCGATCCTCCGTACGCGAGAGGGGACCCCGGATACGACGCCAGCTTCGACGACTCCCTTCCTGAGCAGCACAGGAGCGGTCCCTTCGAATATCACAACGGGGGGGTCTGGCCCTTCGCAGGAGGGTTCTACGTCTGTTCCCTGTTCCAGTCGAAGGAGGACGGAGGCTCTGCGCAGCTCGAGGCCCTCGCCAGCGCGAACGGGGTCACGAAGCAGGGGGAAAACATCGGATTCAACGAGTGGCTGGAAGGCATAACCGGTGCGCCCAAGGGACAATACGGGCAGTCCTGGAGCGCCGGCATGTACGTCGCGGCGTACGCCTCTTCCAAGGGGGCCGACCCCTTCGCATTCCTCCGCTGAACTGAAACCGTTTCGATTCGCAGACAGATGCAAATCCACGTTAAATACGGAGCCAAGGGCGCGCCACAGGAACCCCTTGACCCGTCTCTTCTTCACCACCGACGTCCACGGGTCCGACAGATGCTTCAGAAAGTTCCTCAACGCCGCGAAGGTGTTCAAGGCAGATGCCCTGATACTGGGCGGAGACATCACCGGGAAAGTGCTGATCCCCATCGTCGAAAGGCCGGACGGGAGATACGAGCTGACCTTGTTCAGCGAAAAGAAGACCGTCGGAAAGGACAAGCTCGAGGAGACGAGGAAGCTCCTCCAGGACGCGGGGCAGTACTCCTTCCTCACGACCCCAAGCGAGCTCACGGAACTGCAGGCCGACGCGGCGAAGCAGGACAGCGTCTTCGACGAAGCCATGGCGTCCGTCCTCCGGGCATGGATCGCGTTGGCTCAGGAGCGCCTGAAAGGGTCGCATGTGAAATGCTACGTGTCACCAGGCAACGACGACAAGCTGGACATCGACTCAACGCTCGTGGACTCCGGGCAGTTCGTCAACCCCGAGAACCGAGCCGTCGATTTGGACGGCGAATACGAGATGATAACGCTGGGATTCGCGAACCCGACCCCCTGGCACAGCCCGAGGGAGGTCAGCGAAGAAGAGCTCGGCGAGATGATCGAGAAGCTCGCCTCCCAAGTCAAGCGGCCGGAAAACGCAGTGTACAACCTCCATGTCCCCCCCATCGGCACTGAGCTTGACAGAGCCCCTGCGGTCAGCCACGACTTCAACTACGTCAAGGAGGGCCTGGGGATCAAGTTCATCCACGCAGGGAGCACTGCCGTGCGCAAGAGCATCGAAATCCACGCCCCCCTCCTGGGGCTGCACGGTCATATCCACGAGTCCAAGGGGTTCGTGAAGATAGGTCGCACCCTGTGCCTCAACCCCGGGAGCGAATACTCGGACGGGATCCTGAGGGGGGCGCTGGCCAACCTGCAGGACGGAAAGGTGCACGACTTCGTCCTTACGAGCGGCTGACCTACGAAGTGAACTCTTTTCGCTCGAAGAGCCAGAGGCCCAGTATCCCCATTACGACGAAGTAGACGATTAGAATCTCCAGCCCTTCGGGCACCGTCGCGTTGTAGGAGGTGAGCTGGAAGCGGGCGTTTGTCCTGTTGGCGCCGCCAAAGGCCGACCCCAGGGACTGCGTTACCACGTGCTGCGGGTATGGGACCGTCAGGATGTTCGTGACGATGCCTGCGCCGTAGGTGATTGTGAACCAGGGCTCGATGCCCACAATCGAAGCCGATACGGTATCTATGACGCTGAAAACGAACAGCAGCAGTATAACGCTCATCAGGATTGAAATCGAACTGCTCTTGAACAGTGAGCTGAAAGCGAAAGTAAGCGACAGCGCGGCGACGAGGTATATCCAGGCAAACGCGAGCGACTGCGCAAACTCCCAGGGGACGTTGCCTGGGAAGTAGTAGAGCCCGTTGGCCAACAAGATGGCTGCGAAAATCACCAGCGTCATGGTCGACGCGATAAGGGCTGCGACCCACTTCCCTACATAGATGGCGGACCTCCTGATGGGGTTAGGCACGAGGTAGTAACCAGTCTTGTTCTGGAACTCGCCTGATATCGCGTCCCCTCCAAAGAAAGCGGCGGATAATATCACCACCAAGCTGACGAACCCTCCCCACCCTGCGCCGTAGAACCCCAGGACCGCTGTCGACTCCGGCTCTCCAGGCACTCCCAGAAAGCTGATCGGCCGGTAGTACGCTACAAGGGCGGTGATCAAAAGCGTGATGAGGAGGATGATGCCCAGCATGACGTAGAACCTCCTGGCCCTGAAATAATTGAGAAAGTTGTACTTCGCCACCGTCAGGATCTGGCTCAGCGACCCCACCTTGGCCTTCGGCTTGGCGTCAGACATCCTAGAGCGTCTCCTTGATGAGGGATAGATACGCGTCTTCGAGCCCCGAGGCCTGTTCGAGGGTGACAGCTCCCAACTTCAGTGCGGCTACCTTCTCGAAGAGCTTGTCTTGGGCCAAGCTCTTGGGGTCGAACCTTACCGTCAGATGCCTGTCGTTGGTCTTTGACGCAGAAAGAACCCCGGAAATCTGCGCAACCATGTCCCTCGTCCTGTCGTCCACTGTCGTCATGAACCCAATCTGCACCCCGCCCCCTCCTCCGGCGAACCTCGAAGTCACGTTCTCAATCGTGTCGTAGACGAGCAGCTTTCCATGGTCTATCAACGCGACTTCTTGGCAGACCTCCGTCACCTCAGCCAGAAGGTGCGAACTCATGAAGACCAGCCTGTCTTTGAGCGACTTCACGATGCTCCTGACCTCGCTCATCCCTCTCGGGTCCAGTCCGGTCGAGGGTTCGTCCAGGATGATGACTTGCGGGTCGCTCAGCAGAGTGGAAGCGACGTTCACCCTCTGCTTCATCCCCTTCGAGAAGCTTCCGACCTTCTTGTCCCCCCACTCGGTCATCTTCACCTGGCCGAGCGCTTCATCTATCCTCTTGTTCCTCTCGCCCTTCGGGACGCCTCTTATCTCGCAGAGCATCGTAAGCGCCTCCTTCGGGGTGAGCGACCCGTAGATTTCGGGGGTCTCGATAAGCGCGGAGCAGGAGGCGAGTGCCCCTTTCTTGTCCTTCTGCACGTCGACCCCGTTGATGAGCGCCGAGCCGCCGGACGCCCTGATGAGGCCGGTGAACATCTTCATAGTGGTGGTCTTCCCCGCCCCGTTCGGCCCGAGGAACCCGACGCATTTCGTCCCGTGGACGTTCAGATCAAGCCCAGCCACCGCTGTGAAACTCCCATAATTTTTCGTGAGCTGCACTGCCTCTAATGACGGCAAAGCGCGTTCTAGACCGGCAGCCGGCGGTGCCCATTTAAGTGTTATCGAATGCGATATCGGATACTATGTTTAAATCGCCACCCCGGGCAGCGTATCCTGCTCGATGACCCGGATCCTCCCCAGGCGGTGGCTCCATCCCCAGGCGGTGCCGAGGGGGTTTCTCAGATTGTACATATTGACTCAGCTGTCACGAGGGCCGGAGACCGGCTACTCGATAATGCAGAAGATTGACGAGACCACGGAAGGCGCCTGGAAGCCGGGCGCAGGGGCCATGTATCCTCTTCTCAGGGGCCTCGTCACCGACGGGCTTGCGAAGCCGGAGAAGGGGAGCACCAGGTCCAAAGCATACGTCATCACGGCCAAAGGGAGGAAGGAGCTCGGGGGGATGCGCGAAAGGCTGGCAGGCGCTGGCCGGAAGGAGCGCGTCCTCG
>JAFLZE010000111.1 GCA_029785685.1 Nitrososphaerota archaeon | reverse complement strand
GGCTCCATCACCCGCATCAGGACAGGCGCCGCCAGCGCCGTGGCGACGAGGGCTCTGGCGAGGCGGGACTCGAAGGTGCTGGCCATCTTCGGGTCGGGGACTCAGGCCTCTAGCCACCTGGAGGCGATGACGACGGTCTTCCCGGGGCTCGCGCAGGTCAGGGTCTGGTCGCGGACCCCGGCGAACGCGAAGAGGTTCGCGGACGCCGCCAGGGGGTGGGGGGTGGACGCCAGGGAGTGCCATAGGGGCGAGGAGGCCGTCCATGGGGCCGACCTGGTCTGCACGGTGACGGGGGCGACGTCCCCCATCTTGATGGGGAGGTGGCTGGCCCCAGGGGTCCACGTGAACGCCGCCGGGGCTTCGAGGCCCCCGTCCCGTGAGCTGGACAGCGAGACGGTGAGGAGGTCGCGCTTCTTCGTAGACTCCAGGGAGTCCGCGAGGCTGGAGTCGGACGACTACCTCGTCCCCCTGAGGGAGGGGACAATAGGCGAGGGGCACATCCTGGGCGAGGTGGGGGATGTCCTCGAAGGGAAGGTCAGGGGCCGGACAGGGGACTCGGATGTCACCGTCTTCAAGTCGCTGGGGGTCGCGGCGGAGGACCTTTTCGCGGCCTACTTCGTCTACCGCCGCGCCTCCGAGCTCCGCGCCGGGACCATGGCGGAGTTCGGTCCGGAGAGGTGGCCCGCGGGGGGCCTCGAACTCTAAATACCGTCAGCAGGCGGGGCCGAATCCGTTGCCGCACCAGTTGGAAGCGCTGAAGAGGACGATACAGCAGCACGAGGATTGGAGGCTGGGGGAGTGCCTGAACCTGATCCCCTCCGAGAACAGGGGGAGCGACCTCATGAAGTCGATGTACCTGACGGATTTCGGCAACAGGTACACGGCGCCGGACAGGTTCTACAGGGGGACGAGGTACGCGGACGAGCTCGTCGCCCAGACGCAGGAAATCGCGCGTAAGGTCTTCAACGCCAGATACGCCGACGTGAGCCTCCTCTCTGGGCACGTCGCGAACGCCGCGGTCCTCCTCGCCCTCACCAGACCAGGGGACAGGGTGGCCTCGACCTCTCCTGATGACGGCGGCTACCCCGGCATATCCCAGGACGGGCTCGGCGGGCTGCTGGGGCTCCAGAACGTCTACTTCCCCTATGACCGGGCGGCGGTGGGGGTGGACCTCGCGGGATCTGTGGAGCTCCTGAAGTCCGAGAAGCCGGCGGTCGCCTTCTTCGGCGCGAGCCACATCGTCTTCCCCTATCCCGTCCGGAGGCTCTCGGACGCCGCCGAGGGGGTGTGCGTCTATGACGGGTCGCACGTGCTCGGGCTCATAGCCGGAGGGGAGTTCCAGGACCCTCTCAGGGAAGGGTGCCCGATCCTCATAGGGTCGACACACAAGAGCCTCCCCGGGCCGCAGGGAGGGATCATCCTTTCCAACAACGAGGAGGCGTTCGAAGCCGTGTCGGGGAAGGTCTTCCCGGGGGTGGTCGACAACGTCCACCTGAACAGGGTCGCGGCCCTGGCCGTGTCGCTTATCGAGATGCAGGAGTTCGGCAAGCAGTACGCCCAGGCGGTCGTAAAGAACGCCCAGGCGCTCGCGAATGCCCTTGCGGCCGAGGGGGTGAATGTCAGGGGGGCGGGACAGGGGTACACGAGGTCGCACCAGGTCCTCCTCGACTACGACCAGGCCAGGCTGAAGCCCCTGTCCGTCCGCCTCGAACAGGCGAACATCATAGTCGACGAGGCGGGGAGGGTCGGGACGGCGGAGGCCACCAGGATGGGGTACGGACCAGGGGAGATGGAGGCGGTGGCGGAGCTCATGGCCATGGTCATACTGGGGAAGAAGGCGCCAGACTTTGTGCAGAAGAAGGTGAAGACCCTGGTCAAGCAGTTCCAGCAGCCGAGGTTCGTGCTGTAGCCCCCGCCCAGGCCGACGGAGCGACCCTCCCAAGCGGGCTCGACCCAGGCCCGCGGCTCTGCCCCTGCCGGTAGAGGTAGGCGAGGGGCGTCATGCGGATGGGTCCCCGAGAGGGCGACCCCAGTTCCTTCTTCGCCATTTCGCGCTCCTTCTCGTTGGCGAGGCTCCTGGCCCCGCCGCCGTAGGGCAAGTCCGCCTCGATGTGATCGATTGCCTTCGAAGCCCGCCAGACGCTCCAGCATGCGCAGGACGGCGTTTGTCTCCCCGCTCCCCGTCCCGCCTACGACGAGCATGTGGAAGAGCATGTCGTCGGTGGTGAAGGTCTGGCCCATTCGCGATCGGCAGACAGAAGCCTGTCGGGATTTGACGCGAGAAGCGGTTCGGTCCCGTTCTTCTGCTATGGACGTTGCTTAATCGAAGATCAAGCGCCTGTCCTTGAATACCACGTTGTCCTTCTTCTCGATTTCCTCGGCCAGTTCCACCACGTCCTCCTTATTCATGACGCCCGTCTTCCACAGCTCCCGAAGCGCCTGAGGGAGGCTCATGACGTCGATCCCTCGCGAGGACGCCTCTCCCCTAACGGTCCTGTCGTTGCTGAGGAGGAGGGACATCCTGAATTGGGCCACCGCCAGGCACTCGCAGTCTGCGCGCCCGAGGGCGGGCCTCCGACCAGCCTCCTTCGCGATGACCCTCTCGGCCCTTGCGAGCTTGGTCGCGCTGAGCTCGTACCTCGTTTCGCTCACCATCCCAAGTTCCGCTGCTCTGTGGATTTCGGAGACGACCGCCGGGCAGAAGAAGATCTTTGACCTCGGGAAGAGCTTCGAAATCAGGTCGGGCCTTCGGACCTTCAGGAGCGTCGAGAGGATGTCGGTGTCCACGACAACGTCCAATCATCTCATCTTGCTCGTCAGCTCGTCGGCCCTGCTCGCTTCCTGCTTCGTCATGGTCAGTACCCTCTTGTGGCCCTGGCTGGCGAGGACTTCCTTGAACTCGACCAGCGGCATCTCGGCGATCTCTGCCGCCTTCCCCAGGCTCACCTGCTCCCTCCTGTAGAGTTCGATCGCAGCGGCCAGCCTCAGGCTCGGCTTCTTGTCGAGGAAGGTCCTCAGGGCGTCCTTGACCACGTCGGACTTGCTGGAGTAGTACCCCGCCCTCACGAGGGCGTCGATCTCCTTCTCCACCAGGTCGGGGAGGCTGTAGCTGGACGGCATGTCGGCGGACGGCTGCATGCTTATTGATAACTGTTATCATACTTAACGCCCCCTGTTCTTCTATTCCAATGTTGGTCGTTATCTGCTGTTCGCACCATAGAACTGCGCCTTGTGCGCGACAGTATACTACCGGAAATCGAAAGGTGGACGCCTGTACCCCAAGGCGGCACGGACCGGCCCCTACGCCTACGCCCAGGAGGTCACGAGGGTCAACGGGAAGGTTGCCACGAAGTACATCGGGATTGTGAAAGTTCTAGAAAGTCAGGAAATGGCAGAGAGACGAGGAGGGGAAACCGACGACGACCCAGCCGAGCAACACCCGCCGCTTCAGTAGGAACTTCTCAGAGTTTCGGGTCGGTTCGACCGACTCTGAGACCAGGTTTCTCGCCAACGCCAACTACTATGGCATCCATATGGAGAGGAACATTCTGGCGCTTGACTGGTTGAGGCTTCGCTGCGAATGCTGTGGTTACCAGGCGGAAGGAGCACCTGACGCACGACCCCCCTTCGCCTGGGCTCTGTCGGAGATCGCCCTGATGTGCCCCTCTTGCGGGAAGACGTCGCTTCTCCCCAAGGCCTACTTACCTGATCTGGTGGCGAGCCGCCGAATGAAGCTCGTAGTAGAAATCTATGGCGAGAAATCCAGCGCAAAAGACTCGTCCAAGATGGAGTTCTACAGGGCGAACGGGTTCACGGCCGTCACCGTGCCGAACCCCGTGGCAGACGACGCCGAATGGTCGAAGCCAGTCTTCCAGCTCCTCGCGCCAGTCTGCGGGTCCGACCACCCAGAGCGGCTTTTTGCGCCGGAGATTGGGCAACGAGGCCCGCGAGATTCGGTATCTGCCTCAGTAAGTCTGGCTTCGCTGGCGCCCTTACGACATTCAGCACCCCATACACCGACTCCAAGGTGCTCAGGTACTCCTGCGTGTCCCGCTCAGACCTTGAAGAGACCAGAAGGTCGGTGCCGACTAGGTCGAGTCGTTTGAAGACGGCATGCCACTCGGAGCTGTCCGAAAGGTCACGGAAGGGCCTTGCGATCCTTCCGAGGTCGTGGCGGTACGCAAGAAAGTACATCGCCCCCAGGTACGGGAGCGGCGTGTTGAGGAAGAGCCAGCCCGAGTCGGTCAACGAAGGGGTGGAGGCGCGTTGCTGATAACGGGCGGGGACCCCGCTAGACCAGGCCTGCCACGCCACGCCACGCAGGCGATTGTTCGATTGCAAGGCCTAAAACAAGGCGCGGCCAGCCAAGGAACGTTGGCTTCGCCTGGGATGGCCG
>JAFLZE010000110.1 GCA_029785685.1 Nitrososphaerota archaeon | reverse complement strand
CGTATGGCCGTCGTCCACCCCCGCCGGGATGCGGATGCTCAGCCGCCGCTGCCGCCTGACCTTCCCGCTGCCCCTGCACTCTTTGCAGGGGTTCTCCACAAGCGTGCCCGTCCCCTTGCACCTGCCGCAGGTCTCCACCCGGATGAACCTGGCGAAGCCCGCGTTCTGCATCTTCTGCACCTGGCCCGCGCCCCCGCACTGTGGGCACCTCTTCGGGCTCGTCCCGGGGGCAGCCCCGTTCCCGCCGCAGGTGGGACAGGCCTCCATCCGGGGGATCTCGACCTCCTTGGTGAGGTCGTTCACGACGTCCTCGAGCCTCACCTGGAGGTGCATCGTGAGGTCGTTGCCCCGCCTGGGCCCCGACCTCCTCCCGGCCCCCTGCCCGAAGAACGCCCCGAGCAGGTCGTCGAACCCCCCGCCGAACCCGAAGCCCGAGCCCCGGAAGATGTCCTGGAAGTCGGCGCCCCGGAATATGTCCTCCTGGCTGTACCTCTGGTCTATGCCCTCCCGCCCGTAGGTGTCGTATTGCTTGCGCTTCTCGTCGTCGGAGAGGACGGCGTAGGCCTCCGAGAGCTCCTTGAACCTCCCCTCCGCCTCGGGGGACTTGTTCCTGTCGGGATGGTACTGCATCGCCATCTTCCGATAGGCTGCCTTGATGTCGTCCTTGCTGGCCGACTTGGATACCCCAAGGACGTCATAAAAGTCCCGGGAGGAGGCGCTGCTCACAGTCGGCCGTCACTTTTCTGGGTCAGCTTTTATCCTCATCGACGACCTTGTAGTCGGCGTCCGTCATCGGGCCCTGGCCCGGAGGTGCCTCCGACTGTCCGGTCGCCCCGCCGGGCGGTGGTCCGCCGGCCGGCGCCTGCTGCTGGTACACCGCCTGCCCGACCTCCTGGAGGACCTTCCGGAGGGCTTCCGACTTGTCCTTCACCCCCGCGGCGTCCTTCGACTCCACGGCCTTCCTGAGCTCGGCCGCGGCGGCGGTTATCTTGTCCTCGGACTCCTTGCTGATCTTCCCGGCGAGGTCGGTCTTGGTCCTCTCGGCGGTGTAGAGGAGCGAGTCGGCGTCGTTCATCACCTGCGCCTCCTCCATCTTCTTCTTGTCCTGCTCCGCGTACTGCTCCGCCTGGGCGACCATCTTCTCCTTCTCGTCCTTCGAGAGCTTCGTCGAGGCGGAGATGGTTATCCTCGCCTCCTTGCCCGTGCCCTTGTCGTGGGCGGTGACGTTGAGTATCCCGTTGGCGTCGATGTCGAAGGTGACCTCGATCTGCGGGACGCCCCTCGGCGCGGGCGGGATCCCCTCGAGGTTGAACATACCCAGCGAGATGTTGTCGGCGGCCATCGACCTCTCCCCCTGGACGACGTGTATCGTGACGGCGGTCTGCATGTCCGCCGCCGTGGTGAACGTCTGGCTCTTCTTGACAGGGATGGTGGTGTTCCTGTCGATAACCTTGGCGGTGATGTTCCCGAGGGTCTCGACCCCGAGAGAGAGCGGGGTCACGTCGAGGAGGAGGATGTCCTTGACCTCCCCCGCGAGGACTGCGCCCTGGATCGACGCGCCTATGGCCACCGCCTCCATGGGGTCGACCCCCCTCTCGGCCGGCTTGCCCATGACCTGCTCGACCTTCTGCCTGACGAGGGGCATCCTCGTCATGCCTCCGATGAGGATGACCTTGTCGATGTCCTTGGGCGTCAGCTTGGCGTCGGTGATGACGCGGGTGATCGGCTCCTCGACCTTTGAGACGATGGGGCCCGCCAGCTCCTCGAGCTTGGCCCTGGTGAGGGTGAAGTGCAGGTTCTTCGTCCCCGTCGAGTCGCTCGCTATGAACGGGAGGTCGATGTCGGTCGAGATGATGTTGGATAGCTCGATCTTCGCCCTCTCGGCCGCCTCCTTGAGGCGGGTCATCGCGGTCCGGTCGTTCCTGAGGTCGATGCCGGTCTTCGACCTAAAGTCGCCGGCTATGAGGTTGACGATGGCGTAGTCCACGTCGGCGCCGCCGGTCTGGGTGTCGCCGCTGGTCGAGAGTACCTGGAACACCCCGCCCCCGAACTCCATCACCGTGACGTCGTGGGTCCCGCCGCCGAAGCTGAAGACCAGGACCTTCATCTCCTTGTCCGCCTTGTCGAGGCCGTAGGCGAGGCAGGCCGCGGTGGGCTCGTTGATGATCCGGACCACCTCGAGGCCGGCGATCTCTCCCGCGTCCTTCGTCGCCTGCCTCTGGTTGTCGTTGAAGTGGGCGGGGACGGTGATGACCGCCTTCCTGACCGGATACCCGAGGAAGGTCTCGGTGTCCTTCTTTATCTTCTGGAGGACGAAGGCGCTTATCTGCTGAGGGGTGAACTCCTTCCCGGCTATCCGGACCTTGTAGTCGGTGCCCATCTTCCTCTTTATCTCGAATATCGTCCCCTCAGGGTTGGTCACGACCTGTCTCTTCGCGGGCTCCCCTACCAGGAGCTGCCCGTCCTGCGTGAAGGCCACCACTGACGGGAACATCTTGCCGGCGACCGTCTGCCCCTCCGCGCTGGGGATGACCACGGGCCTGCCTGCCTCCATCACCGCCGCGGCTGAGTTCGTCGTCCCTAGGTCGATCCCGATTATCTTCTCCCTCGCCCCGGGAGATCCGGGCTTGCTCATTGCAGTCCCTCCTCGCTGCGCCCCTCGGCTCTCGCCGCGAGCTCCACCTTCACGGCGCTCGGCCTGAGAACCTTGCCCTTGAAAGTGTACCCCTTCCTCATCTCCTCGACCACCATGTCCTCCGGGTTGTCCTTGCCCTGCACCTTGTCGACGGCCTCGTGCGCCGAGGGGTCGAACGGCTTCCCGACCGCCCTGATCTCCTCGAGCCCCTCGCTCGCTAGGGCCGAGCCGAGGTTCTTCTGGACCATCTTCACGCCTTCGACGATTCCCTGGTCTGCCGCCTTGGTGGCAGAGGCGACCGCGAGCTCGAGGTCGTCGAGGACGGGGACGAGCTTGCGGACCAGGCCGAGGGTCGAGAACTCCTCAAGCTCGCGTATCTCGCGGTCGACCCGCTTCCTGTAGTTCTCAAAGTCCGCCTGGAGGTACCTGAGGTTCGTGAGGAGCTCGTCGTTCCGTCTCCGCTCCTCGTCGAGGGTGCTCTCGAGACGGGCGAGGTCAGACTTTATCGCCTTCGCCTCCTGCTCCTTCACCATGGACGAGGTCTTCATGTCGTTGCCCTCTCCTTGGCTTTCGTTCTCGCTCGGGTTCACATGGGTCACCGCGGGTCCGGACCCCCTCGCGTAAGGAGTTTTACTAAAACCCTTTCCAGGGGCGCGCCGGCCGCAGTCGGGCTCGAGACTAGCATGAACGTTGACACTATACAACTTTGTGTTGTATACCCTAAATAAAGCTTGCCTCTCGCCCTACGTCCCCGACCCCCGATCACAAGCCTATATGGGGAGCCCCACCTCGAGCCGGACCTTGGAAGGGCCCGAGCAGGACGACGAAGCGCTAGAGGACAGCCTCGAGGCCGAGCGCGGAGCCCTCACGGAGGGAGACGTCGAGCAGGGGGCGGGGCTAAGGGAGCGCATCAGGAGGAACGAGCGCGAGAACAGGCGGCTCAGGCACGACTCGAACGAAAGGAAGACGGTCGAGGAGGTCTTCGACAAGGCCACCAACTTCGCGCTGAGCGAGATGATCGCGAGGGGGGACCTGTCGTATCTCAACGGGGTGGTGAGGGCCGGGAAGGAGGCCCGAGTCTACTGGGGGGTTGCCCCCGACGGGAGCCCCCGGGCGGTGAAGATCTACCTCACCGCCGCGGCGGAGTTCAAGAAGAGGATGAGGTACGTGGCGGGCGACAGGCGGTTCCAGAGGCTCCCCAGCTCGGTGAGGCAGATGATCAGGCTCTGGGTCCAGAAGGAGTTCAAGAACCTCAGGATGGCGGCGGAGGCGGGGATCAGGGTCCCCCGGCCGTACGCCTTCAACGCCAACATCATAGTGATGGAGTTCATCGGGACGCCCCCCGCACCTGCGCCGGTCTTCGCCGAGACCGAGGTGGACGACTCGGACTACCGGTGGACGCTCGAGACCGTCCGAAGGCTCTACAAGGCGGGCCTGGTCCACGCAGACCTCTCGGAGTTCAACATCTTCAAGGCGGGGCCCGAGGAGAGGGTGCTCTTCGACATGGGGTCGGCGATCCTGACCTCCCACCCAGAGTCCAGGCAGCTCCTCCTGCGCGACGTCACCAACGTAGTGAGGTTCTTCAAGAAGAGAGGGGTTTATGAGAAGGCCCCGGAGCAGATACTAGAGACGGTCCTGACATGAGCTTCGAGAAACTCCTGCGCGTCCCGCTCGACAGGGTGGGCGCCCTGATCGGCAAGAAGGGAGAGACCAAGTCGAAGATCGAAGAGTCGTGCCGCGTCTCGATAGCCGTAGACGGCAAGACCGGCG
>JAFLZE010000010.1 GCA_029785685.1 Nitrososphaerota archaeon | reverse complement strand
TGTGGGCATAGGGGACAAGGCGTACGACTCGGAAGAGAGCCATGAGCTCCTGAGGGATGAGCTCCACGCCATGTCGATGATCCCACCACGAATGGAGAAGGTACCCCTCTGGAGGACCGAGGGGCTCTACAGGAAGGAGATGAAGAGGAGGTTCTCCGAGAGGGTGTACCATCAGAGGTCCAAGGACGAAACCATCTTCTCGGTCGTGAAGAGGACCATGGGGGACGAGATGAGGTCCGTCAGGACGAAGGGGCTGAACA
Organism: Nitrososphaerota archaeon; assembly: GCA_029785685.1. The sequence continues at coordinate 38,621 of JAFLZE010000010.1, read as the reverse complement.
ACGAGATCAGGTTCAGGATGATAGCCTACAACGCCATGAGAGTCGCGTCGTCACTTCTCAGAGGGTTTCTACAGAGCCAAGCTCATTCAGCAGCGGATAAGAAGAGGGTGTACGAGGGGGCGGCTCCATGGAGGAACCAGGTCGCCAGTCCAAGGGCCAGTACAAGGAGTGCCCCCAGTGCGGGGCCAAGATCAGGCTCTACCGGACCCCGCGAGGGCTCCGCTGTGGCGACTGCGTGAAGAAGATGGATTCTGCTGGACTAGGCTTCAGGCAGCAGGACCCGGCGTCGGGAAGCCGGGCGTAGAGACGACGCGAAGTTTGTCGTTTTCTTCGAGGTACGGGCTCGACGGGCTCAGAGGCCTACAGGGGGAGGCCTGGGCGCTCTTCGCCATCAGGACGCTGAACTCGTTCGGCTTCTCCATGGCCATGCCGTTCTTCGGCCTCTACCTCCTAGAGGTCAGAGGCATCAATCTGGCGGCCACAGGGGCGGTGTACTTTGCCGCAGGAGTCTTCACCCTGTTGAGCCGGCTAGTCGGCGGAAGGCTGACCGACGCCGCGGGGCCGAGGCGGGTGATGCTGGCCGGATACTATGCCTCGATCGTAGCTTCGGTCGTCCTGGGTTTCATGGTCCTGGACAACTCGCCCGCCATCTACTTCTTCGTCTCGTACCCTCTGTTCTCCTTCCTGAGGGGGCTCTCCCACCCCGCCACCGGGTCTATCATCGCAGGCCAGCCTGTCAACCAGATCCGGTCCGGCTACAACCTGCTGACCATAGGCGGGAACCTGGGTTTCGCCATCGGCCCTGCGCTGGGGGGGCCCATCACGGACGCGTACGGCTATGCGATCGTCTTCTTCATCAGCGCAGTCATGATCGTCCCGGTGATACTGCTCACGGCCTTCCGGATCTCTGGAGGGGTCAGGGCGTCGGAGGACGCCAGCGAGGGGCCGTCGCGGCGGCTGCTGTCGTGGAAGGAGGACAGGAACATCATCGGCTTCCTGTTCCTGGCGGCGGGCCTGTTCTTCGCCGTGGGGTACGAAATCCAACCCCTGGCCCTCTACGTGGCATACTTCCTGCACTTTACCAACACCGAGATAGGATACCTCTTCGCGACCAACGGGGGGGTCATCGTCCTCCTCCAGTTGCCGCTCATCAACATGGTCCAGAGGGCGAGGACCCTGGTGCTCCCCCTCCTCATCTCCCCGCTCCTGCTGGTCGCCAGCTTTTTGATGGCCGGGCTCTCCACCGGGTTCCTCCAGTATGAAGCGGTCATGGTCGTCCTGACGCTGGGGGAGGTCATGGCGACCGTCCCGTCGCAGACGGTGATGGCACTGTTCTCGAAGTCGGGGAACAGAGGGACCTACCAGGGGTACTACTACGCCGCGACCTCTTCGGGGAGGTCGACGGCCGCGGCGGTCGGGCCGGCCAGCTTCGAGCTGTTGTCATCCGCTCCGGCGTGGGGGTGGTATTCGCTGGCGGCGTTCGTCATGTTGATATTCTTAGGGTTCGTGCTGATCGGCCCGAGAATACAGCGCGACTACGAAAGCATGAGCGGCGGGAGAGTCACCGCCACCCCGGCGGGGCCGGAGACGCCACCATCTGCCAAGCTCGTGTCGTCACCAGCGTGAGGGACCTCCGTCAGGATGGCAAAGGAGAGGATGGAAGCGGGCTGCGCTGATCCATCGGGTCGAGACCTGCCCGGCAGATGTGGCCGGGCATGAATGTTTGGGCGACAACGCTCCAACCTGACACCACTAGGAAATATCCTATGAAGTGCTGTGATCGGTTCGGATTTGTCTTTTATGTTATGGTATGTCAAACAGCAGACGGCTGCACAAACCGAACGAAGCTGCCGAGCTCCTGAACGTGAGCAGGCAGACGATATGGGCCTGGATCACCAGGGGGAAAGATCAATGCCGTGGAGCTCCCTTCGGGACAGTACAGGATACCCGACTCGGAGATTGTGAGGACCCTACAGGGGGCGAGAGAGTGAGCGCAGAAGAGCGTGAAAAGTTGTACAGGACGAGGTGCGAGGAAGTCTTTTCGAGGGCCGCACAAGTAACTGTACCGATCAGAGCAGGGCACTTGGCCCTGATCGGGAGCTTGTGCGATGCTACGAACTCGAACCTAGAGTCTGTCCTGGCGCAAATGCTCGAGGATTCAATCGAGGCAGCCAAGGACCACTTCGAATACGACGCAACGAAGTTCCTTGAAGAGGAGTACCCCGGGTACGCCGCCACGAAGAAAGGTGTGTGAGGATGGCGACTGAAGACGGCTCGGGCTTCACCGTGAAGCTCGCGCTCCCAAGGAGGTGTACGACTTCATCAGGAGCCAGACAAAGCAATGGGGCAAGGCCGTTGAAGAATACGTCGACTTCCGTGTTCAACTCGACGTCGCGGCGACCCTGGTCGAACTGGCATGTGGTGAAAGGCAGACCCCTGACGAACTGGCCTTCGACCTCGGGGCTCTTTCATCTCGTTCCTCTTGATCGAGGTATCCACCCAGGCGACTTCCGGCGGGTGCTGCGTCTTCCTATCTCAGTTGCCATACCTCACGAACTTGTAGAACCTCTTGAGGATCTTCGTGTGGTCAGACTTCATGTCGGCCGTGTACTCGGGCGAGTGGATCTCCGCCACGAGCCTTTCGATGTCCTTCCTCGTGGCCGCTTTGAAGGTCCTTGAAGTGAGCCTCTTCCTGATATCGACGAAGGTCCACGTGGTCTTGTAAAGCCTAGCCGTGCTCAGTCCTTGCGCTTTCAGGTGGTCGAGGTAGGCCCTGATCAGCTTCCTGTCTTCCGGGTTCCCGATCAGGCTGTCGAGCCCCTTCAGGTACGAAGCGAGCTTCTTCCCGTAGAAGTGTATGTCCTCAGCCGTCCCACCATCTAAAAGGTGTAAGGGCGTTACCGCGCATGTGGTGGCGCCCTGGCCGGGACTTTCGTCTCAGCGATTTCGAACCCGGGTCGCTGCCGCTCTGCCGGCCCATAGCCGGTGACAGGGCAGCATACTGACCTCTATACGACCAGGGCACCTGAAAACGGGCTGGGTCACGGGGTGGTTTTAAGCTTCATACCCGTTCGAGGAAGTTGTCCCCTGAAGTAAGGGGCGCCGTGTGGTGCTTGTGGGTCGAGCCGCACCGCTCCAGATGCCTCTTGAACTTCTTGGCGCTGATCAACTTCCCGCACTTTGGGCAGACCGGCACGCCCGCAACCCCTCCGTGGCGGCGTATACGTCTTCCTTCGCTGACCAGAAGGGTTGAATCCGGGCACGGGAGGGTCTGGCGATGTGAAGCCTGTGAAGAGGTGTGGCTGGTCTTCGTTGGACATGCCGCTCCTCCAAGAGTACCACGACATGGAGTGGGGGATCCCCCTCCACGACGACCGGCTGCTGTTCGAGTTCCTTGTGCTCGAGGGGGCCCAGGCTGGCCTGAGCTGGTACACGATACTGAAGAAGCGGGAGAACTATAGGCGGGCCTTCGAAGGGTTCGACCCGAAGCGGGTGGCGAACTACGACCAACGGGCGGTCCGGAGTCTGCTGGCGGACCCGGGGATCGTCAGGAACCGCCTCAAGGTGAATGCCGCGGTGCAGAACGCGAAGGCGTTCGTCAATGTCCAGGAGGAGTTCGGGTCGTTCGACGAGTATGTCTGGAGGTTCGTCGGCGGAAAGCCGAAGGTCAACAGATGGCGCGCGCTCAAAGACATCCCGGCGGTTACTCCGGAGGCGCAGGCCATGAGCAAGGACCTGATGGCCAGGGGATTCAGGTTCGTGGGGCCGACCATATGCTACGCCCACATGCAGGCCACCGGGATGGTGAACGACCACGTCACAGGCTGCTTCAGGTACAAGGAGATTGCGGCCCTCTCTTAGAGGAGGCCCAGGGCCCTCAGGCCGTCGGTAATCCTCTTCGCCTCGACCTTATCCAGCGGGAGCAGCGGTCTCCTCGGGGACCCGCAGTCCATCCCACGCGCTCTGAGTATTTCGTAGTAGGCCGAGATCTGATTCTGTTTCACCAGTCCCTTGAACGCCCGGACCTGGTTCTGTGCGGCCAGGGCCGCGGCGTGGTCTCCCTTCCTCACCGCCGAGAACATCGACGCGAGGAGCTCGGGGAGGGCGCAGGCTCCCCCCGAAACCAGGCCGGAGGCGCCTGAGTTGATCGCGAAGAGCCCATACTCCTCGGTCCCGTTCATCACAGGGAAGCGGTCCGGGACCGCGTCCATCAGCTCCAGGAGGTGCAGGAAGTCCCGCGAAGAGTCCTTGAGCCCCGAGATGATACCTCTCTTTGCCAGCTCTGCGACCGTCTTCGCCTGGAGGTTGTTGCCGGTCAACTGAGGTATGTTGTAGGCCAGGACGGGCATATCCACAGCCTGGGCGAGCGCCTCGAAGTGCTTCGCCACGGCCCGGTCTCCGGGCCTGTAGTAGTAGGGGGTCAGACTTGCCACGGCGTATGCCCCGGCGTCTTCGGCGTGCTTCGCCAACTCGACCGCTGACGCGGTGTCTGCTGCCCCGACCTGGACCACGACCGGGACCTTCTTGCGCGCTGTGGCTATGACCGCCTCGGCCACCGACTTCCTCTCCTCGACCGTGAGCATCGGACCGAGCCCCGTGCTCCCGCAGGGGAAGATCCCGTCGGCCCCATTCGACAGCTGGAAGCGGACCAGCTTCGACAAGCGGTCCGTGTCCACCCGCCCTTCGTCGTCGAATGGGGTCAGAAGCGCCGTGAAGAGGCCCTTGACCTTGGAGGCTGACCTGGCCAACCGGTCCCTGGCCCTTGCCTGGCACGACTTATCCTTGGCGCCTGCCTGCCCGACTGTCCGGCGCGCCGCCCCGGGTGGCCCCCTTTCACCCAGCTGCGGCCAACCAGAAGCTGGGCGGAGATTCGTGGCCATTGAAAACCTATATCACCTCCTGCCAAAACTACTGCAAGGCGCTCTTTGAAAACAGGGCTCACACACCTGCAGTCATTCCACACGTCTGCCCCTTCGAAAGGAGGAACCTAGCAAGTGATTCACCCGTACTTCATCGAGAACTCCATCCTGAGCCTCTTCAGCGGCGTGGTGGCCCTCGCTGTCAGCTACTACGCGTTCAGGTACAGGAGGGTGACGGGCTCGAGCTTCCTCAGGCTCCTCAGCGTCGGGTTCATGCTGCTCGGGGTCGGTCTCCTGGTTCAGGGCTCGATATATCTCCTGGCCGAGTTCAACGTCGGCAGGTTCGTGGACAGGGAGGCCCTGGTTTACGGTGCCACGGGCGTCTATCTAGTCCTCCAGTCCGCAGCATACCTCCTTATCGGGACCGGGTATACCATCCGGGTCCAGAGAGGAGCATCCTCTGATGGGATGGGAACGGGTGCCGCGGTCCTAGCCGTGCAGGCGGCGCCGCTCCTCTTCGGCACACTGGTCCTCGACATCGGAGAACTGGTAATCCTCGTGCTCGTCTCATTCGTCGTCTTCCAGGGAGCCATGGCGTACTCGGAGCTGAAGAACAGGCTGTCGCTCTATGTGTTGCTGGGCTTCGCGTTCATAGCGCTTTCCCACCTTGGCGAGCTGCTGGGGAGCCTGCTGGCCTCGGGAGACCTGTACCTCCTCGGCGGGACGGCGAACCTTGCAGGGTTCTGCCTTCTCCTCGTGTTCGTGGTCCGGAGTGGGAGAATTGGCTCAGTCTGAGAAGCAGAGGAGCACCATAAGGATCTATCTCGACATATTGAACGCGGCCGACGAAGAAGGCAACGCGAAGACGACCAGGCTGCTCCAGAGGGCGAACCTCCCTCACGACAGGCTCATGAAGCACCTGGCCGAACTCCAGAAGAGGGACCTCCTCACGGAGGTGAACAACGGTGGAAACCGATACTACACCATAACCCGCAAGGGGAGGGAATTCGTGAGCGAAGTGAGGCGCGCCCAGAGCTTCCTTTCCGCTTTCGGCGTGTCCATCTGAGGCGGTCCCTGCTGTCTGAACGTTGCGTTCATACGCAACGTTCTCTGCGAATATATACACCTCCGAGGAGGTTCCGCGAGTTGAGAGTCCTGCGAGGCGGGCCGTGCCGTTGAAGGACTCTGTCGTAGTCTTCGGCGGGGACGGCTACATCGGATGGCCCCTTTCCCTGCACCTCGCATGGCGCACCGAGAAGAACGTCGTGATAGTCGACAACCTGGTGACCCGGCGGCTGGTGGAGTCAGTTGGGTCGGACTCTCTGGTCCCCATTGGAAGCCCGTCCTCGCGGGTGGCGGCGTATCAGCGCGCTTCGGGGAAGGACAACCTGACTTTTGTCCGGGCGGACGCCAGGGATCCGAAGGAAGTGGACTGGGTGATCTCGAAGTACCAGCCCCAGAGCGTGGTACACCTCGCCCAGCAGCGGAGCGCGCCGTTCAGCATGATAGACCAGGAGCACGCGCTCTACACCGAGCTGAACAACGTAGCCACGAACCTGAACATAGTCTTCTCGATGACAAGACACGTCCCGGAGGCCCACCTCCTGAAGATGGGTTGCTACGACGAAGAAACAGAGGTTCTGACAAGGGATGGCTGGAAGCACTTCTTCGACCTGAAGTACGACGACGAGGTCTGTTGCCTTGATCCTCTGACTGAAGAGATACAATATCACAGGCCTTCGAATATCGTTGCCTACCAGTACTCCGGGCGGATGCTCAGAATCAAGACCCAAAACATCGACTTCCTGATAACACCAAATCATCGGGTGATTCACAGGTATACGGGGGCACAATATCGGAACAGAGCGGGACCCATTCGTGTAGGAACCTCTGAAGAGGTATTCGGAAAGAACTTCTCGGTGCCAAAGTCAGGGGTCTGGATGCAGCCCGACGTAGATGTCTTTGAACTCCCGGCCATGCAGGTGAGGAGCTACTATGGACATAGCAGGCTGGCCCAGTCCCAAGCGTTCAGGATGGACAACTGGTTGAGATTCTTTGGCTGGTTCATAGCCGAGGGCACCGTACGACGCAGAGGCGGCGAACCCACGGCGACCTACACCTATCAGGAGAAGGGCTCTTGGAAGGCCGATGCGGCAAGGGATGCTGTCAATGGACTGGGGTTGAACGCCACAGAATCCGAAGAGACAGACCGGCGACGTGGGACCGTCATGCTCAATCTTGAAATCTCTGATAACCACCTTGCCAACTATCTTTCTCGTTTCGGGGACTCCTCCAAGAAATATATCCCGGTTGCGCTCAAGAACGTGAGCAAGAGGCAGCTCCGAATACTCTTCGATGCCCTCATGCTAGGCGACGGTCATGTCTGGAAGAAGACAGGGTCGATGTATTACTACAGCAAGTCGATGCGCCTGCTCTCGGATGTCCAGGAGATAGCAACCAAACTGGGCTATGGTGCCACCATTTGTGAACATCGGCGCAAAGGGCCAAGCGAGTATTACCTCAGCATTTCGAGGCACCCCAACGCGAAGGCTCGCAGGCGAAGCCAAGCCTGGGAGCCTTACAACGGCCTCGTCTACTGCTGCACTGTTCCCACCGGAGTGATACTGGTAAGGCGAAGAGGAAAGTCAGCCTTCAGTGGAAACACCATGGGGGAGTACGGGACGCCGAACATCGAGATCACTGAGGGCCCGGTGGAGATCCGGAGGAACGGGCGAAGGCACAGGGCGATGTTCCCCAGGGCCGCGGGGAGCTGGTACCACCTGAGCAAGGTGTTCGACACGTTCAACGTGATGCTGGCCAACAAGATACACGGCCTCAGGGCGACCGACGTGATGCAGGGGGTGGTCTACGGGAGCCAGACAGGTGAGATCGTCGACGAGTCGCTTGCCACGCGGTTCGACCTGGACTCTGTCTGGGGGACGGTCATCAACAAGTACGTGGCCCAGGCCGTTGTCTACAACAGCCTCCTCATCTACGGCAAGGGGAGGCAGACCAGAGGATACCTGTCGCTTTACGACAGCATAAAGTGCCTGTCGCTGCTGCTCGACAACCCTCCGGCCGAGGGCGACTACAGGGTCGTCAACCAGATAGACGAGACCTTCGACACGGTGCAGCTGGCGGAGAAGGTGAAGGCCATCGCCGAAGAGTTCGGCTACAGAGTCGGCTTCGAGAAGGTCAGGAACCCCCGGGTCGAGAGCGAGGCGCACTACTACAAGGTGCAGCACAAGGTCCTCCCGTCGTTGGGATTCTCGAGGACCAAGCAAATCGACGACGTCATCAGGGAGATGTTCCAAGTGGTGGTGAAGTACAAGCCGCGGGCAATGAAGATGAAGACCTTGCTTGCTCCTTCGGTGGCCTGGGGCGGGCGAAAGAAGGTCACCTCGGACGGTTTCCAGCTGCCCAGGGACCTCACGGGCTGGCCCGCATCCATGGAGCTGATAGAACTGGCTAAAGACCAGGCCGCCAAGGTCCCATCGTAGGCGCTTGGAGAGGACACCCCAGAGGGCCGCCGGGGAGCGGCCGAGAGGTCCGGCCCGCGACTTGAACTGCCTCGTTGTTGCCCCCACAGACCCCCTCACTGGCGGGCCGAGGACGGGGGCGCTGAGAAGGCTCCTGAACCCGCCGCCGGGGGTGAGGTACAAGCTGGCGACCGACCGGCTGAGATACCCGAAGCGGGCCGCCAGCTACGAGTTCAACCCCGCGAACGTCGCCCTGGTGGCGGCGCGCTTCGCGCTCGAGCATATCATCCCCATAGACCAGAAGGGGGCGGCCGTCGTACATTCGTTCTTCTGGGATGTCAGGAAATTCGACCGCCGCTGGGTCCACGAAAGCGACCAGTCATTCGGCCAGTTCATGCTGGGGTACAACAACATCGGAGGGACGGTCAGGCGCCTGGCCAACGAGGGGTTCTCGTCGTACCTGAACTCGAGGTGGTGCGCCGGGGCGGTTACATGGTCCGAGTGGGCGAAGCGGGGCTTTGCCGAGGACGGAGTCGACCCCTCGAAGGTCTTTGTGATCCCTCCCCCCTTCGAGGCCCTCGACTCTGGTAGGGAGCACCGGGGGTGCAACTTCCTCTACATCGGGAGGGAGTTCCGGAGGAAGGGAGGAGACGCCACCCTCCGCGCGTTCAGGTCTCTGAAAGGAGGCTCCGGGTGCAGGCTGGTGTTCGTCGGCCCCCTCGGGACGGCCGAGTCGAGAGGGATCGTCAGGTCTGACCCGCGGGTCGGCCAGTCCGACAGCCTCCCCGGAGGCACCCTGCAGAGCGAGGTCTGGCCGGTCACGGACGTCTTCGTGCTCCCCACGAGGGCGGACGCGTTCGCCCTGGCCGTAGTAGACGCCATGAGGAGAGGGATCCCTGTCGTGGCTACCAGGATACCCGCTATCGCCGAGGTGGTCCAGGACGGCGTCTCAGGGCTCCTCTCCGAGGTAGGGGACGAAGAGGGTCTGAGAGACAACATGCAGAGGCTGGCAGACGACTCCGAGGCGCGGCTGAGGATGGGAAGGAACGCGAAGGCGCGGGCGGGGTCGCTCTTCTCCCCGGAGAAGGTCGGCCGGGCGCTCAGAGAGGTGTACCGCCTCGGGGAGTGAGTGCAGGGCCCGTTGACCGCCCCGAGCCAGAGCTACATGCGGCCAGGGTTCGTCATCGCTCTTGTCCTGCGGCTCCTGACATCGTCCCTGGCGATACTTGTCCCGCTGTACGCCATCTCCCTGGGCGCGAGCCCTTCTGAGGCGGGCGTGTTCGTGGTCGTCCTGTGGCTCGGGAACGGGGTCGGGGCCGCCGCGGCCACTCTTGCAATAAGAAACCAGTCAGCCTCATCGACGGCGGGATTCGCCATCCTGGGCGCGTCGATGCTCACACTGGGGGCGAGGGTTCCCAGTATCCCCCTCCTACTCGGGGTCCTGGCGTCTGGCGTAGGGATGGGGCTCCCGCAGCCGTTTCTCTCTGCGGTCATGCACCTGGACTCGGCCCCTGAGCGGCCATTCACCGGCCTCGGGGTGTACTCCACGGCTCTGGGGGCGGGGCTGGTCCTCGGCCCGCTGGTGGCCTACGGAGTGCATGGCGTCTATGGCTTCTCGGGGGTCTTCGAAGCACTGGCCGTCGTCTCAGCCCTGGGAGCCGTCGGAGCATTGGCAGGGAGGGGCGGCCTAGCGGGTCGCCCGAGACCGCCGGTCCCCTCGGTGGTCGGCTGGGCCAGAGCCCTGGCGAAGCCAAGCGTCAGACGCGCCCTCGCCGTGAACCTGCTGTACTCGCTCCTCCTCCCAGTCTTCCTGTCCTACGGCGGAGTATACGCCGAGGCAAGGTTCGGCTTCTCGCCTGGGGAAGCGTTCCTCCTCTTCACCCTGGTGTTCCTGGTGTCGGCCGCCGCCCGCTACTCCTCCATAGGGAGGAGCATGGACCCCTGGAAGGTGCTCCTGGCCTCAGTCGGTTTCCTAGTGGTCTCGGCGCTCTGCGTCGGGCTCGCCCCCTCCTGGCCGGTCTTCGTCGCCGGGATGCTCCTCTTCAGCGTGCCTCATGCGATGGTCTTCCCAGTCGCCAACTTCCTCGCGTTCAGGTCCGTCGATGCAGAGGACGTCACCAACGTCAGCTATGCCTTCCAGGCTTCGTCCGGGGTGGCCGAGGTACTTTCACCTGTCGTGGCGGTGGCCCTGATACCAGTCGCTGGGCTCCAGGGGGTCTTCTCGATCGGGGGCGCGGTCGCCTGCGTGGCCTTCGTGCTCACCGCGCGACGGTTTGTCGCGCCCCCATCGGCACTGCGGGGATCCAGCGGGCCCCAGGACGCCCTCCCGCCGGGAGGCGCGTAACCGCCTCGGGCCGTCGGCTTCTCAGACGACGAAGAGGAGCCGCGGATGGCCGAAAGCCAGCGCTTTGACGCGCCCAAAGCTTCAACGTTAAATCGCAGCTGCGTCGGGGAATCGTCGTAGGTTTGAGCAAACAGGTGTCCGGTTCAGGTCTGGAGGTGAGGGGGAACACCCTGCGGGTGTACCTGTACGTCCTCCAGCACGGCCCGTGCGAGCTCAAAGACGTGCAGTCCAGCCTGGGGTTTTCCACCGCGTCCCTCGCATCCTACCATCTCAGGCGCCTGATGGACGGAGGATATGCCACCCAGGACAGCTATGGGAGGTATCTGGCGTCGAAGGACGCTACGGGGGAAATCCTTGAAGGGTATGTGAAGGTGGGTGCCGTGGTCGTCCCCCAGCTCCTATTCGTCTCTGTCCTGTTCACCCTGCTGGTAGGCTACTTCTCGATCATGGCTTACGGCTCGGCGTCCTACGTCCCCCTGCTGATCGCCTCATCCCTCGCATTGGTGGCTGTGGCATGGTATGAGACGGCCAGGGTGTGGCGGCGGCTCGCTTCATGGAAGTGAGCCCCTTGGACCGTGGAGCGGGCGTTCAAGCCCCTTGAAAGGCCGTCTGGGTCCCCTTGGCTAGGCTTCAATGGCCTAGCAATATCCGGGCGCCCCAGGTAGGGCAGCCCGATGTCCGTAAGAAAACAAACAATAAAGTACACAGCGGCCGCCGTTGCGGTCGCAGCAGTCATCATAGTCTCATCGACGCTCTACCTGGGCGTCAACTTTGGCACACCAACCACCACCGGTGCTTCGGGAGCCCAGGGCGGCACTTCCGCCCAGTTGGCTATTCAGCTCACCGACCCGCCGACCGTCCCCAAGGGGACGACTTCCCTCAACCTGACCTACACCTCCATAGGCCTGCTGGTAGGCAAGCCCGCGTCGAGCGGCCAGCAGGTCATCACCACAGTGTCGATGACCCCCCAGGGCGGGAAGGCGACCATCGACCTGCTCAGCCTTCAGAACATCTCGCAGACCATCGCTCTGGCGAAGCTTCCCAACGCCTCCACCATCTACTCGTTCACCCTCAACGTGAGCAGCATCGAGATCGATGTCAATGGGACCACCTCCGCCGTCACCCTTGCCACCGGCGGGAGCACCTTGACGGTCACCTTGGCCAGGCCAACGCCCCTCTCCGGGAACAGAGTAGCATTGCTTCAGCTGAACCCGGTGATAGTCAGCACCTCCACAGGCTACCAGATGATCCCGTCCTCGGTGGGCATCATCGCGGCAGGGACTTCGAACGGCAACGAAGACCAGATAGGGTTCAGGCAGCACATCGACTCGCAGGACCAGAGCCAGCTCCAGCACGCCCAGGGCAACCTGAGCGCAAAGCTCAGCGCTCTGTCTGTCAACCAGAACGTGACCACCATCTCAGTCCAGGTCAACAACACCGGCAGCATTTCCGTGGTCCTCGGCGCGATCGGGGTCCAGGGCAACTTCACGGCCACCGGGCTCTCCTGCACGCAGAACAACGGAAACTCCAACAGCGGCCCCTCCCAAGATGGAGGGAGCTCAGATTCCTCGAATTCCACCACTCAAAGCACCACCACCCAGAGCCATAGCTCGAACGGCAACGCCAATTCAGTCAGCCAGAGCCGCGACAGCCGCCAAGGGAATGGCTGTGAGTTCGAGAGGCCGGACCAGCTGGTTTTCGTCCCCGTCAACTCCACAGTATCCGGCACCGGGTGCGTCGCGCTGAAGATGCAACTGGTCTCCGGCGACTCCGGCGAGAACGGGCCCCACGGCCTGACACTCTCGGCCGGCCAGTGTGTGGTCCTGACCTTCGTCGGCAAGATCTCGCTCGGCCAGTCTGGAGCCGTCCTAGTGCCGTCCGTCCTCTCCGGCCAGGTCTACGCGGTCCATGTCATCGCGTCCCAGGGAGCCGACGCACAGCTGTCGTGCGCCCTTCCGGTCGCTCCAACAAGCTGCAGCGTACTTCACACGTCAGAAGACTAAGTGGCTCGTGGGTTCACCACGGGTCACTCCTCCGTTTTTTGTGGCGACTCTGTACTTGATCTCTTCTGTTCTAGAGGCGCCTGAGAGACCGTTTTACTGGGCCACGTAGACGTCTCCGCCCTGGATCTGCACTGCCAGTTCGGGGAGCGGAGTCGGCGGCGGACCCCCGAGAACGCTCCCGTTCACCGGGCTGAACGAGCCCGAGTGGCAAGGGCAGAAGATCTCGGACACAGTGAACTGAACCGTGCATCCGGCGTGGGTGCAGACGGCGCTGAAGGCCCTCCACTGGCCGGCATAGTCGACCAGTATGCAAAGTCCCTTGGTTGGGTGATTGAAGTAAGCGAAGGTCTTCCCTGCCAGTCCCGACAGGGGTGCCACGTAGAGCATCCCCGCGGGGGCCTGCGTGGCCTGGGCCTGGCCCCCGGACGTGATGACTGAGACAGGCTGAGACTGGCCTAGCTTGGCCAGCGCCTCAAAGAGGGAGACCGCACTGACGGCCCCGAAGACTGCTACCAAGGCGGCCCTGCGGAAGAATTCCCTCCTGTCCATTCACTTTCTCCTCGGGGCTCCGAGTAGCTTCCTGGCATGATAAGCGGCGTTGGCCAACGCGGCCACAGATGCCGATCCCAGGGCAGCCAGGGACGCCAGAAGGGGGAAGTCGGTCCCAGACGCCGCTGCGTGGGCTGTGACCAGGCAGACGAGGGCGACGGCCAAGCCCCCGTGGAGGAAGAAGGAGTCCCTGTTCCTCTCGAGGAATCCGACCCCGGTCATCCAGAGGGCCAGGCCCAGGGCCACGGCCGCGTAACCCAGGTCCACCGGCACCGCGTCGGGAGGGAGGAAGAGGACATACACATGACCGGCGATTGATAGGGCTGCCAGCAGGGAGACCGCCACGTGTATGGACCTGAGCCTGTCAGCCCCTCCCACCGTCCTGACTAGCTTGGCCCTGAAGGCCATTATCATCGCGGAGGCGCCCGTGAACCCTAAGGCAGAGAATCCGAAGGCTTCACCTAGTATCAGGGGCCCGTTCAACGCGAGCCCCAGGCCTAGCTGTCGCCCCCGCCGCCGCTGTCGCCCCCGCCGCTCTGGGTGGGAGGTGGCTGGGTCAGGAGGCCACCGGTCGAGCCGCTCGTGTTTGTGACACCCGGGCTGGATCCGGACGGACTCTGTGCTGGCGCGGCGCTATTCGGGTGGACGAAGATGCTGAGCGCCAGGAAGCAGGCGATGGCCAGGAGGGCCGCCATGGACACCACCGAAAGCTTCTGCATGAGGGCACCTGGTTAATCTCTGAGTTACTTATTGCAACACGGTTGAAGCCCCGGGCATCTCTCCTTCAACCCCCTTGAAGGGGCAAACCCAGAAGCAGGAGGCGCCCCGCGGAGGCCGAAGACACGCCAGGTCCTGAGGGCACCCGCTGCAGGAGCCCTGGAACTTGGAGTTTAGCCAGGGACTGAGAGCGCGGCGCTGGAAGGGCGCGTCAGCTGGAGAAGCTGTCTTCCCCCAGGGGCGACGCCCTCCTGTAGAAGACGTCCCCGCTCGGGTCCGGCAGGCGGACCAAGAGCTTCTGCGCAGAAAGGCGGTCGCAGGCCGCCTGGACTTGGTCTGGGTCCAGATCGACCTTGTACTCGTCCTCCACAGACTCCTCAATCTCCAGCGTCCCCTTCTCCTGCATGTCCGCCAGCACGTGCATCACCTTGCCCTCGAGCGTGGCGGCTGAAGGGGGTGGAGGCAGAGACACCAGGACCCTGGTCCCGCTCCTCATCCCCTCGATGGCAGAGGCCCAGTCGCTCAGATCCGTCCTTCTCCTTCCGGTGAGCGTCTCGGTGAACACGACGTCGTGCGCTCCACCCTCGTCCCTCCACGAGACCCGAAGGCTCGGCCGCCCGAGCCCCCCCTTGTGACCCTTCACCGAGGCCGAGTCAAGCGGGATGAACACGTTCGGAGCCTTGTTGGGGATATCACCCAGACCCTCCACCTCGGAGTAGAGGAGGAGGTGCTCGGCGAAGTACCCCACGGGGAGCTCCTCGCCCTTGTCGTCGGTGCACACGAATATCAGCCGCCTGTTGGTGAGGACTAGCGTGCCTTCCTTCACACCTCCCCCGAACTCAGCCTCCAACCCCTTCGAAACGCCCCCGGTCCGCATCTCGGTTCCCTGCTCCTGGGCAAGGATCACTTCGGGCTGTCCGTTGCTCATGAGAACAGCATGCTGACCTGAGGTGATAAGGGTTCTGCGGACGCGGAGGCCAGTGCCCTGACGACCCAGTCCCGGCGGAGCAAGCTCGCCAGGCTCTATCGTCACTGGCGGCCGAAGCCACAGAGGCACTCGGCGCAGGTGGTCATCTTTCCGCAGGCGCTGCACTTCTCGAACGAGTGGTAGTGCTCGTCGAAGCCCCTGCTCTGCGGACACTCCAGGTGGTCCCTGCAGGCGTACATGGCGCGCTCGGAGCAGCGCCCCTTCATTAACCTACGACCGGCCACATGAGCCGCCGGAGCGCGTAGGCTGGGGGCAAGGGTGCCAGGCGCAGGGCTCGGCCACAGGTCCGTTTATCTGGCTCCGCCGGCGCACAGAGCGCGCGGAGGGAGGGTTGGCGAGCCAGAAGAAGCTGCCAGGGAAGGTCCATCTCCTGGGGCACAGCCACTTGGACGCGGCCTGGCTCTGGTCGTTCGATGAAACGAAGAGGGCCCTGGGCGACGGGTGTGAGAGCGTCCTGGGGCTGATGGAGAAGTACTCCTTGACGTTCTGCCAAAGCAGCGCCCAGTACTACAAGTGGCTGGAGGAGGAGCGTCCCGAGGCCTTCGAGAGGGTGAGGAAGAGGGTAAGGGAGGGGACATGGGAGATCGTCGGCGGGACCTGGGTCGAGTCGGACGGCAACATGCCGTCGGGAGAGTCCCTGGTGCGCCAGTACCTCCTAGGCAAAATGTACTTCAAGGAGAAGTTCGGGGTCGACGTGAAGGTGGCCTGGTACCCGGACTCCTTCGGGTTCCCCTGGACGCTCCCCCAGATAATGCGCAAGTCAGGGATGGAGTTCTTCCTCACGCAGAAGCTGAACTGGAATGACACCATAGCATTCCCCCACTACTTCTTTCGATGGACCTCCCCCGACGGCTCTTCGATACTGGCCCACGAGATGGTCGGGGCCTACGACGAGAAGGTGGAGGATGAGAGGATGCTCGAGCAACTGAAGCGCCTGAAGGCTCGCCACCGAATCGACGACCTCCTGGTCCTCTTCGGCGAAGGCGACCACGGTGGCGGGGTGAGCGACGAGATGGCGCGGAGGGCGATGAAGCTCGTCCGCGGGGAGGGACCGGTCATGGGGGCTTTCACCACCGCGATGGACTACCTGAAGGAGGTGGCCGGAGACAGGCTCCCCGAGGTCGCCGACGAGCTCTACTTCCAATTCCACAGGGGGACATACACCACTCAAGCCAGGACAAAACGGAACAACAGGAAGGCGGAGTGCGCCCTGGAGGTCGCCGAGAAGTTCGCGACGCTGGCGCACCTGTTCGGCCGTGCATACCCAGCCGACGAGCTCAAAGAGGCCTGGGAGAAGCTCCTCCTGAACCAGTTCCATGACGTCCTCCCCGGCTCCTCCGTCCCGGAAGTCTATGTTGACTCTCAGAAGGACTTCGACCGGATATTCTCCATCGCTGACCGCGTTGTCTCAGGGTCGCTGAGGGCCATAGCCGGCGAGGCCGACACGAGAGGGGCGGGGCGGTCTATCCTCGTGTTCAATCCGCTGTCGTGGAGCAGGGGCGGCATAGTCGAGGTTCCGGAGTCCGTGCTTGGGGACGGAGGCGCGGTGATGGGTGCGAAGGGCGAGGTAATCGCGTCTCAGAAGGCCGGACCCGGGAGGCGCATATTCAGAGCCGACGACGTCCCCCCAATCGGGTACAAGGAATACAGGATAGTGCGGGAGCGAGGTAGGAAGCAAAGGAGGACATCCCTTTCAGTCAAGGGGAGCAGAGATGAGATTAGGCTTGAGAACAAGTTCCTATTCGTAACGATAGACAGGACGACAGGCCTGGTCAGTCGCATCCATGACAAGGCTGCACACAGGGAGGTCCTGAAAGACTCGGGAGGCGTGGTCCAGATCTTCGAGGACTATCCCGTCAAGGGGAGGTCCTGCGTCAACTCGCGGACTGATGCGGCGATCTTCGACGCCTGGGAGGTCTTCATCTACCAACAGGAAGGCGGGGTGAAGTCCGTCGAGCTGCGCTCGCCGGTGAAGGTGGATCTGGTCGAGAGCGGTCCGGTCAGGGCGCGCGTCAGGTCACGGTACAGGTACGTCCAGGAGGGTCGGGAGGATTCGTGGTTCGTCCAGGAAATCTCCCTCTATGCGGGCTCGCCCCTGGTCGAATTCGAGCTCGTAGCGGACTGGCATGCGGAGCATAGGCTAGCGAAGGTGGCGTTCCCGCTGGACGTCCACGGCGACTTCACGACGTATGAAATCCCATACGGCCACATCACGCGGAGGAATCCGGTCTCTCCCGGCGCCACTCTCGCGGAGAGGTCGAAGTACGAGGCGCCCGGCCAGAAGTGGATAGACCACCCTTCGGAAGACGGGACCTATGGAGTGGGCCTCCTGAACGACTGCAAGTATGGCTTCGACGTCGCGAACGACGTCATGCGGATTACCCTCCTCAGGAGCGCCGAGTACCCGTTCAGGCTCCGGGCTGGCTTCGGTCTCCCGCCGGTCGAGGGGTCCGAGGGTCAGGTGACTGACCAGGGGAGCCACGAGGCTGCCTACGCTCTCTATCCTCACGCCTCGGACTTCAACAGGGCCGCCGTAGCCAGGAAGGCCTACGAGTTCAACTATCCTCTGACGCCCGTGCTGGAACCAGGCCACGGCGGGAGGCTGCCGAAGGAGATGTCCTTCGTCTCTGCCGATCCAGGCAACGTAATCTTGACCGTCTTCAAGAAGGCAGAAGGCTCCGACGACGTCGTCCTGCGCCTCTACGAGACGTCTGGGAAGGCAGCCAGCGCGACGGTCAAACTTGCATGGACCCCTCTTACGGCGACGGCTACCGACCTCTTGGAGGCTGCAGGAAGGAGGCTCCGCCCGTCGGGGAGGCGGTTAGAATTCGAGATCGCAGGCAGCGAGATTGCGACCATGAAGGCGGAACTCGCGCCGCGACTGGAGAGAGCGAAGCGGCGCTGAGCATAAGGCAGGGAGGCGCTATGATTTGGACCGGACGAGTTCCCCGACCCTTCTTTCGATCTCGTCCCTGATCCTCCTTACTTCGGGGAGCGGCATCCCCTTTGGGTCGTCGAGCCCCCAGTCGACCACCTTCTTCTGCATCCTGCTCAGCATGGGCCTCGGGCAGACCTTCTCGACCGAGCACCCCATTGTGATGACGACGTCTGCTCGGTCGATCATGTCCATGGAGAGCATCTTCGGCTTGCTGTCGGAAAGGTCCAGCCCCAGTTCGGACATGGCGTCAGCCACGGTCTTGTTCACCGACCTGGCTGGCACGGTCCCGGCGCTCTCAGCCACGAGCCCGGCGCGGCGGGCGAACGCTTCAGCCATCTGGCTCCTCCCCGCGTTCTCGACGCAGACGAAGAGATACCGTGTCCCGGAACCGCGCCCCGCCACGGTCTCCATCTAGCGGACCCCCGGCCCTGCCTTTTCTGGGGGCGGCCTGCCGACCAAGAGGTTACTCGTCTCATTGCGAGCCGGCGCGCTGACGAAGTATCTCTTCCGGAGCCAGTAAGCGACGTTGACGAGGCCTATCATCACGGGGACCTCGATGAGCGGCCCGATGACCGTGGCGAACGCCTCCTGCGAGGCGAGGCCGAACACGGAAACGGCGACCGCTATCGCGAGCTCGAAATTGTTGCTGGCCGCGGTGAACGCTAGGGTGGTGGTCCGCGGATAATCCAGCTTCGAGTACACCCCCAGGAAGAACGCGGCGAAGAACATGACGACGAAGTAGATCAGCAGTGGGACCGCGACCAGCAGGACGTCGAAGGGGATGACGACGATGGCCGAGCCCTTGAGCGAGAACATGACCAGGATTGTGAAGAGAAGGGCCAGGAGGGATGTCGGAGCGAGTTTGGGGACCAACGTCTTCTCGTACCACTCCCGCCCTTTGCGCCTCAGGAAGTAGGCGCGCGTTGCGACCCCGCCGAAGAACGGGATGCCGAGGTAGATCCCGACAGACTGCGCCACGGCGAGAAGCGAGATGTTCACCACCGTGGCCTGCCCCGCGATCCATCCGCTCGCTATGGTGATGTAGAAGTAGGCGAGGACGCTATAGAAGAGCACCTGGAAGACTGAGTTGAAGGCCACCAGGATCGCCGCCCACTCGCTGTCACCGTCGGCCAGGCCGTTCCAGACGATCACCATGGCTATGCACCTGGCGACTCCGATCAGTATCAGCCCGTTCCTGAGGTCTGGATATCCGGCGAGGAACACCCACGCCAGCGCGAACATGAGGAGCGGGCCTATCACCCAGTTCAACACCAGCGAGGCGGAGAGCATGGTCCTGGAGCCTCTCTCGCCCACTATCTTCCCGAGGTCCTCGTACCTGACGCGGGCCAGGGGAGGGTACATCATCCAGATCAGACCCAGGGCTATGGGGATCGAGGTCGAACCGACGCTGAGGGAGTTCAACTCGCTGGAGAGGCCTGGGAAGGCGTAGCCTGCGCCGACGCCTGCGGCCATGGCGAGGAATATCCACAGGGTCAGGAACCGGTTAAGGAACGATAGGCGACCTCTCAGTCTGTCGCTCAAGACCCGCATCCCCCTTAGGTGAGGCGCCGGAGGAGGTCCAGGACAGGGGAGTCGGTTAGCGCGTAGAAGGCCCACCTTCCCCTCTTGCTCCTCTTGACGAGGTTTGCCTGTTCTAACACCCCCAGATGGTGCGACACTGTCGGCTGGGGCATGCCGAGGGCGGACTCCAGCTCGCAGACGCACTTTTCTTTCTTCGACAGGAGCAGCAGGATCTTCATCCTGTTGGCGTCCCCGACTGCTCCGAACAGCCTCTCTGCCTGGCGGAGCTTCGCGACGAACTCCGGGGCTGCCAGCCTCTCCGCTTCGGCCTTGGCCTCGCTTATGTCAGAGGGTTGGCAGATGTTGAGCTGGATAAGCCGCCGGATTGAAGAGTTCTGCTCGCTCACGTCTCGCGTCTACATATCGATGTATATCAATCTATGATAACAACTTTGTAATAAGCAGCCTTACGGAACTGGGTAGATAGGGCATGTTTCATTTATATAGCTACAAGCATGCTGAGCGGCAGGCATAGTAGTCCCCATCCGGCCGGGATTGCCCCTTGATAGCAAAGGGGAGCGTCAACTACCTGTACATCTACGATGTTGGGAGCGAAATCGACATCGCCCAGATCGAACGCGTGGCAAAGCTGACCAAGCCTGTGGGCTTCGAGTACACAAAGCTGATGCCCAACTACATCGCCGTCAATCCCTCGCCTCTTTTGATCACTGCCGATTCTGAGGTCGCCGAAGTCCAAGGGATTCGTCAGGACATGGTCAAAGTCGCAGTGGCGGCCAAGTCCTACGAGGTGGGTGCCATATCAGTTACTGTCTCGGTTCCTCTGGACGGAGAATCCCTGGAGAATCTCACGAAATACAGCAGCCCGACCCTCGTGTTGAGCGGCAGAACATTCCAAGTGAAGGAACTTGCTCTGTCGACGGTGAAGAAGGTGTTGAGCGACATCGGCCCATACGTGACCAATCTGAGAATGACCACCGAGCCAGAGGAGTACACCACCTTCTGCGTGGATTCCGCGCCCCTGGACGGGACCGCTGACGAGATGCTCGCAAAGATATTGACAGGAGACACCAGCAGCACTCAGATGTCGCAGTCGCAGATTGCGAGTACCTTGAAGTCCAGGACATCGTACTACGCCGACGACGCGGTGTTCATCGACTGGAGCGCTGCGCTGGTGGTAGACCCGTCCTGCGACTTCGGAGCCAACCTGCTTGTGATAGAGCTAGCCAACCTCCAGCTTCTGGAGATGCGATACTATGACAGGCTGCTTGACGAACTCGTAGAGAAGGCATCACTGGACTTGACCAGGCGCTCCTCCAGGAGGACGCTGTTCGGAAGCTCTGGGACGGTCGCAAGGAAGGTCGCGGAGCAGCGCATAGAGATTGACAGCATTGTGGAGGCCACTAAGAACTACACGAAATTCATAGGCGAGTGGTACATTGCGCGGGTCTACAGCAGCATTGCCGAAAAGCTCCGGCTGAAGGACTGGGACGCGTCGCTTTCGGGGAAGCTCGACATATTGGAGGACATCTATTCGCTGGTCTCGGAGCAGATGTCTCACAGGAGAGAGATCTTGTTGGAGATAATCATAGTCGCCCTCTTCGTAGCTGAAATCATCCAGCAGTTCATCCAATGGGAGCTCCTGCGTTGAGGAGGTGCGCCCGAGCGGGCGCAGGTCTGTACCCCCGAACGTTTTTCAGACCTCGCGCTATCGATGAGGGGCACTTTGGAGGGACGCGAAGCCAGGTCATCTAGACAGCCGGGGCAGCAAGGGCAGCGGGGAGATGGGCTTCACCGTCTCGGCCTACGACATGAGGAGAGCTCTGGACATACTCGGTACGAGGACGTTACTGGCCTTGGTCAAGGCGTGAGGAACACGAGTGAAAGAGAAGACCTAGGCAACAAGGCTCATGAGCAGAACGACTCTGCCACATCGTTAAGGCCGATTGTAGGCATCAAGCATCTCCCAAATCGAATTTTCACACAGTCTCTAACCTTGTTCGAGAAAACATAATCGCATGTGTCCCACAAATCACTTATGTAGCGTTTTATAGTATGACGAAAGTGTTGCGCAGATTAGCCAGCAAAAATTGAGGACATCAAAGTTAGCCGTAATGGGCGTACCGACGAGTCTGGGCGCCGTCTTTTCTTTCTATCCTGGTCCCATACGTGTTGGCCCGACGCTTGTGTGGAATCGAGCAACGCGATGCAGCAATAAGGGCAGGAGCCGCCGGTGCCACCACCTATGTTATCAAGAGAACCAAGTTTCAGACCCCCGTCGGTTCAAGGACTGTGAGAACGACTTCCCCAGTTGCGCATGGAGAAGACTAAGGGATGAACTCGACTCCAGGGATGGGGACGCAGTTATCATCTGCGGGTCCGATGACGAATTGACTTCCAAAATCGGAGCAGTTTCCGCTGCACTGACCCTTTTGGCGGCGTAAAGAGAGCGGTTGTGTGCGTGGTCGACAGAATTTTCATCGACAACCTGCGACTCAAGTGCAGGGTAGGCACCACAGACGAGGAAAGGAGCGCGTTGCAGGAAATTCTGGCAAACATCAGTCTGACCGTTGGGCTTGGGCGAGCAGGTGCAAGCGACAATCTAGACGACACAATAGATTACAGGGATACGGCGGAGCGAATATCGCAGTTTGTGGCGGGCAGGGAATTTAAGCTCCTGGAGAGCCTCGCAGAAGGAATCGCTGCTCTTTTACTGAAAGACGCTGGTGTGGAGAAGGTGACCGTACAGGTGCGCAAGGTAAAGTACTCGAGCGAACCCTCAATTGGCATCGAGGTCGAGAGGAGCAGATAGTTAGCCATGGTCGAATCGATCATAGCGCTCGGTACCAATCTAGGGGACAGGGCGGGCAATCTCCGGAGAGCGATCGGGATGATCGGTCGGAAGATGAGCCTGGTCAAGGCGTCATCCGTTTACGAAACGGGGCCGATGTACTACGAAGATCAAGATTGGTTTCTCAATTGCGTGGTAGCCGCCGAGACCGAATTGAGGCCGCGAGCGCTACTCCAGGGGTTGCAGGCCATGGAGATGCAATTGGGAAGGAAGCGCACTGTGAGATATGGTCCACGGGTTATCGACCTAGATATTCTGTTCTATGGCAACGAGGTTGTGTCTGAACCTGGGCTTGAGATACCGCACCCCAAAATCGCGGAGAGGCCATTCGTGCTGGTGCCCTTGAACGAGATAAGACCAGACCTGGTCCATCCTGTTCTTGGGAGAAGGACGTCCGAACTGCTTGGCAATCTGAAGCTTGGTGGGGAGCAGGTTATCAAGAGACCGGGCCTGCTCGCTGGCCTCATCTCCTAGTCATTGCTTCAACGACTCTGACGGCTTGTACCGTCTCTCTCACGTCGTGAGTCCTCACCATATGGACGCCATTCATCACCGTAACTGCGGTGGCGGCCAGTGATGCCGGCAGCCTTTCCTCGGGATTCTCAAGATTCAGAATCTTTCCCAGGAACGACTTCCGCGATAAGCCCACGCACAGTGGCCTGCGAAGCGTTTCCAGCTTACGAAGATTTGCTATGACGTGGCAGTCCCATTCATACCAGGGCATTAGCTTCTGGGGAGAGTATGCTCTCCCAGCTCCCTCCTCTCTGAAGAAGCCTATGCCTGGATCCAGCACTATAGACTGTTCGTCTATGCCTGCCCTCTCTGCTATTCGCATCGTCTCGCTTAACGCTTGGCGAACGTGTGCGATTGGCGCCATTTTCGAGATTCTTGAAGAATGCGCCATCGCCAAGAGCGAAACGCCGTAGTCCTTGATCACGCGTGCCATTCCGGCATCGTTTTTCAGACCTGACACATCGTTAATTATTGAAGCACCGTTCTTGAGAGCAACGTCGGCAACGGATGCCCGAAATGTGTCGACCGATACCGTAACGTGGCCTATTTCCATAATCGTTCGCAGCGCAGTCCTTATACGAGTTAACTCCACCTCTTGGGAGATTTCATTCTTCAGGTACGGGGCCGTTGACGTTGCGCCGATATCTATTATGTCCGCCCCTTCTGCTGAGACTTTCGAGGCCATCGTTGAAATCTCTTCAGGAGTGTTCGCCACGGAACCTCCGTAGAATGACTCTGGACTCACGTTGATTACTGCCATTATCCGAACCGGAAAGCCCGAACCGAGCTTCACAGAGCCTAACTTGGCTGTGCTTTTCAACGTCGTGACTACGGTCACTTGGTGCTGTAAAGGCATCGGTTGCCTGTGGGTCCTTAATCGACCCGACTTCCTCCTATCGCCTTGCGGTCGATGAGGACCGTAAAAGTCTCAAGCAAGGTCTGACCCAATAAAACTCTTCGGGGACTTGTGAGTGGGGCCCGACGGGAATCGGTGCAGTTTCGCAGCGAGGAGCGGTATCGAAACGAGCGGGTTCCTGCCCTGAAGGTTTCGAACCCGTCAGCAACAAATCCAGTTCTGCCAGCCTCTCCTTGTCGTCGATTCCCTATGCTAATCGTAGGCAGAGCCCCTTGGGGCGATCTTGAATACGACTATCTCTTCGCGGGATAGAATCGAATATAGGATGCGATAGTCTCCGACTCTCAGCCGGTAAGAGTCTGGCGCGCCCTTGAGCTTCTTGCAGGCAGCCGGGTAAGGCGTCTGAAATAGTTCAGAGATGGCTGATTCAAGCCTGGTCTTGACTTCCGGGGGTGTGTTATCGAGGCTCTTCCTAGCTCTCGCGGACAGGTAGACCTTCAATGATTGTGTTTCCTGGCGAAGGGGACGGTCCTGCCCTCCCTGTGCTCCTTGAGCGCTTCAACCCTGGCTTTTTTGTCATCGTCGGACATCTCCTCTCCCAGGGCGTCTTCGATGGAGTCGAGGCGCTCGCGGATCAGCCTCAATTCCTTCTCAAGGGTCGTCGCCATCGTCACAAAAGCATCAACCCGAGATAATTAAATCCCACTATCCGCGTTCGACTCTTGACCGCTATTAGACTCCGAAACTGCCCGGTGAGCCATCATTGTTTCCTGCCCAAACTCCTGGCCTCTCTGATTCGGTCAAGGGCCGTGCCGAGGACCGATCTCGGGTGAGTGCGGGCCCGACGGGAATCGGTGCAAATTCGCAGTTAGGATTGGTATCGAAACGGCACGGAACACTTTCACCGGTGCCTGGTCCCCAAGAAGCTCCGACCTCCCACAGAACCCTTATACTCGTCCAGCCGCGGTTTTCCTAGCTTGAAGAGAGCGGTCGTGAAAGGACGGAAGTTCACCGTGGTGCTTCGAAAGGAAGATGTGCGAGGTTATTCGGTGAGGTGTGTCGAAGTACCCGCCGCAATAAGCCAAGGAGAAACACGCGCGGAGGCGCTTGCCAACATCAAGGAAGCCATCGGCCTATACCTGGAATCCTTTCCGGAGGAGCTCAAGTTAGTCGAGGAGCTTGACAGAGTAGCTGGAAAGAAAGAAGTTGTTGAAGTGACTGTCTGACAAGAGACTCCCGGTCGCTTCATGGCGGGATGTGCTGAAGGTTCTTTCGAGGAAGGGATTCTTTGTAGTCAGACAGAGTGGAAGTCACATTGCTCTATCATCGTCCGACGGCAAGCGGAGAGTGATAGTACCCAGGCACGATGGAATCAAGCCGGGAACGCTACTCAGCATCATCGAACAGGCTGGGCTGACAAAAGATGCCTTCGTAGAGCTGTTGGGCTAACCATTTGCGGGCCCGACGGGACACCGACCCGAGCGGGTTCAGGCCCAACGGAGAGTCCGAGCTCCTCCCGGCAATCGTTCGTTAGACAAGAGCAATCGAATGGACACGGACTGGGAATCGAACCCGAACGGGTTCAAGTCCGCGGGCCCGACGGGACCCGCTCGGTATACCGTGCTAGAACCGGACCCGAACTCTCGGACTGCTCAACCATAGGCCCTGCTCCGGTGTCTGATTCGCAGTACAAGCACATCCTCCCCAACCAACGCGTAGATGACCCGATAATCTCCAACTCTCAGCTTGAAGAGCCCCGCAAACTCACCGTGCAGAGGCTCACCACCCGTTGGACTGCCTGCTAGAGATTCTCTAATCTGATGAAAGATCCTCTCCTGGTTCCCTTTGTCAATCTTCTTCAGATCATGGCGGACTGATGCTTTGTACAGAATCTTACTGGCCAAGCTCGACCAGTTCTTTCTCGGAGACTGCCCTGTCGTCCTTGTCGTTCAACCGATGCAACGCTATGAGGTAGTCTTCGTACTCCTCCAAGTACTCCCTCAACGCTTTGGTTACGATGTAGGTCTTGGGGCGATCAAGCGATTTTGACAACTCATCCAAGCGCTTAGCTATATCCTCGGGCAGCCGCACCGATACCGCTTCGCTCATTACGTGTCATACACCGCAGACTTGTATTTAAGGCTGCCCTGGTGCGACCGCTGGGATCTCCGCCCGGGCCCTCCAGACTGGCTAACAGCTTGATTCTGGCTTCTTCGGTCAAACAGAGTTCATATTGAGTTTTACGGGCCCAACGGGAATCGGTGCAAAATCGCAGTTGGAATCGGTATCGTAATTCACCGGGTTCGTTACGCCGTGGGTTCGAACCTGCCCGGTGCATTTGAGAACAAATTGGGTCGCCGGGACTCGCACCCTTGACCTGCCGAAGTGTCGAAGTTTCCACGCACTGGACGGGGTCAGACGATGATTGCCTCCGGCAAGCCCTCGAAGTGGCGATCCCCGGTCACGACCTTCGCCGACGCACTTCTGGCAGTCGCCAAAATGACGGAATCAGCCATCCCCCAATCTTTGACGGTCTTCTTCCGCCTGTGGTTCAGCTCGCCAGCAAGGAGGGCTATCGAACGGTCAACTGGGGCAACAAATGTCCGCGCAGACATGAACTGCAAGTCATCTTCAAACGAAGGCCATCTCTCCCTGAGGTACTTCTCTTTGAGCTCGGCAAGGGACAGGGTCGAAGTGGCGGCACGGTCACCCTCCACATACAGGCGGACGACCTTCCCCGACTTGGTGCCCTTGAAGTATTCGATCCAGGCGTAAGAATCTATGACGTATTCATAGCTCATGGAACCTTGCCTCGTCCTCTCGCCTGAACGCCTTCATCTCGGGATGAGAACCGAACTTGGAGTCCGGGATGTTCTCAGCCTTGCTAATCAGACGCTTTACTGTCTCATCGATGCTCCTAGCCCCATACTTCTTCTTCAGTTCCTCCAACACCCTTGCCGTGTTCCTCTTGACTTCTACGGTCGTAGACACGGCTATGGACTATAGTCCATAGATTATTAAGCCTGCTGGCAGTCGAGTCTACTGAAGGTGGTAGGGAGGATGCTGAAAGCGTTGCAATCTGCTGTGTCGTTGGGGAGTCCGCCTGAAGTACATTGTGCATCAAATGGCCCGATTCCAGCCATTTCTAGCATGCAGAGTCTATCTCAGACTACGCGGGCCCGGCGGGAACCGGTGCAAAACCGCAGCTAGAAATGGTATCGAAATGGATGGACCGATGGCACTCAGAGGACGAAAGCGCTAGCAAATGTCGCCTCCTGGTCAGATGAAGCTGCTGACCGAATTGGTCGTATGACACTTTCAAATTCTTGTAATCTGCGCTTACCACAATGGTTGGACAACGCACGCACCCGGGCGCATCAACAAGGTTGGAAGCTAGTTAGTTCCGGCGAAGTCGTTTCATCTTTCCTCTCTTGGGCAGGAGGATTCAATTCGTCGGGTGGCCTTGGAAGACTCAGGCCTTTGGCAGCCTGGCTTCGAGTTCCGTAACCTTGGTCTGTAGGACTCCCAAGTCCCTGGCGAAATCAAGCCGCTTTTCAATGCCGTCAAACCTGGTGAGGGTCTCGTTCCTGAGCGAATCGATCTTCTCGTCGAGCCGCCTGGTCTCTGAGTGGACGGCCTTGAACTCGCCCCTCATCTCTCCCCTGAGGCCATTTAGTTCGCCCTTAAGCGCCTTCAACTCGCCCTCTATGGAACTCAACCTAGGAAGAAGAAGCCTTTCTATCCAGCCCGGAACCTTCTCGGCCATTTGTGACCCAATAGCTGCGACTCCTATTTAATTCCCCGCCCGAGGGAGCCCGATGCTTCGGGAAACCGGGGCCGATTTAACGGAGGATGGAGGACGAGTAGACAGGTGTGTCAGGTTGGCATTGCACCACCGAACAGGCGCCTTGCCTCCGCAATCTCGTCTGCGAAGACTAGCATGTCTCCCCTTTCGTACCTTGCACCGCGGCTCCTGTAGAACCTTGACAGAATCCGGGCCTCAAGAATCGGTGCCCCCATTGGCTGGAACAGCTTGACCAGGGCGTCGTCGAAGTCCCGCATTGGATGAAGACGGGCGAGTCGCTAATAACAAAGCCGGAGGCGTGGCCTACTGCAGACCTGTCAGAGACCGTACTTCCTGGCATAGAACTTCCTGACCGCATCCCCCGCCCTCGGCCAGCGTGAGGACATCCTCTCGACCACCTGTTCCAGGTGCGCCGTCCTCTTCCGCGGATTCATTCGCGAGTTCGCTCCCGTCCCACCTGAAGGGGGACGCCTCCTCGGTTCCCTCCTATCTCGCGATGGCGAGCGCCGAGAAGTAAGCGGAAAATGCGGAGACGAAAGCCAGCGCCATGAAATAAGAATAGGCGTTGTCCCCGCCCGAGAACAAGAAGAACAGGCCGCCCAGGCCGGCGAGCAGCACCGAGGCCAGACCCACGACCGCCAGCCCGATTACAGTCGTCCTGCCCTCGAGGAGAGAGAGCACGAGCACAATGAGCGCTCCAGCGGCCATGAGCCAGCCGAGCATCATGTGCAGCATGAGCACGGGCGCGCCAATGGAGTACATGACCGCCGACATGACTCCCATCATCCCGTATCCTGGGGCCGGCTGCGGGATTGACACGTAGAGGTTGACCCACATGCCCAGCGCAAATTGGAAGATGAGCAGCGCAGGCATCGCAGTCAGACCCGCCCGTAGAGGGCCGGACCCCGTCCCTTGCGCGTCGCCGTGCGTGGTCATCGCTTTGCTCGGCCTCCCTCGACGGCCGTGCCATCCAGAGCCACCACCGCCCACCGGCCCGCCAGCCCGCTGCCCTTCTCCACCACCCTGAACCCCTCAAGTGTCCTGCGCCACTCCTCTCCGTCCACCCCCATCCTCCCCCTCCTGACGAATGTCCTGGTGACGCTCAGGTACGCCGACCCGCCCGGCTTGAGTATCCTCCTGATCTCACCCAGGGCGCCCGCATGGTCGGCCATGCAGCAGAGCAGGCCCCCGGCCAGGACGAAGTCGACGGAGGAGCTCAGTACGAACCCGACATCTGCCGCCGAAGAGACGTGCGCCTCCACGTTGGAGCAGCCAAGCCTCTTCGCTTTCCGGCTGAGCTTCTCGATCGCTCCGCGGTCGAAGTCCACGGCGTAGACCTTACCGTTCGGCCCGACCCTCCTCGCCATCTCCAGGGTGTGGAAGCCAGGCCCGCACCCCAGGTCCACGGCGACCTCTCCTCCCGAGAGGAACCTCGAAACCAGCTTGGTCGGGGGCGCGAGAAAACGTCGGACGGGGTTGTCGGTGACGAACGCGGGGATGCGCCTGTCGGCAGCGCAGCACTCCTTCCCTGTCACCGAAGTCATTCATCGCCTCGCCGGACTGGTGAGCCTCGTCAGCTCCACGCCCTCCTTCAGCTGCGCGACGAGGACCTGTTTCATCAGTTCGCACGCTTGGGTTATCTTGGGATTCGAAACGCCGTAGTAGATGTTCACTCCGTCCTTCCTTGTCGTCACCACGCCCCTCTGCCTGAGGACGGCGAGGTGCTGAGATATGTTGGGCTGCCTGACTCGAAGAGCGGCGGAGAGCTCCCCTACGGTCTTCTCTCCTCTCCTCAGGGCGTTCAGAATTTCAATCCTGGTCGCGCTTCCGAGCGTCTTGCAGAGTTCTGCGTGCAGTTCAGAGATCCGGTCCGGCATGTCTAACAGGATATTCGCATATACGCATCCACTTAAAAGTCTTGGCGAGACCGCGGAAAGCAACTCTTATATCATCCCTGATATGAGGAGTATAGTCAGAGGCGATGCAAAACATGCAAAGATACGGATGGGGTGGCCAGTGCGGCTGCAGCTGCTCCGGGCCTGGTTATTTTAGGCCCACGAGCAGGGACGAAGCGGTGGAGGAGCTGGAGGACTACAAGGCGGGCCTGGAGTCTGAGATAACCGCCTTGGAGAAGAGGATCCAGTCACTCAAGGAAAAGAAGGAGTAGAGGGCGATGCCGGGAGGATGGTGCAGGTGCGGCCCCTTCAGGGTGAACGTCGTGCCCCAGGGCATGCTCAAGCCCTACATCCTCCGGCTGCTCTCCGAGAGGCCGATGCACGGCTTCGAGATGATGGAGGAGATTTTCCAGAGGACGAGGGGGATGTGGAGGCCGGGTCCCTCAGCGATATATCCGACGCTGACGTGGCTCGAGGAGAAGGGCTACATCGAACAGACGCGGAGCGAGGCGAAGGGGGAGAAGGCCAAGAGGCCGTTCAGGATCACGGCGAAGGGGAAGGAGGCGCTGAAGGACTACGACAAGTTCAGAGGCGAGTGGCTCGAGGGTGTCTCGCAGCTCAGGGAGATGTGGTGGTGACATGAGCAAGACTGTGGAGCTGCTGTACTTCGAGGGCTGCCCAACCTACAAGACAACGTTGAAAGACCTAGAAGAGATGGTGAAGCAGGAGGACCTGGACGCCCGCATCGTCCTCATCAGGGTCGAATCTGAGGAGGATGCGAAAAAGCTCCGATTCCTGGGTTCGCCGACCGTCAGAGTCGACGGGGTCGACGTCGACCAGACCGCAAGGGAATCCAGCGACTTCGGCCTCAGGTGCAGGATTTACAGGGTCGATGGAAGAATGCTCGGCTCCCCCTCAAGGGAGACGCTGGGGCGAGCCCTGAAGGGGGAACCGGCATGACTGCCCAGGTGGCGCTCGTCGTGGCGGAGTGGTGCCCGGTCTGCCCGAGTGCGAGAGAGCTCTGGAGGAGCCTCAGGAAGGAGGCCGACTTCCATTACGACGAGGTCGACATAGCCACTCCCCTCGGGGAGAAGCTGGTTTCCGAATTCAACATACTGAGCGTACCCACCACGATAATCGATGGAACCGTCGCATTCGTAGGGGTGCCTGAGCGTGACGAAGCCATCAGGAGGGTGACGAAGGGTTGAACTGCGAAGAGTGTGGGATGGAGCTGACAGAAGAGAACACCTACAGGAGAGTGATGCAAGGAGCGGAGCACTACTTCTGCTGCTCCGACTGCGCTGACAGTTATCAGAAGGGCAAGGGAGCGAACTGACCGATGGAACCGCCAATCGGCCTGACGGAACTCGCCGGACGGCTGACCAGGGCATTCCCCAACCTCGTTACGCTGTCGAATGGCGCCAGTGTCATAACTGTCATGGGCAGGGTCAAGGTGACCTCAAACGGGATGATCGAGGGAGCTGGGCCAGCCGCGGAAAGGGTGAGGGCTATTTGTGAAGAATACATCGGAGAGCAGCCGTTTGCGCGCCGTGGGCCGAATTCGGCCCCGCAGAAAGGAGCGACGAACACGCGCAACCCTTTCAGGTGTCGGCACTGCGGGCGCGTCTACAGAAGGACAATGGGCGGGTCGGTTCTGCTGTTCTGCTGTAAAGGATGTGCGGACCACCATGAGAAGGGTTGCTAAATACAGGCTAGATGGATATGCGTATATACGAATAGTCTTTCATGTTTGGTGGAAAGCGAAATGAGCGGGAACCAGATTCTAGTCCTCGGAGGCGGTGTCGGCGGGTTGGTCGCATCGAATGTGCTCGCGGAGAGGTTGGGAGACAGGGCGAAGGTGACGCTCGTGGAGAGGAAGGACAAGTTCCAGTTCCCTCCGTCGTACCCCTGGCTCATGCTTGGCATGAGAAAGCCTGAGCAGGTGCAGAAGGGGTTGGGCACCTTAAGGAAGAAGGGCATCAAAGTGGTCAACGACGAGGTCTCCTCCATCGACGTCGAGAAGAGAGTGGTGGGGACGAAGGGCGGCGACCTGTACTACGACCACCTCGTCCTGGCGCTCGGAGCAGAGTACGCCCTCAGCGCGATACCAGGGTTCAGGGAGCACGCCCGCCATATCTACGACCTCGAATCCGCTCTCCGGTTCAAGGACGCGATCGAGAGGTTCCAGGGAGGGAGGGTCGCGATTGGGATTTCGAGGACGCCCTTCAAGTGCCCGGCCGCCCCGTATGAAGTGGCTCTCCTGCTCGAGGACTACTTCGCAAAGAAGGGGATGAGGGAGAAGGTGAGGTTCGAGTTCTTCACGCCGGAGCCGATGCCCGTCCCCGCAGTGGGCCCGGAGATCGGGGGCAAGGTCCTCGAGTTTCTCAGATCGAAGGGAATAGGCTACCATCCGAGGATGAAGGCTGTGGAAATCAGGCCGGGAGAGGTGCGGTTCGACGGCGGAGACGCGATACCCTTTGACCTCCTCTTCTGCGTGCCGCCTCACGT
Organism: Nitrososphaerota archaeon; assembly: GCA_029785685.1. The sequence goes on along the minus strand of JAFLZE010000010.1, from coordinate 6,777 downwards.
AGCGCCAAGCGTGGTGGTGGAAGCGGGACTGACGGACGAGACCGGCTGGGTGCCCGTCGATCCGAGGACCCTCGAGACCAAGCATCCCGGCGTCTTCGCGGTGGGAGACGTCGCGTCGGTGCCGACTCCGAACGGCCATGTGCCTTTCCTGCCGAAGGCGGGCGTCTTCGCGCACGGCCAGGCCGAGGTCGTCGCGAGCAACCTGGCCAGGGAGGTCAGCGGGAGGGGAAAGAAGAAGGAGTGGGGCGGGGAAGGCTCGTGCTTCCTCGAAGCGGGAAAGGGGCAGAGCGCGTTCGTGAAGGGCGTCTTCCTGGGCGACGGCAAGCCGGAGATGGAGTTCCACATGCCAGGGAGGGTCTGGCACATGCAGAAGGTCCTCTTCGAGAGGTACTGGATGCGCCACTGGTTCTGAGGAGGCGGGAAGAAGCTGAAGATAGGCATCGTGATATCGACGAACGAGCCTGAGCTCGCCTGGAACGCGCTCAGGTATGGGGCGAAGGCCATCGAGAGCGGGCACTCGGCGAAGGCATTCCTGCTCGGGAGGGGAGTCGAATGCGAGGAGATAGACGACGGCAAGTTCGACGTGAGGAGGATGATGAACGATTTCGTCGAGAAGGGAGGGGTCGTCCTCGCGTGCGGGACCTGCCTGAAGATAAGGAAGAAAGGAGGGACCGAGCTCTGCCCTCTCTCGAGCATGCAGGATCTGGTGGACCTCACGGCGGACTCGGACCGGATTCTCACGTTCGGATGAAGGGAGAAGACCCAGAACTTTCGAGCGGAGCCCTGGTCGGTCCTACATTGCTTGCACGGCACACCTGAGAGCTGCGTTGTTTTCAGAACTCGAAGTGATTGCCTGTAGCTTCAGTCTGCTTGTCCGAGCCACGGGTGCATCTGGTTACGTGAGCCCATACTTCTTCACGTAGAACTTCCTGACGGCTTCTCCCACCTCCGTCAGGCTGAAGCGCTTGTCCGTGACCATCGACTCGATGTAGCTCGCCCTCTCACCGAGCTCCGTCTCTAGCCGTCTCTCGTCCCAGCCGAAGGGGCGCATCACCTGCTGGAGCCTCTCGGTCTTCATCCGGACCAGTTCTTCGGGAGCCGACGGCGAGAAGGTGTCGTCCACCATGTCGTAGGTGAACATCTCCTTCAGGTCGAAGCCGCCCCGCTTCGGGTCCAGCTCCGTGACGGAGAGGACCCTCCTCGCCATCCTCCCGTGCTCCCTCCTCACCCTGTTCATCACGGCGAAGGCCCAGATGAGCATCATGTTCCCGGCGGGGACGAGCATGGGGGGTGCGCTCATCCTGATCATGACGTTCTGGACGCTGTCGCTGTGGATGGACGTCAGCGCCCCGTGCCCCGACGCCGCGGAGTTGATCAGGGCCGCGACCTCCTCCCCCCTCACCTCCCCCACTATGACGAAGTCGGGGGTCAGCCTGAGCGAGTGCTTCACGAGGTCCTGCAGCGTGATCTCCAGGCTTGTCTGGCCGATGGTGTAGCTGTGCCTCGACGTGAGCTGGTCCCAGACCTCGTGGGAGAGCCTGATCTCCGGGTTGTCCTCGATGGTGCAGACAGCGGAGTTCGGGTTGATGAGGGAGGCCAGGGTGTTCATGAAGGTCGTCTTCCCGGCAGACGTCGGGCCCACCACCATTAGGAACCCCCTGGCTTCGAGCATCAGCCAGAGGTAGGCGACCATGAGGGGGGAGACGGTGTTCAGCCTGACGAGCGCCGTTATCGGCATCGGCTCGGCGGGGAACTTCCTGATGGTGAAGGCCGTCCCGGTCATAGACACGTCGGTGGACCACCTCATGGCGACCCTGTCATTGGTTGGAGTCCTGGCGTCCACGATGGGCATCGCGTTGGTCGCCATAGTCCCGCACCTCTGGAGCATCTTCTGGGTGGACTCCTCGGCGTCCTCCTCGGTGGGGAAGACCACGTTGGTCCTGATCCACCCCAGCTCGCTGTGGTTCTTGTGGAGGACGACGACGGGCTTCCCGTGGCCTGTGCACTTGATGTCCTCGATGTTGAAGTCGTTCATCAGGACGTCCAGCCTCCCGTACCCCTTCAGCTCCCTCTTCACGTAGTACTCGTACTTCTGGAGGGAGCGGGTCACCTCGTCGAGGAACCCCAGGCTCCTGGCGGCTTCCACCATGTTGGGTATGAGCCTCTTCGAGGGGTCGGTGGCGTCCTCCGGGGAGATGCTCATGAAGAGGTGGTCGAGGAGCCGGCTCAGCCTCTCCCTTTCGCGCTCCGTGAGCGATGGCTCGACGACGGTGTATCTTCCGATGCCCCCCTCGTTGGTGATGACCACCGACGCCGGGCCCACCTCGTACCGTTCGATCTCCTTTCCTGGGATGGCTACCGAGTTCCCCCATCTCTGTTCGTCGCCGAGGGTGTGCAGAGAGAAGCCGGAGAGCGCCCTGCGGACGGGGTCTTTGCTGCCTGACAACGAATCAGAAGGGGAGCGATGAATAAAACAGCCCTGGGGACTCCTTCACCACCTTGCACATACAGTTGAACCGCCCTTCGGGGATAAGAGGCCACGATATGCGAACGCCGAAAGTGAGTCGGCCTTATGTCGCCGGCCAGCAGGCTCGGTGATGAGTGAGTTGAACAAGGGCGCTTTGTCGCCGAAGACGCTGTCGATGCCCTTCATGCTGGGTCCGTACAAAGGCAAAGTGATTGTCGCTACTCGGCCAACCGAGGCGTCGAAGACTCAGGTTTCACGGCCATCGGGCGAGAGTTCACCGACGAAATGGTGAAGGGGTTCCCCGTGATGAGGGCAGCGGTCACTTTCAGCGGCAAAGGCTACGAAGCCATGTTCGGTTGGGCCCAGGCGGTGTCGCACATCCACGGCGACGGCGTCGAGAAGCGCTTCACGGTCGACCTTGCCCCTTCCGTGCAGGGGAACGACTTCCCCTGCTGCGAGGTGGGATACAAGCCGAGCACGTTAGACGCTCCGTGCAACAGGCCCAGGACCGACATGGCCTGGAGGGCATACACGTTCCTCTTCCGGTTCATCTCCCAGCCCAGGTGCGAGCCCAGCAGGCGCGTCTACCCGATCGTCGGCTTCATGCGGGGCTACGTCCTTTCGGACCGGGGCAAGAAGGTGGCTGTGACCGAGTTTCGGGAGATGGGGGCCAGCGAATGGGAGAGGATTTTCCCGAGGTGCCTCCGGAAGTTCCAAGGCGGTATGCTATGGCGAAGAAGGACCCGCTGTCGGCAGAGTCCTGATGGCGCAGTGAACCCCAGACGCGGCCAAGATTTTCCATGCTCATTTGACACTGTGCCTATGATGAATGGACGCCGTAAGGTGCCTCAACATCATCCTATGGAACGTAGTGCCTGGAATCGAACCCGTTCGGGTTCGGAACCAAGCACGGGCCCGACGGGGCCCGGTGCATTTTCGCAGCTAGAAGCGGTATCGAAATGAGCGGGTCCGATTCTCAGGGGCCTGACTCGAGGCACGATAATCTAGAATGTGGTCGCTGGGACTTCTGACCGGTTCCTTGGTCGGAGATTCACTCGGCTTTCCTATTGCCGCCTACACGTTCAATCTTCAGGTCCTTTACCTGTTCGAACTCGACGTCGCTGCCTGTTACGAGCGTGCCCTTGTGCAGGAGTGCTGTCGAGGCTGCGAAGGCATCGGCAAGCGAGAGGGCGTTTCCGGCTTTAATGGCCGCAGCTTTCTTCCACAGTGGAGAATTGTGAATTACAGGTACCATTCTCACTCCGAAGCTCAGCAGATTCCTCTCCTTCTCCTCAGCTACGCTTCCGTTCCTTCTCCGCAGAATGTAGTATAGTTCAGTGAGGTTGATGATGTTCAGGTAGCCCCTTACCTTCTGTTCTGAGACACTCTCCAGATAGGCTTCGACCTCCCCAGATCCTGCTTCTCCCAGATACAGGACTAACAGGGCTTGAGTGTCGAATACAATACTGCGCAAACGCTACTTCGCTCGTCTTCGCGAGTCCTTCTCTTCGTACATGGACTCCTCCCCCCTGACTTCGTCCATAAGTTCTCCAGACCGCCTCCCCTTGAAAAGGGTCCGCAGAGAGCCTCTTTCCATCGAGGGGCTAGGAAGAGGCTTCAGCAGGACTCCTTCTTCGGTATCTTCAACAAGTGCCTTTCTGCCGATGCCATGCCTCTCGCGCATCTTCTTGGGTATCGTGGCCTGCCCCTTCTTCGTCACTGTAACGATCGCTTCGGCCATGGTGGCTTTCATGGCTTGGTAATACTTAAGTCTACGGTATTACTACGTGGTCCAACGGAATGGAGTTGAGTGAAAGTGATCTTCCATGGCCGGGGTTTGCACGAGTTGGCCCCTCAACCAGATAACCTGATTCTTATCGTTATTGGCAGACAGAACCCAAATCAAGCTCTGCAGGCCCTACCGGACACGGACCAGAACGGATTCAGGCCGCCCGAGCCTTGTCGGCCGACAATTTCAAGCGAGCCCAGCGCCAATGAGCTGCCCGGTTCTGAAACCGACAGCCGAAGTAACGGTAGAATGCCGGAGTCCAGACAACCGTTGCACAGCGTGAGCTAACAGTTGCACGAAGCTACCGCTCGGTGATCCTGGGATGACAACTCAGGTGGCCGCTGTGTATTCAATCACGATAGTATGGCCGAACCCGTAGGGATAGTTCGTGGAGCCATCCCAATAGGGGTCCGAAGCTGGCCCCCCCGCCGTAGCACAATCGGTAGGACAACATGGGGGTCCTGTATTCGCGGTGCTACAGTAGTCGAGTCGTTCGATATTCAGAGACACCCATTGATTCGAAACCCGCCCGTCCACAAGCAAGACGACTTGGTAGGTCGAATTGGAGTGAAAGCCGAGGATGTCGGTGGAAGAGAACTCGACCGGAAGCGTCCTCCCGTTCAGGCTACCCTGGGTACACCTTGAGTCCGCATATCGCACAAGTCTTGTATGCCGTGTTCTTCTTGTTATGATTGTTATTTTGAAAGTGTTCCTCGTGATTCCGTCCTCTGGCTGGCCTTTCTGGGCTTCTCGGCTAGGCCTACTTCACCAATCCTCTCCGTGCCGTCATAGACTTCAGCGCGCATGGCGCAGGAATATCAAGTTGTCATACTTGAGCGGGGAAGAGCATGAGTTGCGGTCGCCTTCCGATAGGCAACCTGCTTGATTCGGAGCTTCGGAAACACGTATAGGCCTCCGGCCGCTCACGACCGTCCCTTGCCAATCTGCCCGAAGTGCCAAAAGCTGATCAGCGAGAGTCACTACGAGAGGCACATCCAGCGCTGCGGCACCACCCACAGGCACGAGCCCCAATCCCTCCACGTCCCCTCGGCCACGGCGCAGATAGAGGGCCCGGACCGGGGGGTTACCTACGGCCCTGCCAGTACGCCTCACGGCAAGACTGTCTGGAAGAAGCTAATCGTCGCTGGCTTCCTCATATCGCTGCTGATCGGCTCCGTGGTGGTCTTCCTCCTCCTCTACGCTCTTTCGCTGCTGTGACGCGTCGCCTCACCTGCCCCGGCTGCTGATCAGGCTTCGGAACAGAAACCGTTGGGGTGTTGATTGTGTTGGCAATCCTGGTCGTCCTGGCGTTCCCGTACTTCTTGTTTCGTTGACAAAGAATGGGGAGCCGCCCATGCTCAATAAGCGCAAGGATTCAGGTGAAGCTGAGACCGAGGTCAGCCTCTGGGTGTGCGTTGCCATCGGCACGGAGATGGCCAAAGCGTCCCTGCCGCGTCGAGGCGCTGCCCGAGATGCAGGACCTTTGCAGGGAACTGACGGCAACGTTAGATGCCCGTATAGACCATGAAGATGGTCCAAAGAACACAAAGGAGGAGGGGTAGGTGCGCAGGCTCGGCGACGTCAGGAGCACGCTGACGATGATCGTGGTCTGAAGCCAGCCGCCGATTTCGCTGGAACCAGTCAGGGTCAGAACCTGGTCGATCGGAGGGAATCCCGAACCGGAGCACACACTTGAGGATACACGCCTCGAGTTGGAATGCTTATCGAAACGGCGGTGCCGAGCGGCGGGGTCCCCTGACCCAGGCGGTCTTTAGTGAGGGACTCGCCCCTTCCCAAAGGAGCTCGTGGGGCCCTCGACCCCTCCGCCTACGACCACGCCCAGAAGACGGCGATGGCCTACTGGTGGGCCGTGCTTGCCAACTTCGAGAACAACGCGGCCGCCTCTTTCTCGAAGGCGCTGGTCTATCTCACGGAGAACCACTACCCAAACTTCACCCAGAAGATGACGGAGACGATAGTGACGGACGAGTGCTGGCACGACGAGTGCTGCATGTGGGCGTGCAACAGGCTCTGCCCGTACTTCCTGAAGGGCTGGAAGCCGGAGGACGACCAAGATGCGAAAGCCCTGAACAACCTGAAGTGGGTGTACTACAACGGGGGGAGGTACTGGAAGGGGTACACAGCCTCCTTCTCGAAGTACAGGTTCCCGCTCATCTTCACGTCCTTCATGATGGGGGAGGCGTGCGCCTCCGTCGCGAAGCAGCCCCAAACACGGTGCGAAGGGCTCGGACGTCCGCTGCGCCTGGCTGAACACCTGCCCCGCAGAGTGGGACCTGAGAGCGAAGTAGCGGCCAGGCCTGCCAGCAGCGCGGGGAGTTCGTAGCCCACACGCCGTTATCGCGATTAGAACGCATATCACAACAAAACCGAAAACGCCTAGCAAAGTATCACATAAGAAATGGAGCTAGGCCATGTGCCTAACTCGACATACGCTTGTGCACCCAACAGTTACTGTCCCTGACCTAAGGAAAAGCCGGGCAGACCATCGAAAGTGAACAAG
>JAFLZE010000109.1 GCA_029785685.1 Nitrososphaerota archaeon | reverse complement strand
GGAAGACGCGAGCCGGGGATATTTCCGACGTGACCATGAACAGCCTCCTGGCAAAGCTCAGTGTTCCGCCGGCTTTCCGTTTGCCGCCGGCAACTCTCACCCACACAGAACACTACGTCCCGTGGGAAAAGAAGGGGCCCTCCGACAAGACCAAGATTTTTGACACGTTTGTGGTGGTCGACCCACGCGAGGACTTGCTTGCCATCTGGCCTGGCGTTGAGCTCAACGCAGCGGAAGAAGACGCACTAAGGCGTGTCCTGTCGGTCCTCCCCTATCTGGGGAGGTCAGAGTCTTGGGTTTCTGCGAGGCTGGAAACCGACTGGCAAGGGACGGCCAACTGCAGGCCGCTTCCAGAAGGAGACGAACCCAGCGAGGGCTGCAGTGCCGTCCACGTCTTGGTTCCAGCGGGCGCTCCGTTCAGTCTGGAATCGCTCTACGTCACGACGGACAACCTGAGGAAAGAGAGGTACGATATGGCGAATCCTCCAAGCACCAGCTGGGTTTACTACGAAAGGAAGTTGGATTGCTTTGTCCAGGGGCCGGACGGCTCCCATGCCAGCGTGACCGACCCCCGGCGAGTGTCGGTGGTACGGTTTACGCTCGTCTCGTCCGTGTTGCCATCGGTCACGGACTCGGTCAAGATAGGTAATGTAGCCAGGGCGGCGGCGATGGCCTGGTATGGGAGACGCAACGCTGGCTCTGTCTCGAGAACCCTTTCGGGGAAGGATGAATCTGGGCGCCCCCTGCAGGGACATAATCACGCCTTCTACTTGCCGTCTGACGAAGATGGTGACGGGAAGCTCGACCATCTCACTGTCTTTGCGTCCAATGTGTTCACCCTTCAGGAGAGAGAGGCGCTAGGTTCGATCGACGCCCTGGGAATGGAAGGTGGCAGGCCTCCCCTGCGCCTCATCTTGGCGGGGGAAGAAGAGCTAAGAGAGTCTGATTCCCCTCTGATTCGACAATCCTGCGTCTGGAGTTCAGTTACTCCTTTCGTCCTCATCCGCCATCCCAAGTGGAGGGGTGGAAGGCTGGTCGACGGTCCTGAAGATCAGCTCAGGCTCGAACTCAAGAGGAGGGGCCTTCCTGCCCCCGAGAGCGTCGAGCGCCTCCAGGATTCCAAGCTGCGTGGCCGTTCGATTCCATGGTTGTCCTACCGCAGATGGCGCGGAAGGGGAGCCGAGGCTGGGGGCGCCTACGGTTTCCGAATCAGATTCACACAGCCTGTCCCCGGCCCGGTGGCCCTCGGGTACGGCTGTCACTTCGGGCTCGGGCTGTTCACCAGCCAAGAACAAAAAGTCAGCGCGGACGGATGATCCTGGAGCGATGAAGGAAGATGAGCTGCTGCCGGCACGGATGCTGAATGAATTTGCCTATTGCCCCCGCCTCTTTCATCTCGAGTATGTCCAGGGTCAATTCGAAGACAGTGCGGACACGCTGGAGGGCGATCTGGCCCACAGGCGTCTTGAAGCCGAGAGCGGCGCCCTTCCACCAAGCGTAGGTCCTGAAGAGATCCACGCGAGATCCGTCATGCTTTCTTCAATGAAATGGGGAATCATAAGCAGAATCGACCTGATTGAATCAAGGGGAAGCGGGGTGGTCCCGGTGGAGTACAAACGCGGTAGGGCCCCCGACGTCGAAGTGGGAGCGTGGGAGCCTGAACAGGTGCAGCTCTGCGCCCAGGGGATGATATTGCGCGACAACGGATACTCGTGCGATGAAGGCGTAGTGTATTATGCGCAGTCAAACAAGAGGGTCAGTGTGCCGTTTACGGAGAGTCTGGTCGAACGAACTTCGGCCCTGATTGATTCGGCTCGCAAGGCAGCCCAACTGTATTCCGTGCCACCACCCCTGGTTGACAGTCCAAAGTGCCCTCGATGCTCACTTGTCCGAATCTGCCTGCCAGACGAGTCGAATTTGTTGGGCGGCACCGAAGACAGCAGACAGGAGGTGCGCAGGCTCTATCCCGCAAGGCCTGATTCGCTGCCGGTGTACGTACAGGAACAGGGGGCTGTTGTCGGAAAGTCAGGCGAGCGGCTGACAATCAAGAAGGACAGACGACTCATCGAGGAAGTCAGGCTCATCGACGTCTCCCAGCTGTGCATCTTCGGGAATGCGCTGGTAACTTCAAATGCCATACAATCCCTTTGCGAGAGGGGGATACCCATCTGCCACTTTACTCATGGCGGTTGGTTTTACGCGATGACCAGCGGTATGCCAAGTAAGAACGTCCTGCTGCGTGCGTTGCAGTTCAAGGCGACAGACGACAGATCCAGAGCCCTGCAAGCAAGCCGCGCCTTCGTAGAAGGCAAGATCAAGAACTCGCGAACGATGCTGAGGCGCAACCATCGCCTCGTTCCTGCAAGGGCGCTACTGGAGCTTTCCAAGCTGTGCAAGCTCGCTTCTGAGGCCAGGAGCACGGAGACGTTGCTGGGCATCGAGGGGGCGGCAGCGCAGGTCTACTTCGCTAACTTTGTGGGAATGCTGAAGCCGAAGGAGGCCAGCTTCGCCTTCGACTTCACGTCCAGGAACAGGCGTCCACCCACGGACCCCGTAAACGCTCTTCTTTCCTTCGTTTATGCCCTGCTCGCCAAAGATGTCACTGTCGCCGCCCTTGGCGTGGGTTTCGACCCGTTTCTTGGCTTCTACCACAGTCCTCGCTACGGCAGACCTTCACTTGCCCTTGACCTGATGGAGGAGTTCAGGCCGCTCGTGGCAGATTCCGTCGTTTTGTCCATGATCAACTCGGCGGAAGTGGGCGAGCAAGACTTCTTGGTTCGGGGCGGATCGGTCGCTCTCACGACGGCAGGACGGCGAAAGACGATAGAGGCGTACCATCGGCGGCTGGACAGTCTCGTCACCCACCCTATCTTCGGGTATTCCATAAGCTACGCCAGGGTCATAGAGGTGCAATCGCGGCTATTGGGGAGATGGCTGTGGGGCGAAATCCCGCGGTATCCCCCATTCTGCACTAGGTGATCAAGTGCGTAACAAGGTCATAGTTGCCTACGACGTCTCTGACCCCGAGCGACTGAGGAGGATACACGGAAAGATGCTCGGCTTCGGCTATCAGTTACAGTATTCGGTGTTCATATGCGAGTTGTCTGCTGCGGAACGAGTGCTCATGGTGGCCTCTCTGCTAGAAATTCTCAACCCGGGCGAAGACAGGGTCATGCTGGCGGATTTAGGACCCGTGGGGAAGGCTTCTGCATCGCGCGTCAAATTCCTGGGAAAGCTTTCGGGCGTTTCACCGCGCCATCCCGTAGTGGTGTAACGCAGCCGCATGGTCTTGCTTCTCGTCGAGCGCGGCGACGACGCGACCCCCCAGTGAAGCTCTCGAACGCCTTTTAGCCCTGCGTTTCATTGAAATCCGACAGAGTGCGGCAAGGACTGCCGTTGTGTGCATGAATCTGAAAGCAAACGGCCTCTCGAAAACACCCGCTTTTCGTTCGGGGTTTGAGGGTTGCGGTATCCATGGCCGAAAGGCTATGGCCCCATTGAAGCCAATGAAGATGAGCCCCCTTGAACTGGGACAAAATTAGTATCCATGGCCGAAAGGCTATGGCCCCATTGAAGCCTCATGTTCGCGGGGTACGCCGACCCGAAGAAGATCGTATCCATGGCCGAAAGGCTATGGCCCCATTGAAGCCCCGATGACTTCAAGGTGCACTTCGCCGAGGGGGACAGGTATCCATGGCCGAAAGGCTATGGCCCCATTGAAGCGACTTGTCCCCGTAGGCGATACGCGCAGCCACCAAAAGTATCCATGGCCGAAAGGCTATGGCCCCATTGAAGCCGCAAGGTCGTCGAGCGCATGAACGAGCTGGACGCGTATCCATGGCCGAAAGGCTATGGCCCCATTGAAGCGATCTCTTCCGCGACCCCCAACGGCGTCGACATGTGCCGTATCCATGGCCGAAAGGCTATGGCCCCATTGAAGCGATTGACTCATCGCCATGCGCCTACCGGACAGGCTCGTATCCATGGCCGAAAGGCTATGGCCCCATTGAAGCACCGTGGCTGCCTGGCCCCCGCCTGCGAGGAGGTCTGGTATCCATGGCCGAAAGGCTATGGCCCCATTGAAGCCCTGATTCTATTTTCTTAAAGTGTTTCGTTGTATTGGTATCCATGGCCGAAAGGCTATGGCCCCATTGAAGCGCGGTCTTCCTGCGCTTCACGCCTCCCAGGAGGTTCCGTATCCATGGCCGAAAGGCTATGGCCCCATTGAAGCAGGACGAAGCCCGAGCTGTCCCTGCACCAGGAACACGGCGAAGGAGCACGTCGTCAATGCCTACAGACGCGCGGGATGCGAGGCAGACGACCTCGTCCCAGAGTCCGTGGGAAGGGGGCACCCCTCGTCCGTGGAGGAGACTCGCCACGGACCAGAGCGTAGACATCGCGGAGAGCAGATTCTTCCCGAACA
>JAFLZE010000108.1 GCA_029785685.1 Nitrososphaerota archaeon | reverse complement strand
CTCGTCCTATCCGTGGGGCCCAGAGGGCCCGGCGCCCGCGTGGGCAAGCAGCCGTTCAGGCACGGGCGCTGCAACGATTAATTAGTGTCTCGGCCTGTTCCAGGGCGTGCCCCCCCGTCTCACATGCTACGGAGGCGTCGGCGAGATCGGCGGGGACAAGTTCCTGCTGGAGGACAAGGAGGTCAAGGTAGTGGTCGACTTTGGGACAGGGTTCGCGGACGGCGCAGACTACTTCGACGGGAACATCTCACCGAGGACGGTCAACGGGGCCGGAGACCTGTTCGAGTTCGGGCTCCTCCCAGAGATCCCGGGCCTGTACTCCGAGAGGGCGCTCCAGAACACCCGCCTGCGATACGGCGAACCCGAGGTGGACGCCATAGTCCTCAGCCACTACCACTCGGACCACACTGGACGGATCGCCTACACCGACCCGAAGATACCTGTCTACTGCGGAGAGACCACGTCTCTCATCCACGAGGCGTACAGCGACTCGAAGAGCTCCCCCCTCGACGGCCACGAGATCAGGAAGTTCAGGACCGGGGAGAGGTTCAGGGTCGGGCCCATGGAGTTCGTTCCCGTCCACGTCGACCACTCCATCCCCGGAGCCTACGGATTCGTAGTGCGCACGAGCGAAGGGACCCTGGCGTACACGGGCGACTTTAGGTTTCACGGCCGCGCGGGCAAGATGACCTTGGACTTCATCGAAGCAGCCAGCAAGGAGAGGCCCGACGTCCTCCTGACCGAGGGGACCAGGGTCGGCCAGGGGGACGGGAAGTCGGGGATGTCGGAGAGGGCGGTCCTCGAGGAGGCGCGAAGGCTTGTCGGCGGCGCCAAGGCCCTCGTGTTCTCGTCGTTCCGGGGGAACGACGTCGACCGGGTCAACACGTTCTTCGACGCTTGCCAGAGCACCGGGCGGAGGCTCGTCGTGTCGATGAAGATCGCGGTGATCCTGGAGAAGTTGGCGGCGGACCGGAAGCTGAAGGTACCGAGGGTGGGGAAGGACGTAGACGTCTATGTGAAGAGGAAGAGGACCGGCGGAATCGAAGACTCGGACTACTTCAAGTGGGAGAGGGAGTTTCTGAGTCGCGGGGTCACAGCGGCCGACGTGAGGAAGGGCCAGAAGGACTACTTCCTCCACCTCGAATCCTGGGACTTCCCGGAGCTCATAGACATCAAACCCGACAGCGGAGGGACGTACATACACTCGGCGACCGAGGCTTACAACGAGGAAGGCGAGAAGGAGGAGGGGGTGATCAAGAACTGGGTCCGCCACGTAGGCTTCAGGTACGCCCAGCTACACGCGTCCGGCCACGCGCCTGAGGAGGAGGTGTTCTCCCTGGTGGACAGGGTGGGCGCCGCCAGGGTCGTCCCCATCCACACCGAGCATCCGGACGCGTTCGCGCCGAAGGCCAGTCGGAGAGAGCGGAGGGTCGCGGTCCCCGCCAAGGGGAGACCCATAGTGATAGGCGCCTAGGCAGGGTCCGCGTCTTGCCAACCTTGCTCTGCGACGTCGGCGGAGTGCTGATCGAGAACCCGTGGGTGAAGATGTCCGAAGAGATCGGTCGAAAGCTCGGCGTGGACCCAGGGGAGGTACTCAGGCTGCTCATGGGGCTCAGCAGGAGGCTCGACAGCGGGGAGCTTGCCCTGAGGCAGTTCCATCATGCGCTGGTTGCCGCCCTCGGGGCCGACTACCCGTTTCCCCAGCTCGAGGAGCGCCTGGACGCCGCCCTGAAGAAGAACCGGGCGGTGTGGGACTCGGTCCAGGAACTGGGACGAACGGAGGGCTGGCAGGTAGTGGCCCTGAGCAACATGTCCAGGGAGGTGTGGGGCTCCCTCCAGAGGAAGTTCGGAATCGGCGCCCTCTTCGCCTCCGTCGTCCTGTCGTTCGAGCACGGGGTCCTCAAGCCTGACCCGGCGATCTACGCCCTGGCGCTGAAGCAGGCAAAGGCGCGCGCAGACGAGTGCATCTTCGTCGACGACGTGGAAGAGAACGTCGAGGCGGCCGCGTCCCTCGGGATAACGCCGTACCTGGCGAGGCGGCCGCGGGAGACTGCGGACTTCATCAGGTCCCTGGGGACCCGCTAGGCGCCGGGCCCAGTCCCGACAGACGAGGAAAGTCAGGTTAAGAAGCACCCCGCGCGCGGGCCGAGGCCATGGGAACCCAGGAAGCGAGGGACCTCGCCGAGGCGGCGGTCTCGAAGGCGCTGAAGGCGGGGGCGTCCTACGCCGAGGCCAGGGTGCAGGCGACCTGGGAGAGGGAGTTCGGGCTCAAGAACGGGGAGCCGCAGCCGTCTATATTCGTGGAGGGGTACGGCATAGGCATCAGGGTGATCGCCGGGGGTGCGCTCGGTTTCGCCGCGACCAACGACATGCGGAGGCGGACGGTGGCCGAGGTGGCGGCCAAGGCGGTGAGGCTGGCGAAGGCGTCCGCCGTGGTGCTGCGGCGGCCAGTGGTCTTCGACCCCGCCAGGCCCGCCAAGAAGCGGTGGGCTGCCCCTGAGACCGAGAAGATCGAGAACGCGGACTCCGCCTGGCTGAGGGGGGTGCTGGTGGACATTGACGGCAGGATCTCTGAAGGGAGGGCCGGGGTGAGTCTGCCAGGGAGGCTCCTCTACCTTTCGGCCGAGCTGCAGGAGAGATACTTCGTCAACAGCGAAGGCGCCAGGGTGGTGGGCCGGGTCCCGCGAGTGAGCTTCGGCTGCTCCCTCACTGCCATGGAAGGGGGCGCAACCGCCCAGAGGTTCATCCAGCAGGGGGAGACCGGGGGGCTCGAGGTGGTCAAGAGGATCGGCCTCGCCGAGAAGGTGGTCGAGGAGGCGAGGGCCATGGGGAAGGTGCTGAAGGCCTCGGGGATGCCCCCGACAGACCCGGTGGACGTCGTGCTGAGCCCTGAGCTCTCGGGCATCGCCGCCCACGAGTCGGTTGGGCACCCGCAGGAGGCGGACAGGGTCCTTGGGAGGGAGGGCGCCCAGGCGGGAGAATCATACCTGAAGGCGGACAGCCTCGGCAGGAAGATAGGGAGCGAAGAGGCGAACGTGAGCGACGACCCCACCCTGCTGCACTCCAATGGATACGTCCCGGTGGACGACGAGGGGGTGGCGGCGAAGAAGCGCCTTCTGATCAAGGGAGGGGTGATCAACGAGTTCCTGCAGAACAGGGCGACGGCCGAGCAGTTCGGGGTGAGGAGCAACGGGGCGGCGAGGGCCGTCTCCTTCGACAGGGAGCCGATCATCAGGATGTCGAACACATTCGTGGAGCCGGGGGACTACTCCACCGATGAGATATTCAAGGAGGTGAAGCATGGCGTCTTCTTCAAGACGTTCACCGAGTGGAACATAGACGACAAGAGGCTGAACCAGAGGTACGTGGCGCTGGAGGCCTACCTCATTGAGCACGGCGAGCTGAAGGGGCTGGTCAAGGCACCGGTCTTGGAGATCACCACGCCCAGGCTCTGGGGGAGCGTGAAGGCCAGGAGCAGGCACATGGAGTTCGAGGCCGCCACCTGCGGGAAGGGGGACCCGATGCAGGGCGCGCCGGTGTGGACCGGCGGGCCGGAGACGCTGCTGACCGGGATAAGGCTGGGGGCGAGGTAGCCATGGACCTTGAAGAGCTGAACCGCCTGGCGGTCCGCACGGCCGAGGCGCTGAAGGTCGACGACGCGGTGGCGCTCAGCGCCCGAGGGGCAGACAGCATGATACGGTTCGCCGACAACTCGGCGACCGTCGTCAACAGGGTCGAGGAAGCGGAGCTGACGGTGTATCTGGCGAAGGACAGGAGGAGGGCGATCGCGGCTACATCGAACCTCTCCTCGGCGGCGGTGAAGAAGTTCGTGAAGGACCTATTCGCGTCCATGAAGGGGCTCCCCCAGGGGGAGTACGTCCCTCTCCCCGAAAGAGCGGTGAAGTACGGCCAGAGGGGCGGCTTCGACAGGAGCCTGGGCGACTCGGAGGAGAGGCTCCCCGAGCTGGCCAGGGCGGCCATAGACTCCTCCCTTGACGCGGGGGGGAAGAGGTCGGCGGGGGTAATCAGCGCGGGGAGGGTGACGGTCGCCATACTGACCTCGTCCGGCACCAGCGGCTCCGACTCGAGGACTGCCATCACGCTGAACATCAGGTCCTTCGGCGAGGGCGAAGCGAGCGGCCACGGGCTCTCGTGCTCGGCAGACCTGCGGGGGTTCGACCCGGCAGAGGCTGGGAGGAGGGCCGGTGAGGGCGCCAAGAGGATGCGGCAGGCTGCGGAACCGGAGGCTGGGAAGTACGAGGTCCTGCTGAGCCCGACCGTGGCCTCGAACCTCATCGAGACCGTCGCCGGGGCTGCGTCTGCGTTCTCGGTCGACGCGGGGACTTCGTATCTCGCTGAGAAGCTCGGGAAGGAGGTCGCCGCGCCGTCCTTCAGCCTGACCGACCACGGGGTGACGAAGGGAGGCCTCGGAGGGCGGGCGTTCGACGAC
>JAFLZE010000107.1 GCA_029785685.1 Nitrososphaerota archaeon | reverse complement strand
GCCCAGGATTACCCTGCGCTACCCCGACCAGAAGCTAGACCTCCAGGGCCCGGGGTACCACTTCGACCCCAAGGCGGGCGTCGGCCTCCCGGGGTTCAAGGGAAGGCACTTCCTCCGCGAGGAAAAGTGCACGGGATGTCAGCTCTGCGCCATCGCATGCGACGGGGTCGCAGTCGCCATCGAGATGCAGACCATGGTGCGGAACAAGCCGCAGAACAAGAAGAACTTCTGGCCTGCAGTCGACTACGGCCGGTGCCTCCCGCCCTCCACACCGATAACCACGATCGATGGGACCAAGCCGCTCTCGGAGGTCCGTGTCGGAGACAAGGTGCTGACGCACACCGGAAAGTTCAGGGAAGTGACGCGCCTTTTCGCCAGGAGGTACACCGGCAAGCTCTACACGTTCAAGACGCTCGACAACTACGAGCTCCTTACCACGACGGAGGACCACCCCATCCTCGTCTACGGTGAGAAGGGGGTGTCCTGGGTCTACGCGAGCGAGGTCACGCCGAGGACCTATCTCACGAGGCCGGTCATCGTCGAAGAGGAGCCGAGGGAGAGGATCGAGTACAGCTACGAGCTCTACCATCCCGCTGGACGCGGAGGGGCATCCACGACCGAGGTCGTCTCCCTTCCGACCACCCCTGAGCTGATGAGGCTCGTCGGCTACTACCTTTCCAGAGGCACGGCCGGGAGGCACGGCGTCTCGTTCACGGTCCGCGAGCGCGATGACGACCTGAAGGCCGACATCACAGACTGCCTGACGAAGGTCTTCGGCGCAGGGGTCTCGGCCAAGCCCGACGAGGACTCGGCTGGTCTGAAGCTGTGCGTCGACTCTCCCAGGGTGGCGGCCTTCTTCTCCCAGTTCGGGCACTCGGCAGACACCAAGAAGCTCCCGTGGGGGATGGTCTTGCTCCCGAGCGCAAGGATCGGGGAGGTCGTTCGGGGCGAGTTCTGGGGCGACGGGCGCTTCTCGAACGACTCCCATCCCATCAAGGGCAGCTCGAACTGCCTCACGATCAGTACCGCGTCACGGGAGATGGCCATCCAGACGCACTACATGCTCGGCCGGCTGGGGATACTATCATCGATGGGCGCGCAGCGCCAGAATGACCGGAGCACGTGCTACTCGGTCACCGTGAAGACGCCCTACGTCGAGGCGATGGGCCGACTGGTGGAGGTCCCGGCCAAGAACGACGAGCTCTCCCGCAGCTCCGTCCACATCAGCGACGGGATGGTCGTGACCCCGGTCGTGAAGATCGACGTCGCCGACGTGGTCGACTATGAAGTGAGGAACCTGGAGGTCGACGGAGACAACAGCTACGTCGCGGCGAACATCGCCGTCCATAACTGCGTCTTCTGCGGTCTCTGCATCGACCCCGATACGCCGGTCGTGACCAATCCGGGCCTGAAACCGATGAAAGAGGTCAAGGTGGGAGACCTTCTCCTCACGCACACCGGCGAGTACAAGCCTGTGACCAAGGTCTGGGACATGCGCTACACGGGGACGCTCTATCGGATTCACGTCTACGGGAAGCCCGAGCCCCTCGTCTGCACCGCCGACCACCCGATAATGGCCGTCTCCAGAAGGATGTCGAAAGGGAAGGATGGCGGGCTCTCGAGGTCGACGGAGCCGCTAAAGTTCCACAAGCCCGGCGAGTTGAAGCCGGGCGACTACCTGGTGAGCCCCGTGGTGAAGAAAGAGCGCCCCGTGGAGACCTACGAGAAGGATGTCCCCCTGTACAAGATCGGCCCGGTGAAGAGGAGGATCGTCCTCGATGCTTCCCCAGAGCTGTTCCGCCTGGTCGGGCTCTACCTGTCGGGAGGGTCCTGCAGCGGCGCCAGGACGGTCAGGTTCGACTTTGTGAAGGAAGCTGCAGGGGGTGCGGCGGATTGCAGCGGCCTGCTCCGGACGTTCTTCGGCAAGCCGGGGGTCTCTAGGAAGAACGGAGAGAGCGGCGTCCGCCTCGCGTTGGACTCCGCCGCAGCGGAGGCCTTCTTCTCCCAGTTTGGGAGGGGGGCGCCCGACAAGCGGCTCCCTGATTGGGTATTCTTCGCGGAGCGCGAGAAGATCCTGCAGGTCGTGAAGGGAGAGTGGCAGGGCGATGGGCACGGCGCCGGCGGGGCGCGTCGGAGCCGCCTCAGCATGAGGACGGCGTCGGAGGTCCTGGCCTTCCAGCTCCAGCAGCTTCTGGCAAAGGTCGGGGTGGTCGCCACCGTCGAGCGGGGTCAGGGGGGCGAGCCTCAGGCCTACCACGTAGACGTCTCCGGGAGGTGGGCGGCGAAGCTCGCCGAGCTCTGGTCGGTGGAGCTCGAGCGCAGCCCGACCGAGCACGCGGACGAGTTCCACATCTCGGAGAACTACGTCTACCTCCCGATCAGGGAGATCGAGACTCAGGAGGTCGCCGACCACAGGGTCATGGACGTGACCGTTGAGGATGACCACACCTTCAGCCCGCTCGGGCTCGCGACCTCGAACTGCGTGGACGCGTGCCCGTTCGACGCCCTCTCCATGACCAACGACTACGAACTCTCCTCCTACGACAAGGCCAGCCTGAAGTACACGCCCGACATGCTGATGCTCCCGCCCCCCGACGAGCTGGGGACTGCCAAGGTGAAGTTCGACAAGAAGAGAGGCACAGTGACGCATGGTTGACGCCACAGACATCGCTTTCGCAGGGCTCTCGATAGTCGCCATCGGCGGTGCCGTCTCGGCGCTGGAGGCGAGGGAGATAATCTACGGAGCCGTCGGCCTGGCCGCCAGCTTCTTCGGAGTCGCGTCCCTCTTCTTCCTCCTCGACTCGCCCTTCGTCGCGGCCTTCCAGATCACGGTCTATGTTGGCGCTGTGGCCGTGCTCGTCCTCTTCACGGTGATGCTCGTGAGGGAGGGGAGGTGGTTCGGCGACTCGATGGGGCCGGCGTCGAGGGCGGCGGCGGTGGTCACGGTCCTCGCGCTGATAGCCTCCCTGGTGTCCAGCTTCCTCGCCTCGAGCCTCTCGACGGCCACAGAGCAGCCGACCCCCCCGAGCTTCGTGCAGATAGGCCAGCTCCTCACAGGGCCCTACGCGCCAGCCCTGGAAGTGCTCGCGCTGGTGCTCGCGGCCTCTGTGCTTGGCGCTCTGACCCTGGCCAAGGTCGAGCCAGCGGCCGAGAAGGAGGGGTCCTAGGTGGCGGTCGCCCTCACCGACTACCTGGTGGTGTCCGCGATCCTCTTCGCGGTGGGGGTCTACGGGCTCCTCACCAAGAGGAACGCGATGAGGCTGGTCTTCTCGGTCGAGATCCTGGTCAACGCTGCGAACATCAACTTCATCGCCTTCAACAGGTTCCTCTGGCCGGCCGCCCTGGGGCAGACGGCGGTCCTCTTCTCCATAGCGCTCGCGGCGGCCGAGGCGGCGGTCATACTCGCGATCGTGGTGGTCGCCTACAGGATCCACGACGACGTCGATGTCAGCGAGCTCGACGAGCTGAAGGGATAGACAAATTGAGCGAAAAGAACGTGACCCGACCATCAGCGAGCGCGTTGGTGCCTAGCGCAGGGAGGGAGAGGCGCGGGTGACCGCCATCCCGTACGTGCTGCTCCAGTCCGTCCTCGTGCCCGCGTTGGGCGGCGCCGTGTCGTTCGCCCTGGGGGGTCGTCTCGGGAGGCGCGTGGGCTGGATCGGGTTCGCCTCCGTCCTGTACCCCGTCCTGCTCTTCCTCGCAGTAGGCTCTGGCCTCTACTCTGGGGGGGCGCCGGTCTCGGAGTCGTACGCGTGGGCGCCTGCGGCGGGGCTCGCGTTCGGGTTCCTCGCTGACGGGCTCAGCCTCCCGGTCGCCCTGGTGATCTCGCTCGTATGCGCGGCGATCGCCGTGCACTCCATGCCCTACATGAAACAGAGGATCGAGGCCCTCTACGGCGCGGAGAAGAAGCAGCCCTACGGGACGTACTACCTGAACTTCCTGCTGGTCGTCGCGGGACTGCTCGGCGTGGTCCTTGCGACCAACCTGATCGAGCTCTACCTCTTCGTCGAGCTCATCCTCATCC
The DNA here is from genome assembly GCA_029785685.1 of Nitrososphaerota archaeon. The sequence continues at coordinate 455 of JAFLZE010000107.1, read as the reverse complement.
CGACCTTCTTCATCCTCGCCCTGTTCGGCTACGTCCAGAGGGGGCGGGTCGCCATGATGTACTTCCTCTGGAACCAGCTCGGGGCGTTCGTCTTCCTTGCGGGCGTCCTCCTGGCGTTCTCCGCGACGGGGAGCTTCGCGATCTCCTCGCTCTCCGGCCTCGCGACGGGCTCCTCGCTCCCCTACTGGGTGTTCTTCCTGATAATGCTCGGGTGGTTCATCAAGATGGGGGTCTTCGGAGTGCACATGTGGCTCCCCACCGCAGAGGCGGAGCCGCCGTCGTCGTTCGCACCGATAATGGCGACCGTGGTCGGCGTGGGGAACTACGCCGTGGCCAGGCTCCTCGTCCAGAACATGCCTGCCATCTTCCACAGCTTCTCGATCCCGTTCATGTTCATGGCGCTCCTCACGATGAGCTTCGGCGGGGCGATGGCCCTGGTCCAGACCGACGTGAAG
>JAFLZE010000106.1 GCA_029785685.1 Nitrososphaerota archaeon | reverse complement strand
CCTCGAGGGGTCTGTCTCGACCTCGACGGCGATTCTGTTCTTCCTATCCCACTCCTTTGTGCTCATGATGGGTATCTGCTTCCCCTCCTTCCCCTTCGCCTGGGAAGTCATTGGAGGTAGGACCAAGATGTCCGGGAACTGGCTGCCCCTGTCCCCCTTGTCCCAGGTGCACCAGCAACCTTCCTGCCAATAATTCTCAAGGAGATTCTTCATCGCGGCGATGTGCTCCGGGCCCCCGGCCCGCCCCGGGTTCTTCAGGTCAAACTCGAAGAAGTCCCTCCTTGCGGTGGGGGTGAGCGAATAGCAAGCCTGCCTGGCGTTCACCTTCGCGGCGTGGCTTTCGGGCTCCTTCCAGACTAGCTTCCGAGTCTTTGGGTCGACCGTCTTGATACGCTTGATATCGAAAGTCACTTTCACCTTGCCGTGGTCCGCGAGCCAGCTCAGGGCCACCTGGGTGGTCCCCGGCGACCAGTGGTGGCGCTCCTCGAAGTATCTGCTGATTACTGAGAATCCAACCTCCCTTGACTGGCGTTGCAAATAGGTCAGAGGAACCCAGTAGAGGGGGTACTCCATGGGGCACTCTCCGCTGTCCCTCGAGGTAGCAGCGACCTCGTCCTTGTAGTAGAGCTCCCTGTCCCCGACGCTTCCGCCGTAGGCCTTCTCCATCTCGACTTTCATGTAGCTGATCGCCTCGCCGTACTCGTGAATTGGGTCCCTGAGCTTGGGGAACGAGACTCTGAACGGCGGCTCCGGGAGCACCCCTCCGACGGGCCTCTTCCTGACGAGAGTATCGTAGTCCGGGAGACCGGGAATCAGTGGCTCTGCCACTTCCGGCCTCTGGGGGTAGAGGAGCTTGGCCAGTGTCCTGGCGTCGTCCGGGCTCGACCTGAAGGCCAAGACGGGTCCGACGTTCGCCTGGATGGAGCCCATCAGGTCGTCAGGCACCTCCCCGAGGGTCTGAACGACCATCCAGAGAAAGAGTCCGTACTTCCTCGACTGGGAGAGGACGGTCCTGAGTATCTTCAGCTGGCTGACGTCTCTGAACTCGTCTGTGGCGAACACCACGGGGGTCCGGGCGGTCGGGGGGAGCCCCTCCCTCTCCAACCTCTTCGCCCTCTTCAGGCTCGCGAAGTACAGCTTCATCACCACTGCGGCCGAGAACAGCTTGTGGAACTCCGCCGGGAGCGTCGTGGGTATCCTGAACACCGTCAGGTGGCCGGGCTCCATCAGCTTCTCGACGTCGACGGTGGACTTGCGGGAGCAGAACACCCTGAAGGTTATCGATGTCGGAGGAAGGACGAAATGGGAGATTCTGTTCAGGACTGGGGAGTAGGCGTCCTGGGGGAGCTTGGATATCGCCTCCATGGTCTCCCTTATGATTTCGCTCTCCTTGACCCGCCTCCTGAGGAGCAGTTCGATCTCGACGGCGCTCTTCTTGGTGAAGAGGAGCATGAGGTTGTAGAGCTCCCAGAGGGTGGGGTCGGGGGAGAAGGTGTAGAGGTAGTAGAGGGCGCCCTTGAAGATCCACATGAGGCGGGGCGCGCTGGTCGAGTCTGTGTTGAAGACGTCCGAGAGGAGGGAGGCGAACTCCTCCACCTGGGACTGGAGGACCTCGGGCTCGTCCACCGGGTCGAGATTTTCAGGCAAAGAGAAAGGGTTGAAGCCGAAGGTGACGTACTGGGGGTCGAGGAGCGTGACCCTGCTCCATTCAGACGAAGGGATGGCGCGGAGGAGGTCGATTGACGCGTCCCCCGCCGGGTCGAAGAGGAAAAGGGCAGGTCGTGGCTTGCCTCCCTCCTCCTTCTTGTTGAAGAGGAGGTCGAGCACGTACAGGATGGCGTTGGTCTTGCCGGTGCCGGTCCCGCCTGAGACGAGCGCGTGGAAAGTCATGTCGCCGGCGGTGAGAACCTGGGACACGCACTATCGGCAAGGTCCGGGATTTAACGGGGAGCAGGTTTCCCCGACAGCCCGACAATTTCTGGCAGGTGCCACAGGAACTCCGGCTTTTCGGGGACCCCGACCACCTGCTGCTTCCCGTAGACAGACTCGAGGACGCCGAGACACTCTCGGGCATCCCCCTCAGATGTGGACGAGAGGAGCAGATCGGTATGGCCGTTCTCGAAGAGGAGTTCCAGACCCCTGACCGAAGACGGCGAGGGGAGCTGGGAGAGCCTTTCTGTCTCAGTCTCCTTCAACGGCTCGGTGATCAACGGTATCTCCTTTAGCCGGAAAATCCTTGGGTTCGTTGGAGCCGCAGGGCCTGGTCCTTTGCCTTCGATCTTCCCTTCGCCGACGCCGGGGGTGTGCTGCTTCCATGCAACCGATTTGAGGAACGTGTCCTGTCTGACCACGGGGAGATGCAGGAAGTAAGGGATCTCCTCCTGGGTTATGAGGAATGATGGCGGTTCCATACGCGAACGGACGTAGCTCATGATGTAGGAGGAGACATCTTCGACCATCCTCCTATCGACAAGTTCCCGGAGCATTCGGGGGTCCCTGTAGACGAACGTCCCCAGCCTGTCGAACTCGTCGTAGCAGTCCTTGAAGGGAAGCGAGGAAAGCTGCCTCGGATCACCGACCCACATCCCCTGTATCGCAAGGAGGATGTGAGGGACGTTGGCTATCGCGTCAATCCTCTTGATCCTCTCCCCGGAGCGCCTGTACCAGTCTCCGTAGAGCTCGAGCCTGGTGGACTCGCTGTCGTCTATCCAGCTTCGCTTCGGGGTCTTGATCTTCTCCTGGGCGATGTGTATCGCGTTCTTGAGGGCAATCAGGGTCGGGGTGAGGTTTACCCGCTTGAAGAGGAACTGGACCCATGCGAACCTGGGACTTGCGGCCTCGATGGAATGGATTATCTCACCCATGAAACGCTGAGGCTGGGGAAACTTTGGGAGGGACATCGGGGTGGCGTTGATTAACGAGACGTTGAAGAAACGCACTCTTTCTGTTGCACCCTGCTCGTCGTTCATGGCGTTCGAGAGTCTCCATCTCATGTCGGTAATCAGAACGGTTCGGTGCTTTTAACGGGAGGCGAGCATGAAGAATCAGGGAACCACACAGCGGCCGGAACGCGCGTCGCATTCTCGGCGAAGCTACCCGACGAGTTTCAGGCTCGCGTGGCAGGACCTGCACCTGACGGTTCTGCCGATGTCGCTGGGGTAACTGTAGGTGAACTTCGCGTCGCATGCCGGGCATCGAGCGAAGCGCGAGGCGTCGATGGACACTTCCAGCGGCCCATTGTCGTCCCCATGGGAATCCCCGTGGTCTTCGGCCATGTCTACGGCCTTCTCATCCTTGAGCGCTTCCGCCATCCTGAGCATCTCCTCGTCGAAGCTCTTCCAGACGTCGCTCCTGTACACGCTTGCCAGCTTGCCGGTCCTGGTCATCTCCTCCTTCTTTGCTATCCTCTGAAGCGCGTCCTTCCCAAGATATTTTTCAATCGCCTGCCTGCAAATCTTCCTCCCTGCCCGGAGGGTTTCGTCGTTGCGGAAGAGGGCGTTCGATTCGCACTTCCTCCTCCCGAACTTTTTGATGTACTCGGGGTCGTTGACTTCCCTCCCCGAGCTCGACTTCAGGTTGTCTATCCAGGTGAGGTGGTAATCCGCTATGGCGTCGGCGTTGAGCCCGAACCTGTCGATGATTAACCTGTCAGGGCTCCATCCCGTCCCGCGCTCGCAGTCTTTCAGGTTCTTCCTGAACCTATCTGAAATCTTGAGGCCTCCTGGGTCGTGGTCGTAGAAGAGCAGGACCACCGGAGTCAGCCCCCTCTCCTCCGCCTTCTTGGAGAGCATCGCGATCTGCGCCCTCAGGGTGATGGGGTACCACCCCTTCGAGGATACTAGGGGGACCTTGTATTCCTCGCATACGGGCTTGAAGAGGTTGAGTATGTCCCCCTTCTCGACGACCATCATGACGTAGTACTTCTCCCCCTCCCAGTAGTCCGTGGTCAGGGAAGTGAGGGCGTCGAGGGTTCCCTTCACCTGCTCCCGAAGGTCCAGCAGGGCCCTCACAGGGTCCGCCGCCTGCATCAGGCCGTGGAAGTGCCTGGTCTCGTCCTGGTCCTCGGCCACGAAGTCTATGATCGGGAGCGTCCCGATCTTCCTGCAATCGTTGATCGCCTTCGCGACCGCGCCGAACTGCTCTTTGTCGCACAACCTGAAGCCTTCCAGGACGTACCCCCACCCCCTCCCCGAGGGCCTGATCTTCTCAGACCTCTGGTCGTTGATCTGCCTCATCTTAGCCGCGAACTCGCCCAGCATCCTCTCGTACTCCGGGTCGCCTATCGTCCCCTTGGGTATCCAGGAGATGGGCTTCGGCAGGGGCGCTGGCCTGTACCATCGAGGAATCTTCGGGATAGGCAGTATCTTGTCGAAGGCCCTCTTCATCACCGAACCGATGCTGCCACCCGGCCCGCCATCGACCCCTTCCCCCAACCCGCTCTTTCCGTAGTCGAGCCACCTCAGGACCGGGCAGACCAGATGCACCACCACGG
>JAFLZE010000105.1 GCA_029785685.1 Nitrososphaerota archaeon | reverse complement strand
GAGGAGCCCCTCCGTCTCCTGCGTAGGCCGGCCCGCGTCTCAGGTGTGCGCGGAGCTAGACGACCCTGGCGAGCGCCCTGATCATCTCGTCCGACTTTCGCGCGGGGACCCTGCATCCGGCCGCCTTCCTGTGTCCTCCGCCGCTCCCTCCGAGCCTCGCAGCCACCTTTGAGATGGTCCTCCCCAGGTGGACCCTGCACTCGCTCGTCCCCCTCAGGCTCACCTCGTACCACCCGGCGTTCTTCTCCTTCATGGCCACCCCGACGGGGACGTCGAACGCCCCTATGAGGAGCTTCGCGACGTTTCCCGTCGAGTACTGGGTCGTGACCATGTACGCGAGCCTCCCCGCCTTCGTCCCAGACCCCTTCACCTCCTTCGCCAGCCCTGCCTCCAGCGCGAGCTGGCGGACGGCCGCCTCTGCGACCCCGGCCATCTCGTGGGGGTACTTGAGGGCGGCCAGCTCCTCCACCACGTGCTCGGGGAACCCCTGCTCCTCGGCCCTGTTCCCGAGGGCCAGGGACAGGATCGTCGCCTCGGCCAGGACGAAGTGCCTGTCCGTCTTCTCCATCAGCTTCTTCCCCATCGGGGAGTCGTCCATGTAATCGGTCACCGCGCCGTAGAGGGCGACCAGCCTCGCCTCCTCCGGGAGAGAGTCCCTGAACGTCCTGTAGGTCAGCATGCTCGCGCACTCTCGCACGTCGTGCACCACCTGGACCCCGGCCTTCCTCAGCTTCCTCTTCGCGGCGTCGGTCATGTAGTGGTGGTCGATGTACGTCACCTTGGCGTGCCCTGCCAGCCTCTTCATCTCGGCGACAAAATCAGGGAAGTCGGCCGTGTCCGCGCCGAGGTCGCTCACCACCACCCGGTCGGCGTCGCCGGGGACCTTCCTGAGGTTCGCGACCACGTCGTCGTAGCCTGTGAGGAGCACCGTCCCGCCCGTCGCCGCGACAGCCAGCGACCCGGCGCCGAGCCCGTCGACGTCCTTGACGTGCGAGAGGCAATAGGCTTTCAACGCCCGCCGTTGCCGCGGCCCAGATATAACGGGTCCGCAGAAGGACCGGGCACGGTCGCGGCCTCCATGGTGAAGCCGGCGTCTCGCAACGCGTTTATCTTCAGGTGCCCCGAAGAACCTTCCCTACAATTGTCGCAGGACCAGAGGAGGCTCGCCGCGATCATGTTCACCGACATCGCCGGATACACACCGCTCACCCAGTCCAACGAGGCACGCGCCCTCGAGGTCCTCGACGCCCACAACGGCCTCCTGAGGCCTGTCTTCCCCCGCTTCGGGGGCCGCGAGGTGAAGACGATAGGGGACTCCTTCCTCGTGGAGTTCGACAGCGCCCTGGACGCCCTCCGCTGCGCCGTCGACATCCAGGAGGCGCTCCACGGCTACAACGCCACCGCAGCTGACGGGAAGAGGGTCAGCGTCCGCATCGGGGTACACCTGGGGGACGTGGTGCATCGCGACGGCGACGTCTTCGGGGACGCCGTCAACATCTCCTCACGGATCCAGCCCCTCGCCCAGCCCGGGGGGGTCTGCATCTCCCGCCAGGTCTACGACCAGGTCAGGAACAAGTTCGACCTCACCCTGGTCTCCATGGGGGAGAAAAGTTTGAAGGGGGTCGAGGTTCCCACGGAGGTGTTCGCCGTGGTGATGCCATGGGAGAAGAAGGACGAGGTCTCCTTCGAATGGGCGAGAAGGGTCGCCGTCCTTCCGTTCGCCAACATGAGCCCAGACCCCAACGACGAGTTCTTCGCAGACGGTATCACCGAAGAGGTCATCTCCACTGTCTCGCGCATAGAGGATACCGAGGTCATCTCGCGGACTTCTGTGATGCAGTACAAGAGGGCCCCAAAGCCGATCAGGGAGATATCCAGGGAGCTGGGGGTCGGGATCATCCTCGAGGGGAGCGTAAGGAAGGCGGGGAACAGGCTGCGGGTCACTGTCCAGATGATCGACGCGACGAAGGACAGGCACGTCTGGGCTGAAAACTACGACAGGGACCTCGACGACGTCTTCGCCATCCAGAGCGACATCGCCGCGCAGGTCGCCGGGGCGCTGAAGGCGAAGCTCCCTGGCCCGGCCGCGACTCCCCTCCGCCCCCCCAACCTGGACGCCTACACCGACTACCTGCGCGCCCTTCAGGTCATGAGCGAGGCTACCCCCGACGCCCTCAGGGAGGCCGTTTCGCTCTTGGAAGCGGCCCTGCGGAAGGACCCCACCTTCGTGAAGGCATACGCTGAGCTCGCCTTCGTCTGCCGCATCGTGGCGCAGTTCGGGAACGACTACGACGCATTCATGATGAAGGCGTGGGCCGCCGCCCAGAAGGCCCTGGAGCTGGCCCCCGACTCGGTCGAGGCGAACGCTGCCATGGCAGAGGCGTGCATGGCCAGGGACATGTTCGAAGAGGCAAGGCCTTACCTGCAGAAGGCGGTCAGCATCAACCCTAACCTCGCCGCTTGCCTCAGGCTCCTCGCGGAGGCTGACGTTGTCCTGGGGGACCTCGGCCCTGCCGCCGAGTCGATGCGGAAGGCGGTGTCCCTCGACCCGCTCCCCCTGGTCAACCACGTGATCCTCGCGGAGCTCTGCAGGGTCTCCGGAGACGTGCAGGGGGCGCTCGCTATCTATATGGGCCAGAAGGAGCTCCACCCGAAGACCCCCTTCGTCTACAGCGGCCTCGTGTCCTGCTACCTGCAGGCGAAGGACTACGCGAAGGCAAGGGCCGTGACGGAAGAGGCCGTCAGGGTGAATCCGTCGATAAAGGAGTTGGAGCTACTCAAACTACTGGTCGCGGGATACTCCGGCGACCGCGCAGGGGCAGAGTCCGCCTTCGCCGCCATCCTCAAGGAGGGGAACCAGGTCATGAAGGCGCAAGCCAAGCTCGCCTTCGGGGTGGCCCTCAAGGACTTCGACCTGGCGTTCGAGGGGCTGTCGGAGCAGGCCAGACTCCACTCGTGGTGGTTCGTGATAAGGTCGGACCCCCTCTACGCGGACCTCGTCCGCGACCCCCGTTTCGCCGAGTTCAGCCGAAAGGTCGGGATGCCCGCCCCGGCCTAGGGGACGGCGGGCGGTTCCTTCGACGCCCCCTTCCATGCCAGGTAGGACAGCGGTGCCTTCAGGGCCGCCCAGAGGGACGGCAGGACCAGGACGTAGAGCAGGAGCCTGAACTGGAGCCCTATCGTCGTCCCCCCCGCCGTGACCTGAAGGTATCCCCCGTCGGTCACAAGCCACAGGTAGGCTGCGCTCAGCAGGGCCGCGCCAGAGATGAAGGGGCCGGACACCGCCATCCCCTGGAAAAAGGCAGCTCCCACGTCAAGGGTGACAAAGAGCACCCCGAACTCAGACACGAAGGCGTGAATCGCGAGCGCCAGGCCGGGGACGACCCCGGAGAGGTATGCCCCCCAGGTAGTATGGTGTGACGATTCACAGCACCACGTTGGCCACCAAGGCGACGGCCGCGCTCACCCCCCCAGGGTCCACGCCCCTTTCGGTGTCCTCGCATTCACCCGCTGTCCCTCCCATCGCCCCGGGTCAAGGGTCCGGTCCGACGGCAGCGACTACCCTCCCCTTCTGGGGGTCGAACCACGCCCGACCCATCGCTTCAGTGTTGAAAGCCCCTCCCACCCTCCCCTTGAGGTCCACGGTGACTATCCCTGCCGTCCCCTTCCCCCTGACCTTCGTGATCTGCTCTATCGCCCTCACTGCCGCGCGCTGGGCGTCGTCCGCGCCCATGAACTCGCACGCCTTCATGCAGAGCCCCACCCTGATTATCTCCTCCCCTGTCCCGGTGGCGCAGGATGCCCCGAGCCCCGAGTCAGCGAACAGGCCCGCCCCGAGTATCGCCGAGTCACCCACCCTCCCGGGGAGCTTCATCCACGTCCCCCCTGTGCTGACCGCCGCGGCGGGGACCCCGTCCGACCCGAGGGCCACCGCGCCGACCGTGTCCCCCGCCTCGAACCTGCGGACCGTGCGGAGGGGTTCCGAGTATTTCGCCTCCCTCCTCAGGGCCTCGAACCTCGCAGCCACGCGCTTCGAGGGCGTGAGCTCCTCCACTTCCAGGCCGGCGAGCCTGACGTAATCCCTGGTCCGGTTTCCTACGACGAGGACGTGCCTCGTGTTCTCCATCACCCACCTCGCAAGCTCGACCGGGTGGTAGGTGGGTTCGGATGGCGTCCCGGCGGCGGCGGTCAGCCCCGGAGGGGTGTGGATGAAACTCCCAGGGAGGGTCGGGGACTCGGCGATACTCGGGGCGGGGATATTCGCTGACAAGCGGCAGGGCGCGGCGTGCGCCACCGGGACCGGGGAGGAGATAATCAGATGCGCCCTGGCGCTAAGGGCGTGCGGGTTCATGCAAGCCGACGACGCGGAGCGGGCGGCCGCGAAGGCGATCGCGTTCATCTCCCGAGAGAGGGGGAAGGGGACCGCAGGGATAATCACGGTCGACTTGGAGGGGAGGGTCGGCGCGTCGTTCAACACGGTAGCCATGGGGAGAGCCTGGTGGGACGGAGCGAAGG
>JAFLZE010000104.1 GCA_029785685.1 Nitrososphaerota archaeon | reverse complement strand
GTGATAATGCGCCACATAATCCGACCCACTCTCAAAAAGGGTGATCAGAGTCGGACGGTGGTTCGCAACCGTCGTCAACACGGAACGTGCGTTGTCGAACAAACGATCAACGAGCACGTCCGGATCCTTCGGCACGTGCATCACATACGGCGCAGTATAGACACGCATGGTCTTTTGTCTCCAATTTTTGGCCAAGTGGGACGCCTAACAATCCCGTAAAAGTCGTTGGCTGTCAAACAAAGCAACCAAAATATGGTCACCGTCATGACCGACGGCAAAAAACGACCGAAAAGAGTCATTATGGTAGCGATTACGCTACCCCCGAAACGTACGAATTTGTTTGGAATGTCCTACTTGGACAGCATACAAATGTGACGTTGCTTATAACGAGTCATGATAGCTACGAGAGTCCCTGGACTTCGCGTACCGATGCACAGGCCTCCCCCCAGCAGCCCAATGAAACACCACATCCGGATGGCGCCCAACCGCGTGCTGCTCCCAAGACTCACTGAAGGGGTAGGGTCGGGGGCAACCCTCCACGGGGCATACCTGCACCCACTCCCCGTCCAAGCGCTGGACCAGAACCTTGGAGGCCCAGACCTGGCGGGTCATGGCTGCACATCGTCCACATGGATGTGTGGCATGAGGTTCTGGCACCCAGGTAGAAGGCATGCGTAGTTGACCGGCTCAGGGAGTGGTATGGGGGGAGTTGGCTGTCCAACTTGTTTGGGGGTGGGGGCGGCCCCTGACTGTCCAACCTGTCCAACCTGTCCAGGGGTCTGGATAACTTTCCTTCCAGTTTCCTCCTTTCCCTCTTCTCTAATGGTAGGATTATTTGACTTTGAAGGGTACAGTAGACAGAGTAGACATAGACAAAAGTGGAAGCTGGGGGTTACCAAACCCCTGGACACCTTGGACACCCTGGACACTTTCTAGGGCGGTTTGTGCCGCTTGGGGGGTTTCCTGGCTGGTCTGTGCCTCCCCGATAGGCTTCCCCCACTCCTCCTCCGGCCTGAGCTCCACCCCTCTGAGGCAGTTCTCCCGCTTCCCGTCGACTGTTTCCTTTGAGGCCGCCAGTGGGGATTCTGCGAAGTAGGCGACCAAGTTCTTGAAGAAGGTGTCGCCGGTTACGGTTGAGAGCTTGTTCTTCATGCAGTACCTCACGTACGCCTCGTAGAACGACTTCTTCACGACCATCCCGATCGGGTTGGTGATGGTGGCGTCCATGAGGAACGCCTTGACCGGGTCGCTCTTCCTGATGTAGTCCTGCCTCACGTCCTCGGTGCTCTTTGAGTTGCTGAAGTTCCACCCGTTCTCCCTGAGCCGTTTCAGGCCGGCCAGGGCCCAGTTCAGGAACCCTGAAAGCTCGCTGGGGGTGGTGAGTTTTGCCAGGAGATCCCTGTCTGCGCCCTTCCCGGTGAAGGAGTGTGGGAACTGTACCATGATCCATCTGCGGAAAAAGGCCTGAGTGTCCTCGAGCACCCGCGGGACGACGTTGCACGAAAAGGTGAGTTTGGCGACGTTGATGAACATGAAGCGCTGCTGGTTCTTCTTCTGTGCGCCGGTCGGGTCACCCCCTGTGAGCATTTTGAAAGTGCCAACGGATTTCAACGCGGAATCGGGGAGGTCCGCATAGAGGTTGGCCAGCTTTCCGAACAGGTCGGCCTTCGCAAAGCGGTCGTATTCGAGCTCCTGAAGGCTAACTGCCGAGACATTCTCTGCTCCTAGAAGGGCCTTGAGGAGCCCGATCAAGGTTGACTTCCCGTTGGACCCTTCGCCGATCAGCATAATCGCCTTCTGGGCCGGATAGCCCGACCTCCAGAGGCAGTACCCTACCCACTCCTGCACGACCGGGATGTCGTCGGGAAACAGGGTCTCCGAAAGGAACTTCCTGACGGCGGGGCAGTCGGCGTCCGGGGCGAACCTCACCGGAATCTTGTTCAGGGACCGGAACTTGGGGCTCTGGGGCTCGGTCATCCCGGTCGCCACGTTGAGGACAGCATCTTCCACCACGAGCCAGTCCCCCGACTCGTAGAACGTGGACCGCTTCACGTAGGTGTTCCTCCTCACGTGGCCGAGCGCCTCCGCGACCAAGTGGTTCGTGATTGCCGTGGGGTCCCCGACCATCTTCGGAAGCATGCTCTTGATGCGCGCCTCCCCTCCCTCCCGATAGACGCCCCCATCATACACGAGAATTTCCTCAGTTTCCTCCAGGGTCATAAACGAGCCCCTGTTGAGGGCTTCCTGGGCAATATTCCAAGCTAGCTCCTTCCCATCGATCTCTTCGGTTTCAACTGTGCTCTGACGCTCTCTCTCTTTCTGTTCGGCGGCCTTCCTTGCGGCTTCTTCCTCCTCTGCTCGCTTCTTCTCGAACCTTTGCCGCGTTCTGAAGGATTCAGGGTCGATATACCTGCATTTGGATACCCATGCGTCGCACTACATGAAGGTAGAAATGGACAAAATCTTTGGCGAGGCCAACTTCGTGAGCGAAATAATCTGGAAGCGTCAGATAGGGAGCCACAGCGATGCTAAGCAGGGCGCCAAACGATTTGGAAGTTCCCACGACGTAATCCTGTTCTATTCCAAGAGCGGCGACCCGACATGGAATCAGCAGTACCTTCCATTCTCTGAAGATTACCTGGATTCGTTCTACAAGTTCACGGAACCAGGCACAGACCGACGGTATAGGTTGAGCGATCTTACTGGTCCGGGCGGAGCAGCCAAAGGAAACCCGCGGTACGAATTCCTTGGCGTTACCAGGTATTGGCGCTACAGCAAGGAAAACATGGAACGTTTGTACAAGGAAGGTAGAATCGTTCAAACTCGTCCCGGCGCGGTGCCCGCCTACAAACGCTATCTTGACGAAATGCAAGGTGTTCCGCTATCCGACATATGGGATGACGTGAAGCCCATAACAAAGACTCGGGAGAATCAGGGCTTCCCTACCCAGAAGCCCGAGCAGCTCCTTGAGCGGATGGTGAGGTCGTCGTCGAACCCGACAGACATCGTTCTCGACCCGTTCTGCGGTTGCGGTACAGCCATCGCAGTGGCCCAGAAACTCGGACGGAGATGGATAGGTATCGACATCTCTCCCACCGCTTGCAAGCTAATGGCGAAGCGGATGAGGTCACTCAGGGTGAAGGTAGAGGACCCAATCGGACTGCCAAAAACCGTATCCGAACTGAGGAACATCCAACCGTTCGAGTTCCAGAACTGGGTCTTCGAGAAACTCCATGGAAGGGTGAATCCGAGAAAGGTAGGCGACATGGGAATCGATGGCTGGGTCGAGCTGGACGTGCCCACCCAAGTCAAGCAGTCAGATGATGTCGGGAGGAACGTAGTGGATAACTTCGAGACAGCGATTCAGCGGGCAGGTAAGGATAGAGGTGGCTTGAGTGGTTGTAAATCACCAACACGTAGCCTGAGCAACCCTGTGAGATACGTGCAGTGTACGAGAATGCGGTGGTCGTGTTGTCAACCACCGGCACATAGGCCTCGTTCTGAACGAGGCCGACGAAGTTCCCTTGGTCGACAATGATATACTCCGCGGTGGCGTTGGAGCTTACTTGGATGTGGTTCACGAACGTGTCAAGCAAGTCCCAGGAGACCCACTGGCCGGGAGGAATGATCTGGTCCCGGGACCATATCGAGAGTGAGACGTTGGCGCCGGGGCTCTGATAGATGACTCGCTGCTGGTCGTAGTAGTTCAGCACGTTGCTCATCTCCTGTTGTAGCTCGTTCAGTTGTCCGCGCTGATAGGCGAAGTTCGATGAGAGGAAGTTGTACTGGCCTTGGAGGGAGCGGTAAGCGGAACTCTTGTTGTCCAGCATCCCAGAGTAGTAAATGCTCAGCCCGCCAAAGACAACCAAGAAGCAGATGGCGAGTCCGAAGAACACATTCTTCCCTCTCCTTTGTCTGCGGATTTCCCTCATATAGTCCTCTATCTCCATGAGGTAGGCATCTGCAGTCTTTTGATTTAACCCTCTGGTTTGACCAACCTCGGCGGCTCCACGGCTTGAAACTTGCATGGTGATTCTAATCTGGTCTCGAAAGAGGTTCCGATGAGAGAGCGTTCGTGTGAACCGTGTATATACTAATGGCATGGGAAACGCCAGTCACGCGGGCCGCCATTCAGGATGCGTTCATTCCGGGCTCCTCAAACCCGCCCCGTCTCCTGGGCTGTCAGGAGCATTCGGGTAGAGCGAGCCTGGGATGACTCCTGGCGTCGTCCCTCACCTTCGTGGTTAGCTTTTTCTTAGTTGGCGTCTGAGGCACATCGCTTTGTAGAGTGTGATTGCACCTATGGTGGCTAAGATTGGGAGAACTACAACACTGACCGACGTTACGAAGTCCATCAACAAGTGGAAATCACTCCGACTTATTAAACCGCTGAGAGACCTGTGAGAGTACCCCGGTGTAGCACGAAGCGGAAAGACGGGGTTGATGTTCGTTGGGTTGGTGGGGTTAGTATATAATAATGGCAACACCTCTATAGAGGTTTTGTTCCTCTCCTAGTGTG
>JAFLZE010000103.1 GCA_029785685.1 Nitrososphaerota archaeon | reverse complement strand
GCTCCCACCCGCGTCTGCCTCCATCTCCCCGCCGAGGCGACGCCCTCCCGGTCAGGGGGTCGGGGCGTCTTCCCTCAGAAGCCCCCGCGACTTCAGCCCGTCCCAGAGGCCTCGCGGGACCCTCTCGCCCAGCGCCCGGAAGTTCTGCTCGACCTCCGCGGGGGACCGGCACCCTATCACCACTGAAGTCACCACGGGGCTCGCCAGCACAAACTGGAGCGCGGCCGCCTTGAGGCTGACCCCCGCCTGCTCGCACGCTTCTCCGATCTTCCTCGCCTTCTCGAGCACCTCCCGGGGGGCGCGGGCGTAGTCGTAGGTCGCCCCCGGCCCCACCCCCGACGCCAGTATGCCGCTGTTGAACACCCCCCCGGCGATGACCCCGATCGTCCTGTCCGCGCAGTAGGGGAAGAACTCATCCATGGCCCCCTGCTCCAGGAGGGTATACCTCCCCGCGAGTAGGAAGCAGTCGAACTCCGCCGCCTTCGCGAGCTTGAGGGCCGTCTCGTGCCTGTTCAGCCCGGCGCCGATCGCTCTGACCTCCCCCGCCTCCTTCATCTTCTTCAGCGCAGGGTAAGCGTGCCTGACCGCCTCCTCCTCCCGCCCATCGCAGTCGTGGAGGAAGAGGATGTCGAAGTCTTCGACCCCAAGCCTCGCCCTGCTCCCCTCCACCGACTTCCTGATTCCGTCCTCGCTGAAGTCAAAGACGGCTGTCATGCCATGGGTGTCGGACCATTCGGCCCCCGGTGGCTTGTCCGGGCTCACCGGGACCAGCACCCGCCCCACCTTCGTGGAGACCGTGTACTCTCCCCTCCTTCTGCCTCTGATGGCCTCCCCTATCCTCTCCTCGGACAACCCCATCCCGTAGTACGGTGCCGTGTCCAAATGCCTGAGCCCGAGCCGGAGGGCGGCCTTCACGGTCGCCGCCGCCTCCTCCCCTGTGACCTGTGAGAACAGTCCCCCGATGGGCGCACCTCCGAGGCCCACCCTCCACACGCTGGCCCCGCTCCCGCCTACCCTGACCTTGACGTCGTACCTTGACCCGCCCATGGCCGGGGGGTCATCCGGGGGGATTTGAGGGAGTCGGCAAGGTTTTTACCCTTTGGAGCGCTCCCTCCATCGTGGGCCGAATAGACGCTTCCTTTGGAGTGGCCCTCCCCACCTACGCGGGCGACGCCACCGGCACCCCGGGCGCGGAGGAATACTGGGGGCTTTACGACCTGACCCTCAACGACGACGTCACCTGGAAGAGGGTGGCAGAGTTCGCGAAGACGGCCGAGTCGCTGGGGTACGGGTCCCTCTGGTCCCCCGACCACTTCATGCTCGGGAAGGACGGGATGACGTTCGAGGTCTGGACCACCCTCAGCGCGCTGTCACAGATCACGAGCAGGGTGGAGCTGGGGACCTGGGTCGCTTGCAACAACTACAGGAACCCCGCCATCGTCGCGAAGATGGCTTCGTCCCTGGCTTTGATGTCGGGGAACAGGTTCGTCCTCGGCTACGGCGCAGGGTGGTACCAGCTAGAGTACAACGCCCTCGGGTACGAGTTCCCGCCTCCTGGGAAGAGGGTGGACATGCTGGTCGAGGGGGTCGAGGTGATTCAGGGGCTGATGAAGGGAGGGAAGTTCTCCTACCAGGGGAAGTACTACAAGGTGGACGGCATGGTGAACAACCCGAGGCCCGCCAGGAAGGTCCCCCTGCTCATCGGCGGGTGGGGCCGCCGGGTCCTGGGAGTGGCCGCGAAGTACGCCGACGAGTGGGACATAGGCGCCGAGCCTACCTACGCCGAGTACAAGGAGAAGGGGGACATCCTCACCGGGGAGCTGAAGAAGAACGGCCGGAGGGCCGACGAGGTCAAGAGGAGCATCCACGTCCACGTCCTCATCGCCGAAGACGAGGACGAGCTCAGGGAGAAGAAGAGGCGGGTCATGTCCGTGGTGGACGCCCTGGGGTCGAGCATCGTGCAGCTCCCCTCGGCCGACTATCGTTTCGACCTGGAGAAGGCCATAGTGGGGACCCCGGCCCAGGTCAGGGAGAGGCTGAAAAAGTACGTGGACCTCGGGTGTCAGCGCTTCGAGCTGATGTTCATGGACTATCCGAGGTACAAGTCCATGGAGCTCTTCTCCTCGACCGTATTCTAGGGGCTGCCATTGATCCTCTCCGCGGGCCGCCTCCACCCTGAAGCGAGGCGGATCCTTGACGGATTCGGCGTGGTCGATGCTTCCGCCGGCGAGCAGGCGCTGGCGGGGTGCGTCGCGGTCATCGCCTGGCCCTCGGATATCGACTACTCCATCCTCCGGCGGCTCCCCTCCATCAAAGTGCTGCAGACCATCTCTGCGGGGGTGGACGACCTCGACTTCGCGAAGGTCCCGGCCGGGGTCGACATCTACTCGAACGCGGGGGCGTACACCGTCCCTGCGGCGGAGCACGCCTGGGCGCTCCTCCTCGCAGCTGCGAAGGGGGTTGGGGTGGAGGCCCGGACCGAGAACTACATCCTGAGGGGGAGGACCCTGCTCGTCCTCGGGTGCGGCGCCATAGGGAGCGCGGTCGCGCAGATCGGGAAGGCGGCCTTCGGTATGAGGACTGCAGGGGTCTCGAGGTCCTTCAGAGCCCCCGAGGCATTCGACGACCGGAGGTCCCCGGACCAACTGGAGGAGTCCATCCCAGAAGCAGATGCCATAGTCGACGCCCTCCCCCTGAACAAGGAGACGCGATCCGTCCTCGGGTACCGGGCGCTTTCCGGGATGAAACGCGGAGCGGTCCTCGTGAACGTAGGGCGGGCGGAGACCGTAGACGAGCCCTCGGTGGAGAGGCTTCTGAAGGAGAGGCCCGAGACCAGGTATGCCACCGACGTCTTCTGGAGGAAGGGCGGGAAGGAGGACTTCTCCTCGGGGCTCTGGTCACTCCCCAACTTCTACGGGACGTTCCACACCGCCGGGGGGCTGGGGGCCGAAGAGGCGCTCAGGCGCGCCGAGGAGGCAGCGGCGGAGAACCTTAGGCTGGCGCTGACGACGGGCGGGGCCCGGAACCTGGTCGACAGGTCGGACTACTAGCCGTTCTGAGTCTTATGGTCATCTCGACCACGTTGAGTCGACTCTTCCTGCTTCACCTGCAGGCACTGGTACTCGCGTACCTGTGACCTCCTGCATCAGACAGGCTCTCCCCGCCGAACTGGCGGTGCCGTACCGTGCCGAACGCCTCGAGGTTCCTCGCCGACATGCCGCAGGGCCTCGCCCAGGTCGAGAGCTTCACACAAACACATCCGCAGTTTGCATTTAAGACCCCCTGTGGTATTGCTCGGCGTCAGAACCGTCCAACCGTTGGACCCTCAGCCCTTCAGCCTGTACCTCTCGATTACCTTCTCGTCTGGGGTTATGCCCAGCCCAGGCTTCCTGGGCTGCAGGAACTCCCCTTTCTCGTGCCTTATGGCGTCCCCGGCCAGGCCGTCCCTGAACGGGTTGGGCCTGAGGTGATATTCGATCATCGGCGAGTTCATCGCCAAGGCGGCGTGGAGGCTCGCCACGAAGCCTATCCCCCCGGCTGAGTAGTGGGGTATCACGGGGAAGCCGTGGGCCCTGGCGAGGGTCCCTATCCTCAGCATCTCGGTGATCCCACCGTTCCAGGCCGCGTCGTTCTGGACGATGTCCACTGCGTGGGACTCTATGAAGTCCCTGTACTCGTAGAGGGTGTACGCTGTCTCGTACCCGGCGATAGGGACGTCGAGGGTCCTGGCGAGCTCGGCGCTCAGCGCCGGCTGGTCGGTGGGGATGGGCTCTTCGAACCAGATGACGTCGAGCTTCTCCAGCTCCCTCCCCATCCGCAGGGCGGAGTTGAAGTCGAGTGTGTTGTTCGCGTCCACAGCGATCTTGATCTTGTCCCCGAAGGCCTCCTTGACGCTCCTTATCCGGTTGATGTCCTGAGCCAGCGGGAGCGCGCCTATCTTGATCTTCACGGTGTCGAACCCCGCCTTCAGGTACGCCCGCTCCTCCTCTATCAGGGTCGGTATGTCCTTGTCCTCCCTGTAGTACCCCCCTGTAATGTAGCCCTTGACCCTCCGCTCCGCCCCGCCCAGGAGCTTGTAGATCGGCGCTCCCAGCTCCTTCCCGAGCAGGTCCCAGAGAGCGATGTCCACCCCGCTCATCGCGGAGATGATGACCCCCCTCCTCCCGGGCGACCTGATCTCCACCGGGACCCCGGCCGGCGTGGCCCTGTTCAGCGGCGCCCCGTATCTGAAGCCAGGGGACCTGGTGGAGGCGACTGTCGAGGGGATAGGGACGCTCAGGAACCCGGTGGAAGCCGAGCCGCTCCCTGCGGGCCCCTGAAACGATTTTAAACCTAGGTTCGGCTCGACCCAGACGATGAAGATTTCGAAGATCGAAGCGGTCAGGATAGGGCAGCCGACCACCGAGTTCTACGAGAGGGACGCCCTCGCGGTGGTAGGAGGGGCGGAGCACCCGATGGACATCGCGATAGTGAAGGTGGAGACCTCCAACGGAGCGGTGGGGTATGGGGAGTGCGTGTCCTACGGGGGGCTCGAGCCCGT
>JAFLZE010000102.1 GCA_029785685.1 Nitrososphaerota archaeon | reverse complement strand
GTATGAGCGGCGAGCGGACTTCGTAGACTGACTATGGGGATGGGTTCGCAGGGTGACCGAACTGGTTGTCGTATCCGGCGAAACCGTTGTTCCCTTGGAAGTTGAATCCCCACCAGAATGAGACGCTGTTGTAGTACAGAAGGTATGTTTCGCTCCCGTTGCCCTGGGTGATTGCGAACGCGATGTAGTAGTCAGAAGACGAAGACGGGCTCATCTGTAACTGGTAGTGGTTCTCCCCGAGCTTCGAGAGCTGTGAAGTGTTCAGGGCCCGGACGAACTCGACGGTCCATGTGTTAGAGGACGCGTCGTAGACTCCGTGCGATTGGACCATGAACGGGTTCATGAACTGAGTGACTTGGGTTGTCACTGACGTGTTCAGAGACTGGAGTGCCGGGGTATTGATATACGGGTACTGAGAGGAACCAGGAATCCCTCCTATCTGATAGAACGAAGTAGAGTTGGTGTATCCGTCAATCGCATACGACGCGTGACCTGGGAGGCCGAAGTCAGACGTGCTCACAGCGGTCCCGTTCGGGAATGTCATACCAGGATATGCGGCGTCCGAAGACGAGTTGTCAGTGGGGTTGCTGCTCCACAGCCAGATTTCGGCAGCGCCTCCCGAGCCGGTACCCAGCGCCCCGGAGGTCCCTGGGACCATCTTGGGTTTGTAAGAAACCTGATACCATCCTGTAGTGTTGGCGCCTGGCGATATTCCGAATATCACCATCGCCTGCTCAGGGTAGGAATACTGGGTGCCCTGCGCGAGCTGGAGGAACCCAGTGTCCTGAGGATAGGTCCCGCCATAGCACGAAGAATACGGATACAGGCAAGAGGGGTCCGTGTACATCGGGAACAGGCGACCCGCTGGGTTGCCGGTGTCGTTAAGGACGGGAACCGGGACCGATGACCCGTAACTGGGAGAAGAACCGACGTTTGGGAACTGCAACTTGACGACGAGCTCAGGGGTTCCTGTGGCGTTGGTCCACGCCATCTGCACTTTTACGAGGTTGGTCTCCCCCGAGGGTGGATAGTTGCTCGTCGGGATAAGCGGGACTGATTCGGTCGACACCCCGCCCCAGAACGACTCGCTCCCTGGGTTCCCTAGGTTAGGGGCTCCTGACACCTGAGGCACATAGATCGTCGAAAGTTCCGAAGAATAGGCGTTGATGGCGAAAGACAGCGTGAACATGGAGACGACCAAGAACGCGACCCATGCTGCCCCGACCCAGAAATATTTCGAAGTCCTACGCAAAGACTGCGCCGTCACGTCTTAAGATTTCGTGTATTTATCCCTAACCTGTAAGGTAAGAACGACGTTTCAGGGTCTGAAACCCTTAAGTAAACCAGAAGAGCATCGCCACGCGTTTGATTCCTGTCCTCCAGGTCGCGACCACATTCAGCGTATTCGGGCTGTACTATTTTGTGTTCGGGCTCTTCGCGATGCTGGGGTTCATCATGCTCGGCATCATCCTGATGGCCGAGCCTGACCCGCAATACGACCTCTCACAGTTCGCACCGAAGGACGAAGATGTAGAAGACATACTCGCGTAGTGGAGCCCTATTTTTTCGGCGCGGCTGAAATGGTTTTCTTCTGCGCGGCGCTGCCGTAGTGATGCCTCATCCAGAAGAATAGACCGCCTCCGATGGCAAATGCCAAGACGAAGACCAGCTCGTAGGGGATCTCGCCGTTAAGTCCGCTCGGCGGGCCTATCGGCACGGCTATGTTCGAAGACTCGAGTTCCACCGCCGAGGTCCCCGAGCTCTCCTCTACCACGAGCCCCGTGCCCCTGTCGAACCAGAAAGTGTAGGTAGTGTCGTTCGGGCCCGTCCCAGAGAACTTCATCGTGTCGAAGAGTCCGGCTGGGACCGAAGCCGTGTCATTGGAGACGAACGTGGAGCTGACGTTCTGGAAGAAGATGTGCCCGGAGGAGAGGTTCGACAGCGAAACGGCAGGGAAGTCCTGGGGGTTTGACACGCTGTCTGTGCTGTTGAACGTGCGGATTGTCTGAGGGAGGTCTTGGCCCGCTGTTATGTTCTCGTACACGTGCAGGAGCATCGACCCGTTCGGATACACTGCGAGGACGTTGTAAGTTATGTTTCCGAGCACGCCTTGGAAGTACTCGATGAACCCCCCCTCCGCGGTGTAAGAGGCAAAGGCGCCCGACTTTGCATACGGCGCTGTTGAGGCGTTAGACACGGCGGCCAGGGGCGCTATAGCGAGCAGAAACAGGACGAGAAGAACCGTATGCCTGCGCAAGACAGGTTCGACCCAAGTGCTTGGAGTATTAAGCTTGAAAGGGTCAGAGGCTCAGTTTCCTTGGGCGATCTGGCCGGCCATCTCGCTGGAAGACTTGCCGTTCTCCAAGTATCTTTTGACAATCCAGCAGCTCCTTTCGATCCCCATCTCGACTTCCTTCTTGATCTTGATCTTGTCGATGGCCGCGCCCAGCAGACCGTAACCCAGCTCGTAGTCTGCCTCGAAGGTGAGTTTCGTACCGTCGCTGGAAGGCTCGAACTTTACGGCGATGTCGTTCTTCCTGAAGGGCCCGTTGATCGCCTTCGTCCTGATCAGTCTGTTGTCGGCGTACTCGACTGTCTCGTTGTCCCATTCGAGGTGCCTCCCACCGAAGTCCCCTGAAATCCTGAACACTGTCCCGACCCCGAAGTTGTCCTTCACCTTCACGGGGGTGACCCTTATGCTCACATCGTCAGGGAATGTCTTCGCTATGTGCTCTGGCCTTGCGTAATATGCAAAGACCGCTTCGACCGGAGCAGAGATGTCAACGCTGCGGGAGACTCTGGTCAACCCGCATTCTCTCCTGCGTATTCTATTTATAGATTACTTGTACCCTAATATGCACGGATTCCATCCTATTCGAGCTTTATTTTCACACTGTCGGTGCTGGGTGAATTCAGGTCCCCCTTACCGGTTTGGGAGTGCTCTACCTCAAGTATCTTTGATGGCGAAGTGACCAACACCTCGCCCCTCCCTCTCGATAACGTGACTGTTACCGAGCGCCCTACGAACAAAGTGAAGCCGATATCCTCCCCCTTCTGACAGAAGTACATCACCCTCCCGTCTCTGTCGACCTCAATCCTTCCGACGGAAGTCCTTGCTTCGAAGACCTCCCCTGAGATGGGCGAGTGCAGTTCGATTACGAGCTTGTCTGGGGGCGCTTTCTGTTCTGCGCCGGCTCCCGGGATGAGGTCGAACTGTAGCACTGGTCTCGTCCCTGTGACGCTGAAACGGTACGTCTGGGTCTTCAGCGGGGTGGGGGGATCGGCAGGGGCCGTTGGCATGTTGCAGTCCGTCGCGGAATTGTCTGTTTATACTTTGGGATTACAGGTCTTCGTCCTTCGGGCCTTTTCCCCACGCCCCGACAAGTATGTGGGTGAATAGGACGAACACCGCCCCGAAAATTGAAATGTACGGGAGCGTCTGTGCGATGCTGCTGAACCTGTCGAACGGGGCGATGTTGTAGTAGTACCAGAGCGGGAGCATCCCTGCGACGTAAATCACAGCTGCGATGACCCAGATGTTCTCGGAGACTTTCATCTTACCACCAAGGCCTCCAAATCGCAGCGGCGACCATCGAAATGGCCCCGCCCATCACCATCATCTCGACCGCCGGTTCGTTCTCAAAGAACCCGCTGTTGCTCGCGCTGATTATGGCCGTCGCCCACAGTACCGACGAGACCAGGAGCAGAGCGATTGCGATGAAGTTCTTCTTTGCTACCATCAGCTAGGCCCCCTGCTCTGGCGCTCCGGCACCCTGCTGCACGCCCCCGTTCACCTTTCCGAGTTTCAGCATCTTGGTAACCGCCCTTGCGACACCGGACACCCGCGAGCCTCCCGGCCTACTCGCCCTCTCGGTCACGACCTGCGGCATCTGCTTCAGGCCGACCGGCACCTGCACCCTGCTGTAGATGACGTTGGGGTCATAGGTCCCCTCGTTAATCCTCGCCTGCGTCTCGAGAGCGAGGCCCATCGAGACCCACTGGGGGACCGCGACCGGAGCCGTCTCCTTCGAAAGGCGCCAAGTCATCAGCATGTTTACGGCGAACGCGATGACCGAAACCGCAGCGAGCCAAGCGCCGATCATGGCCATCTGGAACCACGGCTCGTAGAGCGCAGGCCAGGCTATCTCGCGTCTGACCGCGCCCTCAATCCCCTGGACCTTGAACGCGGCTTCAAGCGCCCCCATGCCGACCGTCCAGCCGATGAAGTGGAAGATCCCAAGGCCCTGCGAGTAGAGCCTTCTGTTAAGCAGCTCCGGCACCATCCAGTACAGGAACGCGAAGAACGAGCCTAGGGTGAACGTTGCCATCATGAAGTGTATGTGCGCTGGAATCCACATCGTGTTGTGGACTGTGAAGTCAAGCGCGGGGATGGGCTGAAGGGGCTCTGCGGTGGCCCCTCCGACAATGTTACCCGCGATGGCCGCGATGACGAAGAGCAGGGGGGCATCGTACTTTGGCTTCGAGAATTTCAGCGTGATGAGCAGCAGGGTCCAGATTATGACGAACGGGACGGCGATCATCTCAG
>JAFLZE010000101.1 GCA_029785685.1 Nitrososphaerota archaeon | reverse complement strand
GTCTTTGGGGGAGAGGGAGGAGGTGAGTCTACCACATTCACCCAACTGTCGGCGGCCTCGGTCCGCCCCCAAGTCGACGACTCGGGGTCATAGAGGACCCCTTCGTCGTAGTAGCAGTCCGCGAGTTTCACTGTCGCAGGCGTATGGCGGCACGTTAAAAAATCAGAACGTGCCTTGGGAGAACCACGACAGTGAAACCAGCGGGGACCGTCAGGCCAGAGAAGGTGCAGAATGCAGTGAAAACCGAGATAGAGTGGCTTCTTGACAGACGTGATGGAGCCCCCAACTTCGAGATGCGGAAGTTCACCATCGAGCCCGGCGGGAGCATCCCACGACATCACCACCCTGACATCGAACATGAGCAGTATGTCCTGAAGGGCAGCTATCAAGTGGGGATTGGGAACGAGGTCCATGAAGTGAAGGCCGGGGACTCAATCTTCATCCCGAATGGGACCTCCCATTGGTACAGGAACACCGGGAAGGGGGACGCGGAGTTCCTCTGCATTGTTCCCAAGACGGAGAAGTACGAGTCGGTCTACGAGGAAGAAGGACCGAATAAACATGCTTCTTCCCCTCACAAGCCGCCAGTGCAATAAAGCGTCGATGACAGGGCGAACCACGATGGCTTATAGCCCAGGGTGAGCCTCATTCCGGTTAAAAGTCCTGGGGCCACTCGGTGCGCGGAGGAACTTCCTGGCCCCGAGATAGGAGAGCGAAACTAGGGCGGCGAGTATCACGGCGCCCGCGAACTGGTAGGGGAACTCGGGGACTCCGCTTCCTCCTGCGGAAGGACTCGACTCCGACAACGTGGTGGAGTTGGTCCCCGGTGACGCGAGGAGCGACTCAACCGCCTGGAGAGAGAACCTCCCTGAGGCCGCTCCCAGGTAGGCGTAGTCGGCGGTCCCCACAGATACCTTCGCTCTGCCTTCTCCTAGGTATTGAACTGCGAGGTTCGCCGCGGATTCGGCCGTGTCCTGGCCGAAGCTGAAATACGACGGGAACGCGTTCAGTGACACGGAGGTGCCGTTCGCATAGTACAGCCCGAGGCCCGCCGACAGTTGGGTGAATGTGGTAGACTCACCTCCTCCCTCTCCCCCAAAGACTAGTTCAGTATCGTAGAAGTTGCCAGTGGGGGTTGTGTAATTTCCGGCGGTGAAGAAGTAGGCATAGGTGACTGACGGGTCGTGAATCGTGACGTTATCGAACCAGTCGGTCCCCGCTACATTACTCATCTGCGCGCCGAACTGCACTAGGACGCCTGTCCCCGGAACGGCAGTCGCGTTCATGGAGAGTGCAATCATCAGTGGGAGCGAATATGTGGAGTTGGACCTCTCGTAGGCGTAGTAATACTCAGTTGCTCCCTGCTGCTGGAATGTCGACACGTACCCGCCTCCTCCCTCCGACGTGATGGATTCGTTCGAGAGGAAGCCGCTGGCACTGGAGTTCCAGACGTTGTCGGCGAGAGCGACTTGCGATGCCGCAGTGACGAAATCTGGGGTGTTCTGGCACCAGTAGACCTGGCTCGTGCCCCCATGCTCCTCCACGACCAGCATCGAGTTCAGCTGCAAGGTCGCTCCCGAGGGGTTCGCCCCTACGGACCCGGCCGTGGCGTTGTACGCGTCCAGGGCAGATACGACAGCGACGCCCACTACGCCAGTCGAGGCCACGGCATAAGGCACGTCGGTTCCCGACTGGTTCGTGATCCCATAGGTTGCTATACCCGAGGGCTCCGGAGGAGCGAGGGGCCCGAACCCCAGCGGGTTGTTAGGGTAGACCGTCAGCGACAGGGTCGCATTGGCGCTGCCGTCGTAGGCATAGATGAGTATGTCATAGGAGCCGGTGTTGATCCGTAGCGTCTGGGAGTCGCTCGACCCATTGTGATAGGCCACGGAGTTGAATAGCTGCCCGGAACCGAAATCCGCGAGCTGGGTAGACGTCAAGAAGGCCGTAGTGACGCTCGCATTGCTCGTGAGAGAGTAACTGACCACGGTCCCGTTCATGTAAGCATCTACGGGGAAATAGACATAGTATCCAGGGGCGAGGACGACTGGGCTCTCGGCCGACCCTGAGGGTAACACCGGCGGGCCAAGGACAGGGGTGTGCAAGAGGAGAGGAAGGAGTAGAAGCCAGATACACCGGGTCCAGCCCGTGGTCAGGATACGCATGCGGAAAAGTCGGTTTTTTAGAGGTATCTGACCCAATCGCCCGGCCGGCCCCACCAGGCGGCCATACCGCGCTTCAGCCTGCCCAACATCTTGAGAGATGGTTGGATTTTCAGAGCGAAGTCCTTCCTCCCGGGCCTGGGTTAGCGCTCGCCAACGTCGAGTGGACGCTGGCCAGGACTCGCATGACCGTCGCTTGGTCGCTCCTCCATCTGTCTTCGACGGCTCGGACACATTTCCTCCTATGATAGGAGGGCGGGACGCCTAGCACCGAGCCGAGCATGGCATTGGCCTTCGTCGTTGCCCATGATACCCAGGGCGAAGTTCGATGGACCGCCGCTCGGATTGACCACCGTATCAGAGTAAAGCATGATACCATCCCGTGGGTCGAGCTTGCGGACTGTCAGGTAGCACGAAGGGCTTCCCATCCCTCTCTGGAGGAAGGTACCAGGGCCTGAACCTATCCACCGACGCATTCCATTCGCCCCGGGCGAGCTGACCGAGGTCGAAGTCTAGGGGAGAGAAGGGAAGGCCGACCACTAGTGAGTACACTTTCGCAGCCCCAGATTCTAGACATGATTCAAGGGAGGACCCTCAAGCCGACTGCCAAGGGCCTCGCGCCCGATATAACAGCCCGGGTAGGACGATGGCCCGAGGGACCCAGCAGGGAAAGAGTCGTCCCTTTAGGGGAAGATGTCCAGTGGGACGAAGGCGCCTATGACCCAGTTGGGGGCGTCCACCACTTCGTGTATCCTAAGGTCTACCGCGACGCTGCAGAGGACGTACGCCTCTTCCCGCCCGATGCCATAGGTCCCAGTAAGATGGTCGATCATTCCCCGGACGGCAGACTTGGACGCCGCCATGAGGTCCGGGCCGATGCCAGTGGTCACATAGTACCCTCTCTTCGCCTGCTGTTCCCCGCTCGAAAAATACCTCGGCCACCCCAGTCCGGTCTTCTTCGCCAGGTCGAACCTGAACCTGGCCCGCCCTGCGGATTCAATGGCACTCACGCAGACCTCGCCGTCTCCCATGGCCGCGTGCAGGTCCCCAGTGGAGAAAAGCGCCCCGTCCACCCAGACAGGGAGCTCCAGCCTGCTCCCCGTTGTAAGGTGCTTGATGTCCAAGTTCCCCCCATGCCTTCCTGGAGGCATCACGGCCGAGACTCCAGGCTCCGGGGGTGCCACCCCCATCACGCCACAGAAGGGGCGCAGGGGGACCTTGATTCCTTTCTCGAAGAGGGCGTAGTCCTTCCGGACGAGATCCCATTTGTACAGGTATGGCTTCTGGAACTCTTCGAGGAGTCCTTCTCCCGGAAGTATGATGGACCAGCCGAAATCATCGTTTTCTACCCCTAGCACGTCCACCAGGAGGGTGTCCCCGGGTTCAGCCCCCTCGACGTGCACCGGTCCGGATAGGGGATAGAGCTTGGACTGGTCGAACTCAGGCCTTTCGGCGACGGAGTCCCTGGTCACCTGCCAGGAGCTGACGTCGTTTATCTCGAAGGTTACCTCGTCACCGGGGACGACTCGAAGGACCGGTCTGTGATTTCGGCTCCAGAGATAGTGGAACTTGTCCCTCCCGACCCTGTGACTCCCCACACCCATCCCTGGCGACACGGATTCTTTATCTTCCGCGCCCGGCGACGCAGTCGTTTCGAATGAACGAGAAGACCTCGGCCTTCCTGCGCATGGCTTACAAGCAGTTCTACTTCGAGAAAGGCCAATCGATTGTTGAGTTCCCGGGGGAGATCGCATCCAGAGAGTTCGGCTACATCCCGTTCGGGGGAGGAATGGTGAGACACCTCTCATTCCGGAGCGAGGGGGAAGCGCTTGCGGAGATTGTGAAGCAGTCCCCGTCGTCGGTTTACTGTTCCAACGCCCGTTACCAACTCCCGACCAGGCCCATTGAGGAGAAGGGATGGCTGGGGGCCGAGCTGATCTTCGATATTGACGCCACGGACATCCCCACCACGTGCAAGAGGGGGCACGACGTCTGGTACTGCGAGAAGTGTTCCACTTCAGGGAAACTCCCCCGGCCTGCGAAGTGCCCGAAGTGCGGAGGATCCACGGCCGAGTTCCACGGAACCTGTCAGGTTTGCCTCGATGCCGCCGGGGACCACGCCAGGCGAGTCGTGGATTTCCTCACTGAGGACTTCGGAGTCGACCCAGGGGCGGTCAGGCTTTACTTTTCCGGGAACAGGGGATATCACCTCCACGTGTTCGACGGCAGATTCGACCAACTCGACCAGGTGGCGAGGGGAGAAGTTGCGGAGTATGTCAGGGGGTCTTCGCTTCCCTTAACCCAGACGATAGCGTCAACCCTCAGGCGGAGGGCGTAGTCCTTCCGGACGAGATCCCATTTGTACAGGTATGGCTTCTGGAACTCTTCGAGGAGTCCTTCTCCCG
>JAFLZE010000100.1 GCA_029785685.1 Nitrososphaerota archaeon | reverse complement strand
GCAAGCCAGGCCGAGGAAGCAGGGACTATACGCATGGAACAGGGGCTGGAAGCCCGCGAGTTCACCCGTGGGAGGATGTCACGCTTCCATCTTGGCTCTGTACGCTGCCTGTTGAAGAGATGGCTACCTGGTCATGGCAGATACCCCCGCCGCACAGCCCGCTCGACGTATTGGCTGGAACCTGTCCTTCGTACGTCAAATAGATGGGCGGCAGGTTATACAGGTCCTGCGAGAAAGCGAACGTGCTGAGGTTGTAGTTGAATATGGAACCGCTGTTCAGAATCTCGGGCGGAGGGTTCTGGGGTGGCGCTTGAAAGGCTATTCCAAAAGTACCTTGGTTCACGATCTTCCCGCTCGAATTGATGAAGAGTATCGCGCTGTTCCCCGCCGCCAGCGGGTCGCCCCTGCCCACGACGACGGTCTTGTTGACGGCGCAGACGTGCTGTCCCAACGACTGGAAGACAGTCAAAACCCCGACTCTAGTGAGATTCAGATTCGCTCCGTCCGGAGGGGCCTCGGACGGAGACAGGAAGAGCGTCGGGTCCCATGTCCCTCCAATCGACGCACAGGTAGGCTGGTTCTGTACCACGATGTCAGAAGGTCCCAGCACAAGACAAGGTCCGTCGATGTAGACACAACTGCCTGAAGCTGCGAAGACTGAGGGCGAAGGAGCGAATAGCGCGACCAAAAGGGACATTCCGGCGACTGCAGCGGCAAGGCCCCGTAGCCGCGCCATGCCAGATGTCATGAGTGAGGTCAAATTAAACCATTCGCCGCGAAGAGGCTTTGGGACGTAATTCACCGGCGTAGCTCTCTGACGAGACCGGGTTGAAGGTATGTCAGGTACGAGTACTGCCTGATGTTGTAGACCCCCCTCCTCAGGAACGACTCCGAGTCCTTCCTCCACGCCAGCCTCTTCCTCAGCTTCCAGGGGAACCTCCTCTTGTCCACCGAGTTGACGGTCTCGGACATGGAGCGCATGTGGTAGGTCTCCAGCCATTTCTGGGGGTCCTCGACGAAGGAGTACATCATCTCTATCCAGGACGGTACCCCGTGGCTCATGAAGATGGAGTTGGTGTGGGGGAAGAAGAACGGCCTGGCCCCCTGCTGGGCCACCATCGAACAGGCGGGCCTCGTCGTGTAGAGGCCGTCCCCGAGCACGGTGCTCAGCCTCGGGCAGTTGATGTGAGTCTGGGAGAGGACCGAGGGGAACATCAGGAGCTCCCCCACCGAGTGGTCGGGGGTGGACCTGAACCCTGCGACAAGCTTCGTGTGCACCCCGACCGACGACTCCGCGTACTGGAACCCGTGCCTGGACGAGGGCCAGGCTGCTGCTGACGAGCCCTTCTTCGCCGCATCATCGTCCTTCCTCCTCTGCTCCGACCTCACCGACTCGTAGTTGACCTTCGCCGACGTCGGGTCCCCGGTCCCGTCCACCGAGAAGGTGTCCTCGTTGGCGTTCCCCAGTTCGTTGGTGAGCCTGAAGACCTCCTGGAGGATCCGGGTGACAGGCCCGGGGTCGTACCCCCTTTCGATGGTCTTGTAGGAGAACGTGTCAGAGAGGCGGAGCTTCTCCTTGAAGACAAGGGCGAAGCCTGCCGCGACCCTGTTCGAGACACCGAAGTACGACTGCATCAGGAGGACCTTTGCGACGTCTGAAGGGGAGTGGACGGGGGGCCTCCCGCGCCCCTTCTTCTCCGGCAAAGGCAGGCGAGCGGCAGCCTCGTCGACGAGCATCCTGATCAGGTAGAGCATGTCAGCGAGCTCGTAGGCCTGGGCCTCGTCGTAGGAGGACCAGTCGAGGGGACGCTTCGGCCTCCCCTCGTAGTGGAACGTCCCGTCCCTCACGGAGGAGACGAGCTCCCTCAGCTCCTTCTTCGTGTGCCTCATCCGACCGATTCTACGAGACGGCCGTCTTTTAGCATCGAGAGAGGCAGGGCCCTGGCCAATCCATCAAGGGTTCGAGGGTGAGGGGATTAAATTCATGGGGAGGGAGGAAGAAACATGGATGGAGTTAATTACGTCCCAAAGCCTATGGTAAGCGCCCGAGGCAAGTGGGACGTTGCAGAAGGTAATCTTCGACAGCAGCTTCCTGATGGCTGTGGCGGAGGCGCCGACCACCTGGTTCGAGGACACAGTCGAAGCCGTCGGAGGGTTCCGTCCCATACTCCTAGAGTGCGTGAAGTCGGAACTGGAGAGCCTGGCGTCAGAGGGCGGGAGCAGGGCCCGGACCGCCAGGGTAGCCCTCGAACTCTCCTCAAAGTTCTCACCGGAGCGGTGCGGGGACGCGAAGGTCGACGACGAGATAGTCTCCGCCGCCAAGACGCTGGACGGGGTCGTCGCGACGGTGGACTCGGAGCTCCTCGCCTCCCTGAAGGTGGCCCGCGTCAAGGCGATCTCCCTCGGCGGCGGCAGGGTACGCCTCGTCTGACCTTGGCCTCGCGTTCCAAAAGCGGTTAAAACGCGGGAATACGGCTAGGAGGGGGTGGCGCCTAGCGGGTTAGACCTGGACGCCCCCCGGGAGGCGAAGCGCATCTCTGCGTTCGTCAGGAGGACCGTCGCTGGCGCGGGAGCCGAGGGGGTCGTGGTCGGGCTGAGCGGCGGGATAGACAGCGCAGTCGTCGGAGCGCTATGCGTCAGGGCGCTGGGGAAGAAAAGAGTCTTCGGTCTGCTTCTGCCATCAGACCACACCCCCAAGGAGGATGTGGATGACGCTCAATCGCTGGTGGAGTCTTGGGGGATAAGGTCGGCGATTGTCAGAATATCCCCTATCCTCGATTCATTTTTGTCTGCTCTGGGTGGCGAAAGAGTCCGGATGCCGTACGCCAATCTCCAAGCACGGATAAGGATGAGCATCCTCTACTTCTACGCGAACAAGATGAATTACTTGGTCGCAGGGACTGACGACCGGAGTGAGAACCTACTGGGCTATTTCTGTTACGACGAGAAGACGCGCGTCGTGACAAAACAAGGTCCGAAGGGAATCGGTGAACTCAAGACAGGAGATGTCGTGTTTTCATTGGACCTCACAACCAAGAAGGTCAAGGAATCGAAAGTCGACGGTGTTTTCGTCTTCGATTACAATGGAGAGATGATCAACTTCAGGTCTAGAGACGCTGACATCATGGTCACCCCGAACCATCGGATGCTCGTCATTCCATCGGCCACCGGGAACTGTCGATATGTAAAGCCGGTCTTTCGACCAGCACAGGAATGTCTACGGCGCAAGTCTACAGTCGTTCCGATACCCGCGGGCTGGGACGGAGTGGGAGGTCTTCCCGCGGAGTTCCAGGTGGCTTTCAACCAAGGACATGCCGTTCGAACGATTTCAGTTCGTATGGAAGACCTGTTTTTTGTCTTCGGGTTGTTCATCGGGGGTGGCTGTGCTGTAAGAGGGACGACGGTAGTCCCTGTGAAGTCCGACTTGACAAGAGGTGAACACCAAGCGCAGGTTCTAGACGCCAAAGGAAGGTTCCTAGTTCTTTCACCACAAGTCTCCGGGCCGAGGATGGAGGGATACGACGCCTACGGGATCGACTTCGTGCTCCCGGAGTATACCAAAGGCGATGCCAGCCGACGGCTCATCCGAATCCTCGAGAAGTACGAAATCAGCTATTCTTTGACGGGAGATTTAGTTAGAATCCCATCCAAGGGGTTGTTCGACCTGTTCTGTCAGTGCGGAGCCGACGCTCGTCAGAAGCACATCCCCTCATGGATACTCGATTACCCCTCAAGCTATCTGACGTTCCTGCTTCAGGGTCTGAGGGCTAGCGGTAGCAGCAAAGGGGAGGCCTATCACACAAGCTCGTCCCGCTTGAAGGACGATTTTGTTCAGTTGTGCGTCAAACTCGGAATGATGCCCAAAGTCCGAACTAGAACCTCGGGGACATCAAAGCTGAAGAGCGGCAAAATCGTCAGGCCCTCGAACTACTACGAAATCGTCTATCCCCGCAGGGCGAAGGGTTGCCGCACGATTCGGAATTCCAACGCGAAGAAGGTGCACTACGAGGGCAAAGTGTGGTGTCCGTCGGTCCCCCCGCTTGAGAACATGCTCGTCGAGCGGAATGGCAACTACGTGTTCTGCGGCAATACCAAGTGGGGGGACGGCGGGGTCGACCTCCTCCCAATAGCCCATCTCTACAAGACCCAGGTCCGTGCGCTGGGAGCCTACCTGGGCCTGCCGAGGGGCGTCGTAAACAAGCCAGCGTCGCCGCAGCTCTGGCCCGGGCAGAGGGCCACCGACGAGATTCCGGCAGACTATGACAAGCTTGACGTGGTCCTCAGCTGCCTCTTTGACAGGAAGGCGACGCCTTCCCAGGCTGCTCTGGCTGCCGGGGTCTCGAAGACCTTGGTGGCCCAGGTGTTGGAGATGCACAGGAAGACGGCCCACAAGAGGGCCATGCCCCCCTCCTTGGCGTGATTCGCGACCAAGTTCGTCTCATCTACACCAAAGATTAAAATCGCTGAGCCGAAGGGGTGCTCCGGTTTCTGAATAATTCATGTTTGAGCTTGTGAACCTCGAAGATGTGGTTAGGGTGCCTCCGGACCGGTTCGGCTCCCCCCTCGAAA